>DASXBS010000196.1:0-31228 GCA_036491555.1 Casimicrobiaceae bacterium
GCGCGGGTTAAGCGCGCCGCCGACATCCTCGGGCTCGGCCCTTATCTCGAGCGCTATCCGCGGCAGCTTTCCGGCGGGCAGCGCCAGCGCGTGGCGATGGGACGCGCCATCGTGCGCGACCCGCAGGTGTTCTTGTTCGACGAGCCGCTGTCGAATCTCGACGCCAAATTGCGCGTGCAGATGCGCACCGAGATCAAGGAGCTGCATCAGCGCTTGAAAACGACTTCGATCTACGTCACGCACGACCAGATCGAAGCGATGACCATGGCCGATAAGATCGTAGTCATGAAGGACGGCGTCGTCGAACAGACCGGCGATCCGCTGACGCTCTACGATCGGCCGAATAACACCTTCGTCGCGGGATTCATCGGCTCGCCCGCGATGAACATGGTGCCGGGGACCATCCGCGCCAATGGTGGTCCTGCCAGTGTGGAATTCGCCGGCGGCGTGCACCTGCCGATGCCGATCAATGCGGTCGGCGCCCACGGCCAAAGCGTGCTCTATGGAATGCGTCCCGAGCATTGCCTGCTCGCGGAGGGCAGCGGGCCGTCGGGCGAAGCCACGGCGCTTCCGGCCGATGTCGTCGTCGTCGAGCCAACCGGCGCCGACACCCAGCTGTATTGCCGCTTCAACGGCCAGGAGCTCACCACGCTCGTTCGCGATCGCGTGAGCTGCCAGGCCGGTGACCGCATCGGACTCAGGCCGGACCTCGCGCGCGCGCATCTGTTCGATGCGGCTAGCGGGACGCGGCTCGTCAGGTCGAGCACACCAGCCGCTTGAGCGGCGACTCGAGTTTCGTCATTTACTCAACGGAGGACTTGCATGAGCGATTTCAAACGTCGTGACTTTTTGAAGACCGCCGCGGGCGTCGCTGCGGGCACTGCGCTGGGAAGCGGAGGGCTGATTCTCCCCGCCGATGTCGCCGCGCAAAACTACAAGGCGGCGCCGGAAAAGGGCGCCAAGCTGCGCGTGCTGCGCTGGAAGCGCTTCGTGCAAGGTGACGAGGACGTCTGGGCGGCGAACACCAAGAAGTTCACCGAGGCGACGGGCATCGAAGTGCGCGTCGACGCCGAGGGCTGGGAAGACGTTCGACCGAAGGCTGCGGTGGCCGCCAACGTCGGCAGCGGTCCCGACATCATCATCAGTACCATGGAAGACGCGCACCAGTATCCGGAGAAGCTGGTGGACGTGAGCGATCTCGCCAACTATCTTGGCGCGAAGTACGGCGGCTGGTACGACTCGGCGAAGGCGTACGGAATGGACGGCAAGAAATGGGTGGCGATCATGATGGGCGCCGCCGGCAACGCGATGGTCTATCGCGAGAGCGCCCTCAAGGCAGCCGGCTTCGAAACCTTTCCGAACGACATGCCGGGGTTTCTGAAGCTTTGCCAGGCACTCAAGGCGAAAGGTACCCCGGCGGGCTATGCGCTGGGCAACGCCACCGGTGATTCGAGCTGGACGTACTGGCTGCTGTGGGCGCACGGCGGCAAGATGGTGAACAACAAGAACGAGGTTGTCATCAACAGCCCCGAGACCATCGCCGCGCTCGAATATGGCAAGCAACTCTACGAGACCTTCATCCCGGGCACGCTGTCCTGGCTCGATCCCAACAACAACAAGGCGTTCCTCGACGGACAACTGTTCCTTACCGCCAACGGGATTTCCATCTATTACGCCGCGAAGACGTCGCCGGATCCGAAATTGCAGGAAATGGCGAAGGACATCCAACACGCAGCCTTTCCCGTCGGGATTTCCGGCAAGCGCACCGTGCTCAATCTCGTATTTCCGATGATGATCTTCAAGTATTCGAAATACCCGAATGCCGCCAAGGAATACCTGCGCTTCATGATGGAGAAGGAGCAGTACGTGCCATGGCAGGAAGCGTCGATCGGCTATGTGTGCCAGCCGCTCGCGGCGTACGAGAAGAGCGCGTTCTGGACCGCCGACCCGAAGAACACGCCGTATCGCGACTGCATGAAGGACATGACGCCGAACGGATACGACGGCACGATGGGATATGCGTCGGCCGCTGCGACCGCGGACTTCATCATCCCGAACATGGTGGCGGAGGCGGCGTCGGGATCGAAGTCGCCGAAAGAAGCCGCGGCGCGCGCGCAGGCGCGGGCCGAACGGTACTACAAGGTCTGATACAGCGTCGTACGGCCTGAAGTAATCTCAGTGCGCGTCGAGGGGCGGTTACACCCCTCGACGCGCACGCTTCTTCGGTCGAGTCGGTTCACGGAGTCCCTTCATCGCAAGCCACAGCACCGCGCTGTCTCGCGCGCTCGACAATCGCACCGTCCTCGGGCTGCTGTTCATGCTGCCGGCGGCGGCCCTGTTGCTGCTGTTCCTGACCTACCCGCTCGGGCTGGGCACGTACCTCGGGTTCACCGATCAGAAGATCGGCCGACCCGGCTCGTGGATCGGCCTGGAAAACTATGAGTTCCTGTGGGGTGACGCGGTCACGCGCCTGGCACTGTTCAACACGCTTTTCTACACGACCGTCGCCAGCGTCATCAAATTCGGGCTCGGGCTTTACCTCGCGCTGCTGCTCAACAAGCACATTCCCTTCAAGCCTTTTTTCCGCGCGGTCGTGCTGCTGCCATTCATCGTGCCCACCGCGCTGTCGGCGATCGCGTTCTGGTGGATCTACGATTCGCAGTTCTCGATCATTAGCTGGGCACTGATGCGGATGGGCCTCATCACGCACTACATCGATTTTCTGGGCGATCCATGGAATGCTCGATTCTCGGTCATTGCTGCCAACATCTGGCGCGGTGTGCCGTTCGTGGCGATCACGCTTCTGGCCGGCCTGCAGACGATATCGCCGTCGTATTACGAGGCGGCGAGCCTGGACGGCGCGACGCCGTGGCAGCAGTTCCGTTACATCACGATGCCTTTGCTGACGCCGATCATCGCGGTGGTGATGACTTTTTCGGTGCTGATGACGTTCACCGATTTCCAGCTGATCTACGTGATCACGCGCGGAGGACCGCTCAATTCGACGCATCTGATGGCGACGTTGTCGTTCCAGCGCGCCATATCGGGCGGCAACCTGGGGGAGGGTGCGGCGATCGCGACCGCGATGATCCCATTCCTGCTGGCAGCGATCATGATCAGCTACTTCGGACTCCAGCGTCGCGCGTGGCAGCAGGGAGGTTCCGACAAATGACCAGTGTCGCTGCGACGCCGGAGGTGGTGGATTCGCAGGGCACGAACTACCTGGTGTCGCTGCCGCGGCGGATATTCACCATCTACCTTCCGCTGTCCGTGTTTCTGTTCGTGCTGCTTTTTCCCTTCTACTGGATGGCGATCACCGCGGTGAAGCCCGATGCCGAGCTGCTTTCGCGCGAAGGCAACCCATTCTGGGTGGTCAAGCCGACGCTGGCGCACATCAAGAAGCTGCTCTTCGACACGGCGTACCCCGATTGGCTGTGGAACACGATCGTGGTCTCGGTGGCGTCCACCGTCATCTCGATTTTCTGCAGCGTGCTCGCGGCGTACGCGATCGAGCGCCTGCGCTTTCGCGGCTCGCGCTATGTGGGCATGAGCATTTTTCTCGCGTACCTGGTGCCGCCGTCGATCCTGTTCATCCCATTGGCCGCGATGGTCTACAAGCTCAACCTGTTCGACACTCGCTTCGCGCTGATTCTCACCTATCCGACGTTCCTTATCCCGTTCGGCACCTGGCTGCTGATGGGCTACTTCAAATCGATCCCGCTCGAACTCGAGGAATGCGCGCTGATCGATGGCGCGAGCCGTCTGCAAATCCTCGTCAAGATCATCCTGCCGCTGGCGGTGCCGGGCCTGATCTCGGTCGGCATCTTCGCATTCACGCTGTCGTGGAACGAGTTCATCTACGCGCTGACTTTCGTCTCGTCGTCCGAGGTCAAGACCGTGCCTGTCGGCGTGGTCACCGAGCTGGTCGAGGGCGATGTCTACCACTGGGGATCGCTAATGGCCGGCGCGCTCTTCGGATCGCTGCCGGTGGCGATCCTCTACTCGTTCTTCGTCGAGTATTACGTCTCGGGCCTGACCGGCGCGGTCAAGGAGTGAGCGCCCGCCGCATAAGGGTTGAAACGGCGTCCTCCGACCCCAAGTCGGCTACAATAGTCGGGCATCTATTCATTATGAGGCACGCACCATGAGCATCCAGGACACGATCCGCGAGCAGGTCATCACCCATCCCGTCGTGCTATACATGAAGGGCACGCCGCAGTTCCCGCAATGCGGGTTTTCCAGTGCGGCGGTGCAGATGCTGAAGCAATCCGGAGCCGAGACCTTCTTCTCGGTGAACGTCCTCGCCGACGCCGATATCCGCCAGGGCATCAAGGACTACGCCAACTGGCCGACCATCCCGCAGCTCTACGTCAACGGCGAGTTCGTCGGCGGGGCGGACATCATGCGCGAGATGTACGAGTCGGGGGAGTTGCAGCAGTTGCTGGCGAAGCAAGCCGCCTGAAAGTTTCATTCCGAGCAATAAAAAGGGCCGCTACCGCGGCCCTTTTGTTTGGCGTCGCCCGCAATCACTGGGCCATATTCCGGCAGTACTGCTACACAGTTCGTCGGCAAGCAGCTTCCCTCGACACCGCAGTCGGACCATGAACACGACTCCGTGCTGCAACACTTAACTAACTGAAGCATAAAGGATTATTTCGAATAATGCCGAAGCGTAGGCATTCGCTCCCGTGGGCGCTTGTGGGCGACAGCCTCGTTGGCACCCTTTTTGCGGTTATGGTCCTGCAAATTGAATTTGGGTGCCGGTCACGGTGTTGTACGTGCTTGGCGCAATCTTTAGAGCACCAGATCAGGGAGTTCAAATGAAGTCGGTAAAACTCAAAGTAGTCTTTGCTGGCGCCGCGCTGGTCGGCCTGATGATGTCGGGCAGCGCGCTCGCAGCTGACAATGTAACCGTGACCGTGAATGCGACGATCATCGGCGTGTGCAAGTTTTTCCCGGTGGCGCCCATCATCAACATCACGAACACTGGGACCGGCAGCAACATCGATCCGAGCTCCGCGACCAGCGCGGTCGGTAGCACGGCAATCGTGTATCGCTGCTCGAATGGGACGGCGCCAACGTTCACAGTGCCCGCCACCGCGACGGTGACTTGCGGAGCGTGCACCGGGACGCCGACCATGGCGCCTACGATCACTTCGTCGAACACCGGCGCCGGAACGGGCCTCGGTTCGGGCAAGGATCAGACGCTGACCGTCACCGGGACGATAGCGCAGGCGGCCTTTCAAAACTCCCTCGCCGGCGCCTATACTGGAACGATGAGCGTGACAGTCGCGCCTTGACCAGATCGTAGTCTATGGTTCGGACGGAGGCCGCATTAGCGGCCTTCTTCTTGATAATCCTCGATGGTGCGCGCAAATGTCATTGGCGATGCATAAATCGGAAACGCTCACGGGTTGCGACTCGCCGTGAGCAAAGCCGTCGCTGCCGTTGCGCGGATGGCGATGCGATGGTCGCTGCTGGTCGGCCTTCTCGTCCTGACCGCGAACGCTGGCGCGCAGGTGTGCACATTCACCACGCCACCGGGCGCGCTGATATTTGCCCCGCTTGATCCCTCACTGGCGACGACGCAGACCGCGCAGGTCACAGCGAATGTGCGCTGCACCGCCAGCGGGTCGCCGACGTGGCAGTTCTCCGGCGCCAACGGTAGTGCGCCGTTGCGCATGAAGCATGCGACGCAGAATTTTTTCATCCCTTACACCATGCAATCGTTGTTCGTTTCGCCAGGAGGAGGGAACCAGCGCTGGACCCTCATCGCAACGGTCCTGGGCCAGGATTATCAGAATGCGCTGGTCGGTTCTTATCAGGACGTCGTTACCGCGACGATCGTTCCCTAAATGCGAAGGAACACGTTCATGTCTCGTCCGCAATGGCCTTCGCTCGCGATGCTGCTCATCCTGTTCGCGTGGCCGCCGCTGCTGCAGGCGGGCGAGTTCACGATCAATCCCGTCATGGTGAGCCTCGATCGGAGCGTTCGCTCGAGCGAGCTGCTGGTACGCAACGACGATACCGCTCCACTGCGCATGCAAGTCGACGCCATGACCTGGCGCCAGGACGCTGAAGGCAAGGATCAGTACGAGCCAGCGAATGAATTGATCTACTTTCCGCGGGCGATGGAGCTCGCGCCAGGGGAATCGCGCATCGTTCGAGTCGGCGTCAAGGCATCGCCGGTCGCGCAGGAAGAGAGCTATCGTGTTTTCATCGAGGAGTTACCGCCCGCGGAACCCGGCACCCAAGCGCAAGGCGCGTCACTGCGCGTGTTCCTGCGCGTCGGGGTCGCCGTATTCGTCGCCCCTGCCAAGGTCAACAAAGCCGGAGAGATCACGTCGCTTGGCATGCGCGGAGGCGCTGCGGAATGGTCGGTTACAAACACCGGCAACGTGCATTTCCGCACCGACCAGGTGTCGCTTGCGGGCGTCGCCAGGGATGGAAGCGTGCTGTTCACGCAGGAGTTTCCGGAGCGATATTTCCTGCCAGGCGTGATGAAGAAACTCAAATTCGACATTCCACGCGGCACCTGCGCCCGGCTGGCGACGCTGGAAGCTTCGGTCATGGGGGACGGGCTGGACCTGAAGCGCAAGCTCGATGTCGATGCGGGCTCCTGCTCATAGGCTGCGCCGGTTCGCATTCGCTGTCGGAATCGTCTTTGCGCTTCACCCGGGGCCAGGCGCACCGGCGGCAACGGCCGCTCGCGATGCCGAGGTCGTGGAACCTGCCGTAGTCGCAGCTAACCGTATCACCAGCCGCGAGTCGCCGGCTCGGGCGCCTTTCACGCCGCTCATCGCGCGCGTGTACGTCAACACGGTCAATAAAGGGGACGTCGCGATCTTGCGCGATGCCGACGATCTGGTCTTGGTGCCG
This sequence comes from Casimicrobiaceae bacterium, assembly GCA_036491555.1. Taxonomy (GTDB): domain Bacteria; phylum Pseudomonadota; class Gammaproteobacteria; order Burkholderiales; family Casimicrobiaceae; genus PALSA-1003. Next base: position 6,880 of record DASXBS010000196.1, read on the forward strand.
ACCGCGCAGCTCGCGCAATGGGGATTGACGTTTCCGCACGCAAACGCAGTGACCGTCGATGGCGAGCGATATCTGGTGGTCTCCACGATCGACGGACTCGATGCTCGCTTCGACGAGAAGCAAGTGACGCTGGAGCTTCGCGTTGCTGCCAAAGAGCTTCCCGGCACGACGCTCGATCTTGGGCCACAGCATCGCGGAGAGGTCACCTATCCCTCGGACACCAGCGCATTCCTCAACTATGGATTGAACGCCAATGGGGACGACAGCTTCGGTCAACGCCGCTACCAGTTTGCCACCGAGCTCGGTGCTCGGTGGGGCAGCTGGCTGTTCTACAACACGACCAGCGACCAATGGGGCGAGGCCACGTCGAGCCGCTTCACGCGCCTGCTGACGAACGCGCAATATGATGATCGAGCGAACCTGCGCCGCCTGACACTGGGCGACTTTTTCACCCCGACATTTGACCTCGCCGCCTCGGTTCCACTGGGCGGAGTGAGCTTCACCAAGATGTACTCGATGGACCCCTACTTCATCCAGTATCCGACCGCGGCGTTTCAGACTGAGGTCGCGTTTCCCTCGACCGTTCAGGTTCGGGTCGACGGCAACCTTATCGCTCAGCGCCAGGTTGCACCGGGACCGGTCGACATCACCAATATCGCCGGCGTCACCGGAGCGCAGAATGTGTCCGTGGTCATTCGCGATCCTTTCGGCCGCGAACAGGTATTGCAGCGGCCTTTCTTTTTCGCTACAAACGTCGGATTGGCGGAAGGCCTGCAGGAATACAGCTACAACCTCGGCTTTCTCCGTCGAAACTACGGCGTCGACAGCAACGATTATGGACCGCTCGCCGCGTCGGCGTTTCACCGCTACGCCTTCACCGATCAGTTGACGCTGGGCTTGCGCGGTCAAGCGACGGACAGTCTGTACAACATTGGCCCCTTCGGTACGTACCAATCGCCGCTGGGCATCGTCGGCGGAGGTGTTTCGGTCGGCGGCCAGGACGGGCACTCCGCTGTCGCCGCTGCGGCCGCGTATTCCTATACCGGCGGAAATTTCAGCCTCAACCTCGGAGCCCAATACCTCGCGCGCGAATATGCGCAATTGTCCGATCTCAACGCGGGATTCCATGCACGTACGAACCAGTACGCGTCGGGCTCCGTTTACATGGCGGCGCTGGGGAGCCTCAGCGCAACGTATACGGCGTCGACCAGCTATGATGGACCGCAGAGCAAGGTTTGGAATGTCGCCTATACGCGATCGATGCTCGACAGCAAAGGCCTGCTCGCGATCAACTACATTCAATCGGTCCAACCCCGAACGAGCGGCAGCTGGCTTCTGTCGTTCCGTTATTTCTTCGATACGTTGACGTCGGTCGCCGTGGCTGTGGGCGGTGTGGGTGGCCGGGGGACGCAAGCGCTGTCCATGGAAAGGTCCATCCCGCAAGGCGAAGGGATCGGCTATGCTTTCACGGGAGGCCACGTCGGTGGTGGCGGGACAGATGGCGCGTTCGGGCGGGCGTTCGTGCAGGTGAACGCCGCGCACGCGACCTTCGGTGCCGACTATTCACGCGCGAGCACGCCGGAAGCGGGGCCCGGCTTGAGCCAATTATTTTTCGCCGGCAGCGTCGGTTACGTCGGTGGGAGTGTGTTTGCTTCCCGTCCCGTGGACGACAGTTTCGCCGTCGTGCGTGTGGCAGGACTTCGCGACGTGCCGGTGTATGCCAACGGCTGGCTCGCAGGAAGGACCGACGCGGCGGGGGAAGTCGTTGCGACGAACATCACTTCCTATTACGACAATTTCATCACCTTCGGCACCGGCGAGCTGCCTCTGGATTATGTCTTTCTCAAGTCGGCGCGCGTGATCTCACCGCCGAGCCGCAGTGGCACGCTGGTCGCTTTCGAGGTCAAGAAGAATCGGTCTATCTACGGAGCACTCGTGCGGTTGCGCGGAAACGTGGCGTCGCCGCTCGAGTTCCGGGAGCTCACCGTCACGCACGGCGCGCAGGTGACGCGCAGCTTTACCGGACGGCGCGGGGAGTTCTATCTCGAGGGCATCGAGCCCGGAAGCTATGAGCTGCGTCCCGATGGGGAGATCGATTGCGTGGCAAGCATCACCGTGCCGGAAGCCGCGGAGTCGATGCTCGACGTCGGTACGCGGTCGTGCTCGGCGGCCGCGCACTGAACCGCGGTCGTTAAGTCCGCGCCCGCTGCACCCGTTTCACTTCGGGAATCCGATGCAGCGCACGCATCACGTCGGCGAGGTGCTTCCGGTCGCGCACCTGGACGTTGAAGAACATGTTGAACACCGAGCCCTCGTCGGAGCGCTCCATCGAAACGTACTCGATGTTGGCTCCGGCATCTGCGATGGCCGTGGCGAGCTTGGCGAGGAGCCCGCGCTGATCGGTAACCAGCAGGCGCATTCCGGCCTCGAACACGCCTTCGACGTCGGGAGCCCATTCGACATCGACGATCTGGTCGGTGTCGACGCGGCTCTTGCGCAGCGTTGGGCAGTCGCGCGTGTGCACCATCAGACCCTGGCCGCGCCTGAACTGGCCGACGATCGCGTCGCCGGGAATCGGGCGGCAGCACTTGCCATATTGAATGGCGACGCCCTCGACGCCGCGAAGCTGCAGCGTGCCGGCTTTGACCGGATGCTGCGCGGACTCCTCTAAGCCTTTGCTCGCGCGGGTGAGGGCCTGCGCAACCACGAACGAAAGTCGTTTGCCCAGCCCGATGTCGGCGAGAATTTCGAGTTGGCCCTTCGCTCCGTACTCGCGCGCCAGCGCTTCCCAGCGTTCCCAGGTGATCGCCTCCGGCGGGACCTTGAGCGACGCCAGCGCCTGCTCGAGCATGCGCTCGCCCAGCGCGGCGGATTCCCGCTGCTGCAGCGATTTCAGGAAATGCCGGATGCGCGAGCGCGCCTTTCCGGTGGCGACGAAATTGAGCCACGACGGATTCGGTCGGGCAGTGGGCGAGGTCATGATCTCGACCTGGTCCCCGTTCTTGAGCTCGGTGCGCAGCGGCATCAGCTCGTAGTTGATGCGAGCTGCGGTGCAGTGGTGGCCGATGTCGGTATGCACCGCGTACGCGAAGTCGACTGCGGTCGCGCCTGTGGGCAGCGCCATGATCTTGCCCTTGGGGGTGAATACATAGATCGCGTCGGGGAAGAGGTCGCCCTTGATGTGCTCGAGGAACTCCTTCGAATCGCGCGACTCCGAGCCGATCTCGAGCAGGCTTTGCAGCCAGCGGTGAGTCTGCTGCTGCGCTTCAGCGATGTCGAGCTGGTCGCCGCTCTTGTACAACCAGTGCGCGGCGACGCCGGCCTCGGCGACTCGATGCATGTCCTGCGTGCGGATCTGTGCTTCCAGCGGTGTGCCGAACGGACCGAACAGCGTGGTGTGCAGCGACTGGTAACCGTTCGCCTTCGGGATGGCGATGTAGTCCTTGAACTTACCCGGGATCGGCTTGTAAAGGCTGTGCAGGACTCCGAGCGCGGCATAGCTGGCGGTCACATCCTTCACCAGCACGCGCACGCCATAGATGTCGAAGACCTGCGAGAACGTGTAGTGCTTCTCGCGCATCTTCTTGTACACGCTGTAAACCGTCTTTTCGCGGCCGCTCACCGTGGCCGCGATGCCTGCCTGCTTGAGGCCCTCGCGGATCGACTGCAGGATGCGGTTCATCACCTCGCGGCGATTGCCGCGCGCCGCCTTGATCTGCTTGGCGAGCACGCGATAGCGCATCGGATACAGGTTCTTGAACGAAAGCTCCTGCAGCTCGAGATAGAGCGCATTCAGGCCCAGGCGGTTGGCGATGGGCGCGTAGATATCCAGGGTCTCGCGGGCGATGCGCTCGCGATGCGTGGGCGCCATCGCGTCGAGCGTGCGCATGTTGTGCAGACGATCGGCGAGCTTGATCAGGATGACGCGCACGTCCTGCGCCATCGCCAGCAGCATCTTGCGAAAGCTCTCAGCTTGCGCGTCCTCGCGCGACTGGAACTCGATCTGGTCGAGCTTGGAGACGCCGTCGACCATGTCGGCGACGGGCTTGCCGAACGAGGTTTCGATCTCGGTCTTGGTGACGCTGGTGTCCTCCATCACGTCATGGAGCAATGCCGCGGCGAGGCCCTGCGCGTCGAGCCGCCACTGCGAGAGGATGCTGGCGACCGCCAGCGGGTGCGTGATGTAGGGCTCGCCGGACTTGCGGAACTGGCCTTGGTGCGCGCTCTCGGAGAACGCGAAGGCGCGCTCTACCAGCGCAACGTCACGAGGCGGAAGATAGTGACCAAGGTGTCGGGTGAATTCGGCGATTTCCGACATGCTGTGTCACGTCAGGACGATCTAGCGCGTGCTCAAGGGACTTAACTCTGCGGCTTGAGCAACATTTCGATGCCGATCTTGCCGGCGGCCATTTCACGGAGCGCGATCACCGTGGGCTTGTCTCGGTCGCCCTCGACCAACGCTGCCGACCCTGCGCTGATCTGTCGTGCACGGTTGGTCGCGGCGAGGGTGAGCTCGAAGCGATTTGGGATGCGGGCGAGACAATCTTCGATCGTGATGCGAGCCATGATGTGTTCCTTCAGGTCAATTGGTGGATCAGCTGGCGAAAGCGTGCGCGCTGTTGGCTGCCGCGCAGGCGCGCCGACCTCACGATGGCGGCGACATCGTCGACCGCCGTGGCAAAGTCCTGATTAATAATAACATAATCGAAGTCCTCGCAGTGGCGTATCTCGTCCCTCGCGACGTCGAGGCGCCGCGCGATGGTGGCGTCGTCGTCCTGCCCGCGCGTGACCAGCCGCTGCTGCAGCGATGCCAGCGAGGGCGGCAGGATGAAGACCTGCACCGAATCGGGTACCAGCTTGCGGACCTGCGCGGCGCCCTGCCAGTCGATTTCGAGCAGCACGTCGCGTCCGGCGGCGACCTCCGACTTGAGCCAGCTCAGCGATGTGGCGTACCAGTTGCCGTGCACGAACGCATGCTCGAGGAATTCGCCTCCCACCTTCAGCGCGTCGAACCTCGCGAAGTCGATGAAGTGGTAGTCGACGCCGTCGCGCTCGCCAAGTCGCGGCTTGCGTGTCGTATAGGACACCGAAAGACGGATCGCTGGCTCGCGCTCAAGCAGCGCGCGCGTCAGCGAGGTCTTGCCCGCACCCGACGGCGCGGCGATGACGAAAAGGTTGCCGATCGACTGGCTGGGTGACGTCGCCAGGATCGGCGCAGGCTCCTGGCTATTCAATGTTCTGCACCTGCTCGCGCATCTGCTCGATCAGGACCTTGAGCTCGAGCGCGGCGTGCGAAAGCTCGGCATCGACCGATTTCGACCCCAGCGTGTTGGCTTCGCGGTTGAGCTCCTGCATCAGGAAGTCCAGACGCTTGCCGCTCGACCCGCCCGCGCCGAGCACGCGACGTACCTCGACGACGTGCGTCACCAGCCTCGACACTTCTTCGGCCACGTCGATCTTAGTCGCGAACAGCGCCAACTCCTGCTTGAGGCGCTCGTTGTCGGGATCGAGGCCAGCATCGCGCAGGCGCGCTCCGAGCTTCTCGACGTAGGCGTCGTGAATCGCGGGTACGCGCGGCGCGATCCTCGCGAGCTGCGTCTCGATCCCCTGGCAGCGCTCCTCGATCATGGCTCGCAGCTTGTGGCCTTCACGCGCGCGCGACGCGCCAAGCTCCGAGAGTGCGCGCCGCACGAGTTGCATCGCATGCGCCGCCAGGCTTTCCGGGTCGACCGAGGGCTCGGTGAGCACGCCCGGCCAGCGCAGGATCTCGATGGTCGACAGCGGCAAGCTGCCGGGGGCGTGACGCTGCACGTCGGCGGCGGCGTCGCGTAGTTGCGCGACGCGCTCGGCGTTCACTGCGAGCGCGGTCGCCCCGGCCATGGCACGGGTGAGCGCGATGCGGCAATCAATCTTGCCGCGCTTGAGCTCGGCGGCCAGGGCTTCGCGGACCGCCGTCTCGAGCGCGCGCAGCTCGTCGGCAAGTCTGAGCTGGATGTCCAGGTAGCGATGGTTGACCGAGCGCAGCTCGACCGACAGCGTGCAGCCAGGCAAATCGGCGCCCACCGCGGCAAAGCCGGTCATGCTCAGAATCATGGGGCGAGGCTCGAACGCTGCGAACAGACTGTGGACGACGAAAACGCCAGTGGCTGAGTGGGGAAAGTCAATGAAATCTTTACTTTATGCGCAGGGTTGCAGAGAATGTAGAGGTTATCAATCCTACGCGCAAGTACAGGCGGAGCGCGCAATGTCGCTGCCGCCGGCCCCCATGGGCGTCACCAATCAAGCCCTCGCCTCCGGTTATCAGCTGCTGAATTACCGAATCGATCGCCAGATCAGCCGCGGCGGATTTTCGATCGTCTATCGCGCATTCGACGAGGGCGGCGCTCCGGTGGCGATCAAGGAATATCTGCCGTCGTCGCTGGTGCTGCGCACCGAAGGCGACATCGTTCGCGCGAGCTCGGCGGAGAACCTGACCTCGTTCCGATATGGGATGAAGTGCTTCTTCGAGGAAGGGCGGGCGCTGGCCAAGATCAATCACCCGAATGTCGTGCGCGTGCTCAATTTTTTCCGCGCCAACGAGACGGTGTACATGGTGATGCGCTACGAGCGCGGTCGCACGCTGCAGCAGCAGATCCAGCTGCGCCAGGATCAGATGTCGGAGCGGCTTGTGCGGCACGTGTTCATGCATCTGCTCAATGGCCTGCGCGAAGTGCATACGCACAAGCTGCTGCATCTGGATATCAAGCCAGCCAACGTCTATCTGCGCACCGACGGCTCGCCGGTGCTGCTCGACTTTGGCGCCGCGCGCCAGACGCTCACCTCGGCGCGTCCCAAGCTCGCGCCGATGTACACCCCCGGGTTTGCCGCGCCGGAGCAGTATCGCGATCCCGACCGTCTCGGGCCGTGGACCGACGTCTACGGAATCGGCGCGAGCATCTTCGCCTGTCTGGCTGCTTTCGCGCCGCAGGCCGCCGATGCGCGCGTTACCGAGGACCATCTCGTGTCGGCCAAGAAGATCTGGGCGGGCGCGTATTCCGACAATCTTCTCGAGGTGATCGACTGGTGCCTGCGGTTGGATCCGCTGGAGCGTCCGCAAAGCGTGTTCGCGCTGCAAAAGGCGATCCGTGAAATTCCGCCGAGAAAGCGCAAGCTCACCTTCATCGATTCCCTGAAAAAGAAACTGTTCACCGAGGTAATGTAGGTCCCGCGTGCGCTTCACCATTTTCCAGGAAAGCCGCAAGAGCCAGCGCAAGGTCAACCAGGACCGGCTGGCATACACCTACAGTCGAGATACGCTGCTGCTGGTCATCGCCGATGGCATGGGCGGACATGCTGGCGGCGAGATCGCGGCGCAGATCGCCGTTCGCCTGTTCATCGAACGATTCCAGCAGGAGGCCAAGCCCACGCTCAAGGCGCCGCTCAAGTTCCTGCAGGACACCATGCTGCGCGCGCATTCGGCGCTCGGCTCCTACGCGAACCAGTTCTCGATGCTCGAGACGCCGCGCACCACCTGCGTCGCCTGCATCGTGCAGCAGAACTACGCGTATTGGGCGCACGTCGGCGATTCACGGCTGTATCTGTTTCGCCAGGGCGGCCTGATCGGGCAGACCAAGGACCATTCGAAAGTGCAGTATCTGCTCGATCAGGGGCTTATCGGTTCGCATGAGGTCCTCGATCACCCGGACCGCAACAAAATATTCAGCTGCCTGGGAGGGCTGGTCGACCCGGTGATCGACCTTTCGCGGCGCACACCCTTGCGCAACGGCGACCTGCTGGTGCTTTGCACCGACGGGCTGTGGAGTGTTTATCCGCAGGAGGAGATCGCGCGCGCGCTCACCGGCACGCCGATTCTCAAGTCGGCGCCGACGCTCATGCGCGAGGCCGAGGCGCGCGGCGGCCCCGACGGCGACAACCTGTCGCTGGTGGTCGTGCGCTGGGGACCGGAGACGCTCACCGACGATCCGACCACGACCATTACCGAGACGCTCGGACTGGGCGAGTTCCAGACCGAGATCGACCGCACGCTGACGCTGACCGACCGCAAGGGTGTGCAGCGCGATCTCACCGATGACGAGATCGAACGCGCCATCGAGGAAATCCAGGCGACGATCAAACGCTATCGCCGTTAGAGACCATGCGCCAGCTCATCCTCGACACCGAAACGACGGGACTCGACGCCCGGCTCGGCCATCGCGTCATCGAGATCGGCATCGTAGAGCTGGTCGACCGCCGGCCGACCGGACGCCATTTGCACGTGTACGTAAATCCTGAGCGCGAGATCGACGCCGGCGCGACCGACGTTCACGGATACACGTGGGAAATGCTGCGCGAGAAGCCGTGCTTCCGCGACATCGCGGCGGAATTCATCGATTTCGCTCGCGGTGCGCAATGGATCATCCACAACGCCCCGTTCGACATCGGCTTCCTCGACGAAGAGCTCAAGCGCGCCGAATTGCCGCCGTCGAGCGAGCTGTGCGTGGGGGTGATCGACACGCTGGCGCTTGCCCGCGACCAGTATCCGGGAAAGCGCAACAGCCTCGACGCGCTGTGCGAGCGCATGGGCGTCGCGCACGCGCAACGCACGCTGCATGGCGCGTTGCTCGACGCCCAGCTGCTCTCCGAGGTTTATCTCGCGATGACCCGCGGCCAGGAGTCCCTGACCATCGATGTCGGACCGGTTTCGATCGCCGCGTCGATGGCTGGCGCCACGGTCGCGCACATCGCCATCCGCATAATCCGTCCGAGCGACGACGAGCTCGCCGCGCATCACGCGTATCTCGCCGACCTGGACCGCGCATCGAAAGGCGCCTGCATCTGGCTTGGCTTGGCCGAGCAGGCGGTTGCCGCATGAACGAAGACACCGGTCACACCGCTGCAACAAACGCCGCACAGACTGGCGCCGTCGCGCCGACGCGTCCGCACTCCCCGGTCTCGACGCCGCCGATCATGCCCGACGACTCCCCCAAGCCGCGCGAAGCGTCGGCGATCAATCGCGAGCTGTCGCTGCTAGCGTTCAATCGCCGCGTGCTGGCGCTTGCCGAGGATACCGCGGTTCCGCTGCTCGAGCGGCTGCGCTTCCTGTGCATCGTGAGCAGCAATCTCGACGAGTTCTTCGAGATCCGGGTCGCCGGGCTGCGCGAGCAGATGCGCATGAAGGCACCGCCCCCGGGAACGACGCTCCACGAGCTGCGCTCGAATTTCGGTCGGATCAGCGAGGAAACTCAAACGCTGGTCGCTGACATGTACCGGACGCTCAACGCGCAGATCCTGCCGGAACTGGCCGGAGTGGGCATCCGGCTCTTGCGCGACGTCGACCGCAACGCCGAGCAGCGGGCGTGGGTCGCCGACTATTTCCGGCGCGAGGTGAAGCCGCTGCTCACCCCGATCGGGCTCGATCCCGCGCACCCGTTTCCGCAGGTCGTGAACAAGACGCTCAACTTCATCGTCGAGCTCTCCGGCCGCGACGCGTTCGGACGCGAGACATCGATCGCCATCGTGAAGGCGCCGCGCCTGCTGCCGCGCGTGATCGAGCTGCCTCGCGAGGTGGCGCCGGAAAATACCTTCGTGCTGCTCTCGTCGGTCATTCACGCGCATCTGAACGAGCTGTTCGCCGGACGCGAGGTGATCAACTATTCGCAGTTCCGGGTCACGCGCGATGCCGACCTCTGGTTCGACGAGGAGGAGGTCAAGAACCTGCGCCAAGCGCTCGAAGGAGAGCTCCCGCAGCGTCAGTTCGGGCTCGCAGTGCGGCTCGAAGTCGCCGCGCGCTGTCCGCCGCATCTGGCCGAGCTCCTGCTGCAGCAATTCGAGCTGCAGGACTATGATCTGTACCGCTGCGACGGGCCGGTCAACCTCGCTCGCCTGTCCGCGATGGTCGACGAGGCTGACCTCGACCAGTACAAGTACCCGCTCTTCGTCCAAGGGCTTCCCGACCGGCTTAGGGATCAGCCCGATCTCCTGGCGGTGCTGCGTCAGCACGATGTGCTGTTGCACCACCCGTACCAGGCGTTCGAGCCCGTCGTCGAGTTCATCCGCAAGGCGGTCGACGATCCGGACGTGGTCGCGATCAAGCAAACGGTATATCGCACCGGAGTGAATTCGGTGTTGATGGAAGCGCTGATCGAGGCGGCGCGGCGCGGTAAGGAAGTCACAGTCGTGGTCGAGTTGCTCGCCCGCTTCGACGAGGAGGCGAACATCAATTGGGCGGAGCGTCTGGAGCAGGCCGGCGCGCAGGTCGTATATGGCGTGTTCGGCCTGAAAACGCACGCCAAGCTGGCGCTGCTCTGGCGTCGCGAACGCGATGCCGCGGGCAAGACTTTTCTCCAGCCCTACGCACACCTGGGGACCGGAAACTATCATCCACGCACCGCGCGCATGTACACCGATTTCGGCCTGCTCACCAGCAATGCGGACGTCTGCGCGGACGTCAGCGAGGTGTTTCTGCACATCACAAGCCTTGCGAAAGCGAACAAGCTCAAGCATCTGTGGCTTGCGCCGTTCACGATGCATCGCCACCTGCTCGACGCCATACGCCGCGAGGCGCGCCACGCGCGCGAGGGTAAGCCGGCGCGAATCATCGCCAAGATGAATGCGTTGCTCGAGGACGCGGTGATCAAGGCGCTCTATGCTGCTTCAGAGGCGGGCGTACAGATCGACCTCGTCGTGCGCGGCGCCTGCGCGTTGCGCCCCGGCGTCGCGGGAGTGTCAGACAACATCCGCGTACGATCGATCCTGGGTCGATTTCTCGAGCATCACCGCGTGTGGTATTTCGAGAATAACGGCAGCGAGGACGTCTACCTGGCGAGCGCCGACTGGATGGGACGCAATCTTTTTCGGCGCGTCGAGGTCGCCTTTCCGGTGCTCGATCGCGAGCTCAAGACGCGTGTCATCGAAGAAGCGCTCAAGCCGTACCTCTCCGACAACTGGGATGCGTGGGACCTGGGTGCGGACGGCAGCTATCGTCGCCAGAAACCCAAGGGCCGCGGGCATCCGATTTCGGCGCAGCAGGCCCTGCTCGACCGGCTGGCGGACCACTCGCCGCCGCGCACCTGAAGAGAGGCAAACATGGACCTGATTCTCTGGCGTCATGCAGAGGCCGAACCCGGCGAGCCCGACCTCGGACGACGACTCACATCCAAGGGTCACAAGCAGGCCGAACGAATGGCGGCATGGCTCGAGGCGCGACTGCCCGACAGCTGCCGCGTCCTGGCGAGCCCAGCCGACCGCGCGCAGCAGACCGCGCTCGCGCTCAAGCGCAAGTTCAAGGTCGTCCCCGAAATTGCCCCGGGCGCCAGCGTGGCGGCGCTGCTGGCCGCAGCGTCGTGGCCGGATGCGCGCGAGCCGGTTCTAATCGTCGGACACCAGCCAACCCTCGGTGAGGTCGCCGCGTTCCTGCTTTCGGGCGAGGACGTTTCGTGGAGCGTGCGCAAGGGCGCCGTCTGGTGGCTCACCAATCGCGTGCGCGATCAAGGCAACGCGGTCGTTCTCAAGGTCGTCATCGGACCTGACTTCGTCTGATTGACAGGATTACGCCTACACATGTCCGCAGCGAAGAACAAGCGTCCCTATGTCGTTCGCCTTTCGCCTACTCATGGGCGCGGCGCATTCGCCACGCGCACCATTCGCAAGGGCGCGCGCATCGTCGAGTATCGCGGTACGCGATCGACGTACGATGAGGCCTGCGAGCGGCCCGACAGCGATCCCTCGGATCCATTTCACACGCTGCTGTTCGAACTGAGCGATGGCACGGTCATCGATGCCGGGCGCAAGGGCAACGCGGCGCGTTTCATCAACCACAGCTGTTCGCCCAATTGCGAGCCGCTCGAGCACGCGAAATATCGCGTCTTTATCCACGCCAAGCGCACCATCCGGCCCGGCGAAGAGCTCTGCTACGACTACCAGCTCGTATTTCATGGCCGCCTCAGCAAGCGTGCGCGCAAGGCGATGCAGTGCCGATGCGGGTCGCCGCGGTGTCGCGGCTCGATGCTCGAGCCCGAGGGCGCGAAGTCAATGCGCTGAAGTCGCGGTTCGACTGTCCTGCCTCGATGCCGTGCGCTGGCGGTTTATCGCCGCTACCGGCGCTGGCTCTAGACGGTGCGCCAGCGATAGCCTAGCGCCTCCCATTGCGCGCGCTCGCGCTCGAGTAGATGCGCCGTGAGCGGATGTGCTTTGAGCCAGCGCGCGGCGACGCCGAACTCGATGCGCGCCGCGATCCTGAAGCGGATGCGCGGCAGTGCGATCGGGGCGCGCGCGTGGTGAAACAGCACCGCCATGCGCAACGCGAGAATCTGCGCGCGCACGTCGGGATCGTCCAGGTAAGCCTGCAGCTTCTCGACGCCGCCGCGGCATCCGAAGACCAGAAGCGCCAGCCGGCTCTGTTCGCCCGCCGAGAATCCGGGCATGTCCGCGTGCTGCAGGATGTACGCGCCATGCTTGTGAAAACCCAGATGCGACACCGACATCCCGGTTTCGTGAAGCAACGCCGCCCACTCGAGGAGCTGCGACTGCTCGCGGCTCGCCCCCTTGACTGCGTTGCGGTAGAGCGAAAGCGCAAGTGTCGCGACGCGCGTGGCGTGAGCTCGCTCGATGCGATAACGCTCGACGAATCGTCCGACCGTGACCTTGCGCACATCCTCGTCGATAGTGCGACCGAGAAGGTCGTAGAGCACGCCCAGGCGCAGTGCACCGCCGACGGGATCGATGCGCAGCACGCGCAGCTCGGCGACAGCGGCGCTCATGATCGCAAGCCCGCCCGCAAGGACGGGGACGCGTTCGGCCTTGACCGCGTGCAGCTGCAATCTCGACGCGTGGCCTGCGACGATGAGGCGCTTGCGCAGGCGGTCGAGACCGACGGGCGTGATGCCACCGGCGGAGAACCCGTTCTGCTCGAGAATCTCGGCGAGCGCCGCGGCGGTTCCCGAGGACGCGTATGCGTCGCGCCAGTGCGTCGGACCGAATTCTCCGGCGATCGCCTCCACCTCGACCCGGGCCGCGGTCTCCGCGTCGTCCATCGACGCTGCGGTGACGTTCCCATTCGGGAAAAATCGTTGCGTCAGGCCCACGCACCCGATCTTGAGCGATTCCAGCCGCTCGGGCTCCAGACCGCGCCCGATGATGAACTCGGTCGAGCCACCCCCGATGTCGATGACCAGTCGCGGCGCCGTCGACGGTGGCAGCACGTGCGCGACCCCCAGGTAGATGAGCCGCGCCTCCTCGTGGCCGCCGATCACGTCGATGGGCACGCCGAGCGCGCGTTCGGCCTGGCGCAGGAATTCGCGCGCGTTCTTCGCGACGCGAAACGTGTTGGTTCCCACCGCGCGCACCGCGGAAGGATGCACGCCTGAGAGGCGCTCGCGAAACCGAGCCAGGCATTGCAGCGCCGCGTCGATCGCCGCTGCGGTGAGGCGACCCTCGTCGTCGAGGCCGGCGCCGAAGCGAAGCGTCTCCCGCCACGTGTCCTGGCGGTAGATCTGGCCGCCTTCGACGCGGCCGATCTCGAGGCGGAAGCTGTTCGAGCCGAGGTCGACGACAGCGAGAGTGGATGCGTTCACGGTGGGTGGGTGGCGGATCGGTGCGGCGAAGAGCCTAGCAGAAACATGCGCGCGGTGCGCGCAGCGCGCTTTGGCACGCTCTGCGTTTCTGCTACCCTCGCCGCTTTCACCTCGTGCGCCGACGCATGCCCGTCGACTACCTTCAGAAGATCCTCACCGCGAAGGTGTACGACGTCGCGATCGAGTCACCTCTCGAGCTGGCGCCTGCCCTGTCCGCTCGCATCGGCTGCCGCGTGCTGCTCAAGCGCGAGGACCAGCAGAGCGTGTTCTCGTTCAAGCTGCGTGGCGCGTACAACAAGATGGCGCACCTTTCGTCGGCCGAACGCGCGCGCGGCGTGGTCGCGGCATCGGCGGGCAATCATGCGCAAGGTGTGGCGCTCGCTGCACAGCGTCTCGCCTGCAAGGCGACCATCGTCATGCCGGTGACGACGCCCTCGATCAAGATCACGGCGGTCGAGGCCCGCGGCGCCCGCGTCGTGCTGCACGGCGACTCGTACAGCGACGCCTACGAGCACGCGCTGGCGCTGCAGAAAAAAAGCGGCGCGACCTTCGTACATCCATACGACGATCCCGACGTGATCGCTGGGCAGGGCACCATCGCGGTCGAGATACTGCATCAGTGGCAGAGTCCCATCGATGCCGTTTTCGTCGCGATCGGCGGTGGCGGCCTCATCTCGGGCATCGCGTCGTACGTCAAGCGCGTGCGTCCGGACATCAAGGTCATCGGCGTGCAGCCGGTCGATTCGGACGCCATGGCGCGCTCGCTTGCGGCGGGAAGGCGGGTGAGGCTCGACCACGTTGGACTGTTCGCCGACGGCGTCGCGGTGAAGCAGGTCGGCAAGGAGACGTTTCGGATCTGCCGCGAGCTCGTCGACGAAATCGTCCTTGTCGACACCGACGCGACCTGCGCCGCGCTCAAGGACGTCTTCGAAGACACGCGCGCGGTGCTCGAGCCCGCGGGCGCGCTGTCGGTAGCGGGCCTGAAGGCCTGGCAGGAGCGCCACCGGGTGAAGGACCGCACCTTCGTCGCCGTCGCCTCCGGCGCGAACATGAACTTTGACCGGCTGCGCTTCGTCGCCGAGCGCGCGGAGCTCGGCGAGCGGCGCGAGGCGATATTCGCCGTCACCATTCCCGAGCGTCCCGGCAGCTTTCGAGAGTTCTGCGCGTTGCTCGGCAAGCGCAACGTCACCGAGTTCAACTATCGATACGCGGACGCCAAGTCGGCGCACATCTTCGTCGGGGTCGAGGTGGCCGGCCGCCAGGAAACGGCGGAATTGCTGCGTGCCATGCATAAGCGGCGGATCGAGGCCTACGACCTGTCCGACAATGAAATGGCCAAGTTGCACGTGCGCCACCTCGTGGGCGGGCATGCGCCCGATGCCGAGCACGAGATCCTGTACCGCTTCGAATTTCCGGAGCGCCCGGGCGCGCTCATGCGCTTTCTGGACAGCATGAGCCGCGGCTGGAACATCAGCCTGTTCCATTACCGCAACCACGGTGCCGATTACGGGCGCGTGCTGGTCGGCATGCAGGTCCCGCCGTCGGACAAAAGCGAGTTCGCCGCGTTCCTGCGCCGGCTGGGCTACCACTGCGTCGAAGAGACCGCAAACCCCGCCTATCGCATGTTCCTGGGGCGTTGACCGCCCAGGAACGGCACTTTTGGCCGCAATCGCAGTGCCAAGTGTTGCAAATCGCTCAAAAGGCACAAGTTCGGGGCTTCTGGCAAGGATTATGCTCTGGTCATTTGCTTGCAACCGTGGCACACTTTGACGAGGGCACTATGGAATTCAGCGAGGGCGTTTCAGTTTCGGGCGAAAGCACAGGGAGCATCGGGTTGCCGGATCCAAGCACCTTGTCGGGCGTCAAAGTCATGGTGATCGACGACAGCAACACGATTCGTCGAAGCGCCGAGATTTTTCTGCTCCAGGCAGGCTGTACCGTCATTCTCGCCGAGGACGGATTCGATGCGCTGGCCAAGATCACCGACCATCAGCCGGATCTGATTTTCGTTGACATCATGATGCCGCGGCTGGACGGTTATCAGACCTGCGCGCTGATCAAGAAAAATACGCGATTCCACACGACGCCGGTCGTGATGCTGTCGTCGAAGGATGGCTTGTTCGACCGCGCGCGCGGTCGCATGGTAGGGTCCGACCAGTACCTGACCAAGCCGTTCACCAAGGAAAGTCTGCTCAAGGCAGTTGGAACGCATGTGAAGGTCGCGGCGCACTGATGCCGCGTTGTCGGGGCCGGGACGCCGGGGGGCCGACGGGAAGGCTGGGAGAGGATGACCATCAAGCGGGTACTTATCGTCGACGACTCGCCGACCGAGCGCCATGTCCTGAACGACATGCTCACCAAGGCCGGCTATGAGGTCGTCGCCAGCGACAACGGCGAAGACGCCATTCTCAAGGCGAAGACGACCAAGCCGGACCTGATCCTGATGGACGTGGTGATGCCCGGTCTCAATGGATTCCAGGCTACGCGTGCGATCAGCCGCGATCCGCAGACGCGCTCGGTACCGATCATCCTGTGTACGTCGAAGAGCCAGGAAACCGACAAGATCTGGGGCATGCGCCAGGGCGCGCGCGATTACATCGTCAAGCCGGTGCGCCGCGAGGAACTCCTCGCGAAGATCACCGCGCTGGGCTGACCCGCCGCCATGGCCCGTGCCGCCAAGCTAGACCTGCGCGCGTTCCAGCAGGAGCTCGCCACCCGCCTGGCAGCCAAGACCTCGGCGCAGGTCGAGCAGTCGCGGCTGGGTCTCGAATGTGCCGGCGGGCAATGGCTGATCCGGCTTGCCGACGCGGGCGAAGTCATCGCAGTGCCGTCGTTCGCTTCGGTGCCGATGACGCGGCGGTGGTATCTGGGGATCGCCAATATCCGCGGCAATCTCTACGGGTGCATCGACTTCGCCGGCTTCCTCGGCCACGAGGAGACCACGGCCTCGAGCACATCGCGCATGATTCTCTTCGGGCCGCGAGTGGGCGAGCTGCGCGCCGGTCTGGTGGTTCATCGCGTGCTCGGACTGCGCAATCTCGCCGAACTCAAGGCTGCGGATGCCTCCGACGGCGCGCCGTCGTGGTACGGCTCCCGCTGGACCGATCCCCGCGGCACGCTATGGCAGGAAATCGACCTTGCGCGGCTGGCGCAGGATTCGGCGTTCCTGCAGGTGGGTCTCTAGCATGAACAGCCAAGGGCAAACCCGGTGATTCGATCAATACATGTGTGGCGACCCGTTTTCGGGAGGGAGCAAAGATGGCACTCAGTTTGAAAGGCCTGTTTGGCGCAGGGGGTGCCTCGGGGCAGGTGCTGGACGACCTCGAGGACCCGACGACGCAGGTCAAGATGAGCGGATCGTCGAAGGGCTACGATCCGCTCGCCGCCGTGTCGATCATGGACCAGCTGCGTCCGGGATCAGCCGAGGGGAAGCAACCGACGCGCCTGTGGATGATCGGACATCTGCCGATCGTGCGCCAATTCCAGATCCTGGGACTGTTGCTGATAACCTTCATCCTGCTCGCGCTGCTGATGCTGTTCCTGAACACGCGGATCACCTCGCAGGTATCGGCAAGCGTCACCACCGCCACCGAAATGCAGATGCTGTCGCAGCGACTCGCGCGCGCCACCTCCCTGGCCGTCCAGGGTAACGCCGGCGCCTTCGGCGACGTGAAGGACTCGCGCGACCGCTTCCGTACTGACCTGGACGCGCTGTCCAAGGGCGGATCGGTCAAGGGCATGAGCATCGAAGCGTCGTCCAACGAAGCAATCCAGACCGCGCTCGGGGAGGTTTCCGGCCGCTGGGAGCGTGTCGAGAAGAACGCCACGACGGTGATCGACAACCAGGCGCCGCTGGTCTCGCTGTCGAAAGGCATCGAAAGCATCAACCAGGGCAACAACGCGCTGCTCGAGCTCGCGCAGCAGGCGGCGGCGCAGGTCGCGCAGGGGGGAGGCAGTCTTCGCGAGGTCGACTTCACCAACCAGCTCGCGATCCTCTCGCAGCGCATCGGCAAGAATGCGAACTCGCTAGTCTCGTCCGATGAGATCGACCCGGAGGTCGCGTTCCTGCTGGGCAAGGACACCGGCTCCTGCCGCGACATACTCAACGGGCTGATCAAGGGCAGCGACGCGCTTCGCCTTGCCCCGGTTCACGCCGAAGACGCGCGCGCGACGTTCCTCGAGATGCAGAAGCGCTTCGTCGGTTACGAGGCCGGGGTCAACGCGATCCTGCAGAACATGCAGCGCCTGGTCGGCGCCAAGCAGGCCGCGCGCGGGGTCAACCAGGAATCCGAACCGCTGCTTGCCGACGTCACCAAGCTCACCTCGGAATACGACAACCAGAATGCCGCGCGCAACTTCACGTTCTGGGCGGCGATGACCTTCGCTTTTTTCGCGCTGCTCTGGCTGATTGCGCTGGGCAAGGTGTTCCTCGACGACGCACGGGTACGCGCGTTCGACAGCGAACAGGAGAACAAGCGCAACCAGGAGGCGATTCTCAGGTTGCTGAACGAGATGGGCAACCTCGCCGATGGCGACCTTACCGTGCAGGCGTCGGTCACCGAGGACGTGACCGGCGCGATCGCCGATTCGATCAATTTCACCATCGAGGAATTGCGCACGCTGGTGCGCGGCATCAACTCCGCGACCGACCAGGTGGCGAAGGCGACCACCGATGCGCAGGCGATCTCGAACCGGCTTTACGAGGCTTCGCAGCGCCAGAACAAGGAGATCCAGCAGGCCTCGGCCTCGGTGCTGCAGATGGCGCAATCCATCAACGAGGTCTCGCAGACTGCTTCGCAATCGGCGCGTGTGGCGCAGCAGTCGCTGGCGGCCGCCGAAAAAGGCGGGCAGGCGGTGCATAACCAGATCGCCGGCATGAACGAAATCCGCTCGCAGATACAGGACACCGCCAAGCGCATCAAGCGCCTCGGCGAATCCTCGCTCGAGATCGGCGAGATCGTCGAACTGATCTCCGACATTACCGAGCAGACCAACGTGCTTGCGCTCAACGCCGCCATCCAGGCGGCCTCCGCCGGCGAAGCGGGCCGTGGCTTCACCGTGGTCGCCGAGGAAGTACAGCGCCTTGCGGAACGATCCGGCGAGGCGACCAAGCAGATCGAAGCCATCGTAAAGACCATTCAGGCCGATACGCAGGACGCGGTCGCCGCTATGGAAAAGAGCACGGTGGGCGTGGTGGAAGGGACCAAGCTTTCGGACGCGGCGGGACAGGCGCTCGACGAGATCCGCAAGGTGTCGCGCGAGCTCGCCGAGCTCATCGGCGGCATTTCTGCGCAGACGCAAAAACAATCGGCGTCGGTTTCTGACGTGACTCGCGGCATGCAGGGCATCCTGAAGATCACCGAAGAGACGACCGAGGGCACCAAGCAGACCAACGTGTCGATCGGCCAGCTCTCCAAGCTCGCCGCCGAATTGCGCAGCTCGGTCGCCGGCTTCAAGGTATGACGCACGCCGCGCAGGTCTGATTCTTGCTGTTCAGCGAAGTCAGGACCTGGAGGACGTTCATTTCGTGGCTAACGACACCGCACCCGACTTCGATCTCGGCCCGCTGACCTGGGTGCAGGGGGAGATCGACCAAGCGCTGGCGCGCGGCCTCGAGGCACTCGCCACGTTCAAGGCCGCACCTCGCGACACGACTGCGCTCAAGCACGCGCGCTCGCACGTTCACCAGGCCGCCGGTGCGATCCAAATGGTGGGCCTCGACGCGGTAACGGCATATACCGACGAGATCGAGCGTCATCTGGTGCGCATGGAAGAAGCTTCCCCACGCGACGTCGAGAACGGTTGCGATCTCGTCGACCGGGCGTGCCGCAAGCTGCGCATCTTCCTCGACGAGCTCGTCGGCGGCGCAAGTCCTGTACCTCTCAAGTTGTTCCCCGAATACGAGCTCCTGCAGCAGGCGCGCGGCATCAAGGCCGCCGCGCCAACCGACCTGTTCTACCCGGACCTGTCGCCGCGCGCGCCACGCATCGCGACCGCCAAGTCGGTAACCTCGCAGAAGCTGCCGTCGTTCATGGTCAAGCAGCGCCGCCTCTACCAGCGGGGTCTGCTGGCGTGGCTGCGCGGCGACGATGAAAGCGCGCGCGTCATGCGCGACGCGGTCCAGGGCATCGAGGACGTGCAGACGCATTCATCGCAACGCTCCTTCTGGTGGACCGTCGGGGCGCTGCTCGAAAGCATCGTCGAGAGGGGCCTCGAAACCAGCTTCGGCGTGAAGCAGCTGTGCGGGCGTGTCGACCTGCAGATCCGCCGCTTTGTCGAAGGCTCGGCCAAGGTTTCCGACCGGATGCGCCGCGAGGTGCTCTATTACGTCGCGATCAGCGCGCCCGCGGGCCCGCAGGTTCAGGCCGTGCAGCGCGCCTTCCGCTTGCAGGGACTCATCCCGACGGCGGACGTGCTGTCCTCCGATGTCGTGCGCATGCAGCCGCTTTTGCGCGAGACACGCGATCTGATCACCACCGCCAAGGACCTGTGGCTCAAGCTCACCAGCGGGCGTGCCGAGAACCTGCCCAAGCTGCGCCAGGTGCTGTCGCAGCTTCGCGACAAGACTACCGCCATCGCCGATCCGTCACTTTCGCGGCTGGCCGCTGCGCTGGCCGGCCGCCTCGACAAGCTGGGCGGGGGTAGCGTGTCCGAGTCGCTGGCCATGGAATACGCCACCGGACTGCTGCTCGCCGATTCGGCGCTCGAGAATTTCGCGGCCATGTCGCCCGAATTCCCGAAGCAGGTCGATGCCATGCTGGCGCGACTGGAAGCCGCGGCGCAAAACCAGCCAGTACCCAGCACTGCCACCGCACCGATCCTCGATGAGATGGCGCGGCGCGCGCAGGAGCGCCTGGTGCTCGCGCAGGTCGCGCGCGAAATCCAGACCAACCTGCGCCACATGGAGCAGGTGCTCGACGCATTCTTCCGAGATCACGCCAAGCGCGCGGACCTCGCTTCGCTCGCGCATGACAGCAAGCAGATCGCCGGCGCGCTGAAAATGCTCGGGCTCGATCGGGCCGAGCAGCTGCTCTCGATGTGCCAGGCGCAGATCGACGAATACGCGAAGCCCGACACACCGGTCGCCGATGAGGATCTCGAATTGCTCGCCGAGTCGCTGTCGGGGCTCGGCTTTTTCATCGAGGCGGTCGAGCAGCAGAGGCCCGACCGCGATCGCCTGATCGAGCCGATGCTAGCGCGGCGACTGGGCGCGCACGCCGAAGCGGCCGCCGCGCCCGACACGGTTGAGGACGCGGTTGCCGACCTCGAAGCCGGTCTTCCGGCAACGCTCGAAGCCTTCAGGCGCGCTCCGGGCGACCGCGCCGCCCGCGATCGCCTCGAGGCCGAGCTGACGACGCTGCGCGACGATGCCGAGCTGATCGCCGACAGCGCCCTCGCCGCCAAGGCGGACACGGCGCTCGAGGAACTCGCCCGGTCCCGCGAAGGCGATACCGCGGCGCTGCAGGAAGTCGTCGGAGCCATCGCGGTCGAGCACGCTGCCGCACCGGCACCGGCACCGTCGGAAGAGACCCTGCGGCTGCTGGAGACCGATGCCTCCGATCTGGACGCCGAGCTGCTCGACATCTATCTCACCGAGGCGGGCGAAGTGCTCGATGCTGTCGCTCAGAACAGCGCGCGGCTCAAGCAGCAGCCGGACGACCGCGAGGCATTGCGTGTGGTTCGCCGCGGATTCCATACGCTCAAGGGCAGCGGTCGCATGGTCGGCCTCAATGAGCTTGGCGAGATCGCATTCGAGGTCGAAAAAGCGCACAACCGCCTGCTCGAGGAAGATTTTCCGGTCACCCCGGCGGTGCAGGAGCTTGTTGAGGTCGCGCACACATCGTTTCGTGTCTGGGTGGACACGCTACGCCGTCGCAAACGCGTGACGCCGGACGCTCGCGCGTTGCGCGCGGCGCTCGCCAAAGTCTACGCGGAGCTTCCCGGCGGACCGGAGCCGCCCGGACCCGGCGCCGGGCCGACGCCACCGGGGCCTTCGGCGCCTGTGCCCTCGCCACCCAGTGCGCCGCGTGAACCTTCGACCCATTCGGAGTTGACGGCGGTGGCGGCGGCTCCGACGCAGGCGGTCGCACTCGTCGCCAGCATCGATAGCGCGGCCCTTTCTGCCGCGCAGCCTTTGCCGATGATCGAAATCCTCGAGCTCGACGAGACACCGTCGCTGGAGTTCGACGACGCCGCCAACGACGCGCCGCAGATGGTCGACAATCCCGGCGAGGTGATCGAATTCGCGCCGCGCGCGGCGATGACCGCTGAAGATCGCGCGTCGCAGCGCGCGCCGCCTCCCGACGCCGAGGAAACGAGCGTCGGGGGGGTGACGCTTTCCACCGCGCTTTATCGCATTCTCTGCGACGAGGCCCAGCAGCATCTCGCCACGCTCCACGCCGAGCTTCACGCCCTCCAGTTCGACAGCACCGCTACTCCGTCACAGGCGATGGTTCGCGCCAGCCACACGCTGTGCGGAATTCATCGCACCGGCGGGTTCCCGCTGGTGGCGTCTACGTCCAAGGTGCTCGAGCAGTGTCTGCTCGCGCTGCAGGAAAGAGGCCCGCCGCTGCCGGGTGCCGCGCTGCCGGTGCTGGCGCGCGCGATCGCCGGACTTGCGACGCTGGTCGGGCGCGTTCGCGCGCGCGAAGCGTTCCTCGCGGTGGACGAGACGGAGGCTGCCGAGATCGTCGCCGAACTCGATGCGCTGCGTCAGCAGGCCGCGCCCGAGCCGATGCTCGATGACAGCGAGACCGTCGCGGCGCGCATCGCTGACGCCGACGAAGCGATTGCAGAAGAAGCGCCGGCGGCACCGCGGCTGGTGGCGACGTCTGACCCAGCGCATATCGTCGCCGAAGCGCACGACGAGATCGCTGGCGGCTCCGAGGGCGCACCCGTGCTACGCGTCGCGGCGATGTCCGAAACGCCGGCCCCTTCCGCTCCCGTCGCGGCCATCCCGGTAACTGCCGCCGAGGTGCCTGTTCAACCCGCGGCAGCGCCTCCCTTGCACAGCCCGGCGGCCCTGGCAGCGGTCGACGAGTCATTGCGCGACGTGAGCGATGATGTCGACAAGCAGGTCCTTCCGATATTTCTCGAGGAAGCCGCCGAGCTGTTTCCGCAAGCCGGAGAGCAGTTGCGGGCGTGGCGCAAGAGGCCCGCGGACATCGCGCCGGTGCGCGCCCTGAGGCGAATACTGCACACTTTCAAGGGCAGCGCGCGGATGGCGGGCGCGATGCGCCTCGGCGAGCTCACCCACTTGATGGAAAGCCGCCTGCCCGAAGGCGAGGCGATAGCTCGGCCGGCGCCGGCGTTGCTGGACGCTCTCGACACCGATCTCGATCGCGTCGCCTTCGTGCTCGATCGCCTGCACCAAGGCGAGGTGAACAGCGTGCTGCCATGGCTGCAGACGGAGACCAAGCCGACGGTCGAGGTCGAGCCAGCCACGAGCGCGGCAAAGGGCGTGATCGCTACGCTGCCCACCGTGGCGACCGCACATGCGGCTCCAGACAGCACACCTGCCGCGCCCGAAGCCGAGGGCGCACGTGCGCAGCTTCGCGTTCGTGCCGATCTGATCGACCGCCTGGTCAATGAAGCGGGTGAGGTCGCGATCGCGCGTGCGCGCGTCGAAGGCGAGCTGCGATCGCTCAAGGCGAATCTGCTCGAGCTCACCGGAAGCGTGATACGACTGCGCGCGCAGGTGCGCGAAATAGAGATCCAGGCCGACTCGCAGATCCAGTCGCGGATGTCGATGGTCAACGAGGCAGCGGAAGGATTCGATCCGCTTGAATTCGACCGGTTCACGCGGTTCCAGGAGCTCACGCGCGGCATTGCCGAAGGCGTCAACGACGTGTCGACCGTGCAGCAATCGTTGCTCAAGAACATCGACGAGGCCGACGCCGCGTTGCTCGCGCAGGCTCGCCTGTCGCGCGATGTCCAGCAGCAGCTGTTTTCAATCCGCACCGTTCCGTTCGCGAGCCTCTCCGAGCGGCTCTACCGCATCATGCGCCAGACCGCGAAGGAGCTCGACAAGCGCGCCAACCTGGAAATCCGGGGAACGCAGGTCGAGCTCGACCGCTCGGTGCTCGAAAAGCTGGTCGGGCCTCTCGAGCATCTGCTGCGCAATGCGCTCGATCACGGCCTGGAAACGCGCGACATGCGCCAGCGTGCCGGTAAGGCCGAGACCGGCGAGATCACGCTCAACGTGCGCCAGCAGGGCAACGAAATCGCGATCGAGATCGCAGACGACGGTGCCGGACTCGACCTTTCTCGCATTGCGGCGAAGGCGCGCGCGCTCGGGGTGATCCCGGAGGAAGGCGAGCCCACCGAGGCGCGGCTGATCGAATGCATCTTCGCCCCCGGATTCTCGACGGCGGCCAAGGTCACTCAGGTGTCGGGCCGCGGCGTCGGCATGGACGTGGTGCGCTCCGAAGTCGCCGCCCTCGGCGGCCGGGTCGACGTCGCCACCGTCGCGGGTAAGGGAACATCATTCACGATGTACCTGCCGCTGACGCTGGCAGTCGCACAGACCGTGCTGGTGCGCGCGGGCGGGCGCCTGTGGGCGTTGCCCGCGCCGATGGTCGAGCAGGTGCAGCAGATCAAGGACAAGGACCTCATTAACCTTTACCTGTCGCGTGAAGTTGTGTGGCAGGGTAGAAAATACCCCTTCTTCTACCTGCCGCGCCTGCTTGGCAATCCCGGGCACAATCCCGAGAGCACGCGCTACAACTCGGTGCTGCTGCTCAAGAGCGGGCAAAGCCTCACCGCGGTTCATGTCGACGAGATGATCGGCAACCAGGAAG
>DASXBS010000197.1:0-8581 GCA_036491555.1 Casimicrobiaceae bacterium
GAATAACAACGAGCGCAGCAAGAACACCTTCCATGGACCGTGGACAAAGAGCGGCGACAAGTATCGGCGCGACGAGGACGGCTACTATGTCTATGCGGGCCGGGCCGACGATATGCTGAAAGTCGGTGGCATCTATGTGTCGCCGGCGGAGGTCGAGTCGGCTCTGATCACGCACGACGCGGTTCTTGAGGCGGCAGTTGTCGGCCACCCCGACGAAAGCGAATTGATCAAGCCAAAGGCGTTTGTGGTTCTCAAGCCCGGCCACCGCGCGGGAGCCGAGCTCGCGAGTGTGCTCCAAGAGCATGTCAAAGCGCTCCTCGCGCCTTACAAGTATCCGCGATGGATCGAGTTCGTCGGCGAGCTACCCAAGACCGCGACAGGCAAGATCCAGCGCTTTAAGCTGCGCGCCAATGCGAATGTCTCGCGTTGATGACGGACCGCAGGAGCGCTGCTACCATCGCTCAGCCAAAACAGCACTACCCCACGGAGGAATCTTCATGACCAGTCGTCGCAGGTTCGTAAAGCATGCAGCTGCGCTCGCCGGCGCGTCGGCGATTGGCGGACTCACGCCGACGATCGCGCGCGCGCAGGCCGCGAAAATGCGAGTCGGCATGATGCTCCCATACACCGGAACCTTCGCCGCGCTGGGGAACGCGATCACGCAGGGCTTCAATCTCGCGCTGGAGGAAAATGGCGGCAAGCTCGGCGGCCGCGAGATCGAGTTCTTCACCGTCGACGACGAATCGGAGCCCTCCAAAGCCACCGACAATGCCGGCAAGCTGGTGCAGCGCGACAAGGTCGACGTCCTGGTCGGCACCGTGCATTCCGGCGTGGTGATGGCGATGGTCAAGGTCGCGCGCGACACTGGAACGCTGCTGGTGATTCCCAACGCCGGCGCCAACGCCGCGACCGGCGCCCAGTGTGCGCCGAATATATTCCGCACCTCGTTCTCGAACTGGCAGCCGGCGTACCCGATGGGCAAGGTGATGTACGACAAGGGGCATCGCAAGGTCGTGACCCTGACCTGGAAATACGGCGCGGGCGAAGAATCGATCGAGAGCTTCAAGGAAGCGTTCACCAAGCTCGGCGGCACGGTGGTCAAGGAGATGTACCTGCCGTTCCCGAATGTCGAATTCCAGCCTTTTCTTACCGAGATCGCGTCACTGAAGCCCGACGCGGTGTTCGTTTTTTTCGCCGGCGGCGGGGCGGTCAAGCTCACCAAGGACTACCAGGCCGCGGGACTCAAGGACAAGATTCCGCTCTACGGCACGGGCTTCCTCACCGATGGCACGCTACCCGCGCAAGGCGGCTCTGCGCAGGGCCTGCTGACAACGCTGCACTACGGCGACGGCATCGAGAATCCGAGGAACAAGCAGTTCCGCTACGCCTATGGCAAGAAATACGGCGTGCAGGCCGATGTGTATGCCGTGCAGGGCTACGATGCCGCGCTGCTACTGAATGGGGGGTTGTCCGCGGTCAAGGGAAGCTTCGCGGATCGCAAGGCGCTTTACTCCGCGCTGGAAAAGGTCAAGATCGACAGCCCGCGCGGGGCGTGGGTGATGTCGAAGGCGCACAATCCCATTCAGGACATCTATCTGCGGCGCGTCGACGGCAACTCGAACGAAGTCATCGGCGTCGCATGGAAAGCGCTCGACGATCCCGCGCGCGGCTGCAAGATGGCGCAGGACTGAGCACGTCCGGCGCACCTGCGACCGGCCGCGCCGCCGCGTCGGGTGTGCGCCGGATCGCGCGTGTGCGGCACTTCCGCCGCAGGAGACACCCGGACGCATGCCGTATCGCGCTTCCGACCCGTTGAAATGCTGATCCAGATCCTCAACAGTGTGCAGTACGGGCTGCTGCTGTTCCTGGTCGCCAGCGGCCTGACGCTCATTTTCGGCATCATGGGCGTGATCAACCTCGCGCACGGCAGCTTCTACATGATCGGCGCGTACATGGCCTTCGCGCTGGCCGAGTCGCTGGGCAGCCTGTGGCTCGCATTGCCGGTTGGAATCGTGCTCGCCGCGGCACTGGGACTGATCATCGAATGGTTGCTCATCAGTCGGCTGTACCGGCGCGATCACCTGCACCAGGTGCTGCTGACCTTCGGGCTGATCCTGGTATTCGAGGAGCTGCGCAGCATCGCGCTCGGAGACGACGTGCACAGCGTCCCCATTCCCGCGCTGCTCTCGGCGTCGCTGCCGCTGACTGACACGCTGTCGTATCCGGTGTATCGCCTGTTCATCTCGGGCGTGTGCATTGCGCTCGCTGCAGCGATGTACTGGACGCTGCAGAAAACGCGCCTGGGCGCGCGCATCCGCGCAGCGGCATCGAATCCCGAGATGGCGCAGTCGCTCGGCCTCGACATACGCTGGATCCACGCGCTCGTATTCGCGACCGGCGTTGCGCTCGCCGCACTGGCCGGAATGATCGCCGCGCCGGTCTCCTCGGTGTTTCCCGGCATGGGAAACCAGGTGCTGATCGTATGCTTCGTGGTAGTGGTCATCGGTGGCATCGGCTCGCTCAGGGGTGCGCTGGTCGCCGCGCTGCTGATCGGCTTCTGCGACACCTTCGGCAAGGTACTGTTTCCGGAATTCGCCGGCATCGCCGTCTATCTGCTCATGGCGGGCGTGCTGTTGTTCCGCCCTGCCGGACTGTTCGGCCGCGCGTGAGCACGCGCCGGCGCATCGTGCTCCTGGGCGGCGCCCTCGTCCTGCTCGCGCTCTTTCCGCTGCTTGCCGAGAAGTTCTACCTGCAACTGGTGACCCGGATCATGGTGCTCTCGATCTTCACGCTGTCACTCGATCTGCTGGTGGGCTACACGGGGATGGTCAGCCTGGGTCACGTCGCGTACTTCGGCATCGCCGCGTACGTTCTGGCGCTGGTCGCGCCCGCCGACGTCGGCGCCAACGTCTGGCTGACGCTCCCGGTCGCGCTGCTGGCGAGCGCGCTCGCGGCACTTGTCATCGGCAGCCTGGTCGTGCGCACTGCGGGCGTGTATTTCATCATGGTGACGCTGGCCTTCGCGCAGATGATCTATTATTTTTTCCACGACACGCGCGTCGCCGGCGGCTCTGACGGCGTCTACGTGAATGTGCGCCCGCAGACTTTCATCCCGGGCATCGACCTCGGCGACGACCTGCATTTCTACTACGTGGCGTTGACGCTCATGGTCGGCGTATTCGCGTTGCTGGCGACGCTGCTGCGCTCGCCGTTCGGGCGCGCGTTGCAGGGCATCAAGGCGAACGAGCGACGCATGCGGGCGCTCGGGTTTGCGACGCTGCGCTACAAGCTCGCCGCATTCGTCATCGCCGGGACGCTCGCGGGGCTTGCGGGCTACCTCACCGCGGCGCGCGAGGGTTATGTGAATCCTGAAATGCTGGCGTGGCACCAATCGGGTACCGTGCTCATGATGCTGATTCTCGGCGGGATGGGCACGCTGGTCGGCGCGGTCCTGGGCACCTTCGCCTACGTCCTGCTGCAGGAAGTGTTCTCCGACATCACGCGGCACTGGCAGCTCCTGATGGGCACGTTCATCATCGTCGCAGTGCTCGTCTTTCCGCAGGGTCTCGCCGGATTGGCGCAGCAGTGGCGACGCCGGCGTGCGCGGCTCGAGGACGCATCGGGTGAATGAGGTGCTGCTGCGCGCGAACGACCTCAGTCGCCGCTTTGGCGGGCTGGTCGCGGTGGATGGCGTCTCGCTGGCGCTGGCGCGCGGCGAGATCCATGCGGTCATCGGCCCCAATGGCGCAGGCAAGTCGACGCTGGTGAATCTGCTGTCGGGAGAGCTGGCCACGAGCTCGGGGACGATTCATCTGCGCGAGATCGACGTGACGCGGTGGAGCGCAGACCGCATCGCGCGTGGCGGGGTCGCACGCACCTTCCAACATACCAACGTCTTCCCCGCGTTCAGCGCCTTCGAAAACTGCCGCCTCGCGGCACAGGCGCATGCTGGCGGAGTGCCCGGACTCTGGCGCAATGCACATCGCTACCCGGCGTGGAGCGCGGCGGCGCTCGCTGCGCTCGCCGCCACAGCGCTCGCCGCGCGTGCCGAAGTGACCGCGAGCACGCTTTCGCACGGCGAGCAGCGCGCGCTGGAAATCGCGATGGCTCTGGCGGGAGCGCCGTCGGTCCTGTTGCTCGACGAGCCGCTCGCCGGCATGGGCCCCGAAGACGTCGCCGGCGTGGTCGGCCTCGTGCGCGGATTGCGCGAGCGTCACGCGATCCTGCTCATCGAGCACGACATGGACGCGGTGTTCGCGCTCGCCGACCGGTTGACCGTGATGGCCAATGGCCGTGTCATCGCCAGTGGAACGGCGCAGGCTATCCGCGAAAACGCCGAGGTTCAGGAGGTTTATCTGGGCGCCGCTGGAGAACTGGCATCATGAGCGCCGCATGAATACCATCGGCCGTCCCGAGCGCCGGGTTGGGCAATGAGCCGGAGCGCGAAGCGCGAAGGTACTCCGACGGGCGTCCCGCTGCTCGAGGCGCGCGCCCTGCACACGCATTACGGGAGCAGCCACGTGTTGCGCGGCATCGATTTTCGCGTAAGCGCAGGCGAGATCGTCGCGCTGATGGGCAGAAATGGCATGGGCAAGACGACGCTGCTGCGATCGCTGCTCGGGCTCACGCGGCCCAGCCGAGGCGACATCCTGCTCGACGGCGATGCCATCGGCGCGCTGGCTCCGTTTCGCATCGCCCGTCGCGGACTCGCCTTCGTCCCCGAAGGGCGCGGCATCTTCCCGCTGCTGACGGTGCGCGAAAACCTTTTGCTTGCGGCGCGCCCGGGCACCGGCGGCTCGGTCTGGACCCTCGACCGCGTGCTGGCGGTGTTTCCACGTCTCGCGCAGCGTCTCGCGCACCACGGCAGCCAGTTGTCCGGCGGCGAGCAACAGATGCTTACGCTCGCGCGCGCGCTGCTCACGCATCCGCGCCTGCTCCTGCTCGACGAGGCGACCGAAGGGCTGGCGCCGCTGGTCGCCCGCGACATCTGGGCCACGCTGCAATCGCTGCGCGACTCGGGCATGGCGATGGTGATCGTCGACAAGAATTTCGCGATGCTCTCGCGACTGGCCGATCGCTGCGTCGTGCTGGTGAAGGGACACAAGACCTTCGACGCTCCGGCGGCGGCGCTGGCGGCGCAGCCCGAGCTGCGCGCGAAATACCTGGGCGTGTAGCGTGGGCGGGACCGCGGCCCTGGATCACATCGAGGTCGACGGGGTGCGCATCGAGTACATGCGCATCGAAGGCAGCGACGCGGCGCCGACGCTGGTATTCCTCCATGAAGGGCTGGGCAGCTTGAGCATGTGGCGGGATTTTCCGCAGCGGGTTGCGGCGGCCACGCTCTGCCCCGCCGTCGTGTACTCGCGCGCAGGCTACGGAAAATCCTCCCCGCTGGCCGCTGCGCGCGCTCCCGACTACATGCACGCCGAAGCGCTGACGGTGCTTCCCGCGCTGCTCGATGCGCTCGCCATCGAGCGTCCGCTGCTCATCGGACACAGCGATGGCGCGTCGATCGCGCTCATCCACGCCGGCGCCGCGCAGCGGCCCGTTCGCGGCGTCGTCGCCCTGGCGCCGCACGTGTTCGTCGAGGCGCTCTCCATCGAATCGATCGCCCGGGCGCGCGAGAACTATGCGGCGGGCGATCTGCGCGCGCGCCTCGCCCGGTATCACCAGGATGTCGACTCGGTGTTTCGCGGCTGGAACGATATCTGGCTTTCGCCTCGCTTCCGCGACTGGAACATCGAGGACGTGCTTCCCGCCATCGAATGCCCTGTGCTGCTAATCCAGGGGCGGGACGACGAATACGGAACGCTCGCGCAGCTCGACGCGATCGAGGCCGGCGTTCGCGGCGACGTCGAGCGCATCGTGCTCGATGAGTGCGGCCACTCGCCGCAACGCGATCAACCCGAGGTCACGCTGTCCGCGATCTTGCGCTTCGTCACGACGCTGGCTCGCGCGCGGCCTTGAGCAGCAGTGCGCGCTCGTAGAGGCGGTTTTTCGGGGCGCGTGTCAGCGCTGCGGCGACCCTCACGGCACGCGCGAGGGGCAGTTCCGCCAGCAGCAGAGCGAGCACTTCGTCGTGCTCGGCGTCGTCGCGCTCGAGGGCCGCGGGCGGCGCATCGACGATCAGCACGAACTCCCCGCGCTGGCGGTTGGGGTCGGCGCCGACCCACGCTGGCGCGTCGGCGAGCCGGCAGCGGTGAATGCTCTCGAAGTGCTTGGTGAGCTCGCGCGCGATCACCAGCTCGCGCTCAGCACCCAGCGCGGCGACAAGGTCAACGAGCGTTTCCACAATGCGATGCGGCGCCTCGTAGAAGACGAGTGCGCAAGGCATCGGCGCCAGCTTCTCCAGCGCGGTCTTGCGCGCACCCGCGGTAACGGGAAGAAAGCCGTAGAACAGCCATTGTGGCGCGAGGATCCCGGAGGCCGACAGCGCGGTCGCCACTGCGCTTGGACCCGGTACCGGCACCACATTGAATCCAGCCTCGCCCACGGCGCGCACCAGCGCGGCGCCCGGATCGCTGATCCCCGGCGTCCCCGCATCGGTGACCAGCGCGACGCGCTTGCCCTGCTCGAGCAACCCGACCACTTGTTGCGCGCGGCGAAGCTCGTTGTGCTCGTTGAGGCTCAATACGTCGGCGCGGATGCCGTAGTGCGCGAGCAATATCCCGGTCACGCGCGTGTCCTCCGCCGCGACGACATCGACCTGCGCAAGAATGTCGAGCGCGCGCAAGGTGATGTCGCGCAGATTCCCGATCGGGGTGGCGACCACATATAATGTCCTGCCGAGCGCTGGCAGTGGCTCGCCCTTAGGCTTCGCACGGCTCCCGCTGTACTGATCCATGGTCACGACCTTCGATCTGCCGCGCTTCACGCGCGCCGCGATTGCGGCGTTCGCCGCGACGCTGCTCGGCATCGCCGCCTGCGCTTCGGTCCCGCCATTGTCGGCGGTGCGCCCGCCTCCGGCAACCGCGACCGTCCCGCCGTCGCGCACGCCACCGCCTGCGCCCGCGGTGCCCGAAGCCCCCGCCAGCACTGCAGCGACGACTACGCCGCTCGCTCCTCCGCCAGGCGTGATCGTCTCGGCGGCGCCCGTGCCTGCACCGGTGCGACCGATCGACTCGGTCGACGCGCCAGCGCGGACACCGGGAGAAGGCATCGCTCTGGTGCTGCCGCTGGAATCGCCCGTCTACGCGCACGCGGCCGATGCAGTCAGAACAGGTTTTCTGGCGGCCGCCGATCGCGCCGGTGCGCGCTCGCGGGTGACCGTCATCGCTCACGGCGACGACGGAGTGCTTGCGGCGATGGAGGCCGCGCGCCGCGCCAACGTGGCGCTGGTGGTCGGACCTTTGACTCGCGACGACGTCAAGACCGTGCTCGCCATGTCGCCGGAGCGACCGCGCATGCTCGCGCTCAATCAGAGCGAAGACGGCGTCGCACTGCCTGACGACGTCTACGCGCTGACGCTCTCCGTGGAGAGCGATGCGGCGCTGCTGGCGAAGGTCGCCCAGGCCGACGGCGTACGCAGCGTGGCAATGGTGGTTTCGACAGGATCGCTGCAGCAGCGCTTCGCCGCGGCTTTTGCCGCCGAATGGCGCCGCAGCGGCGCGGCCCCACCGCGCGAATACCATTTCGATCCGAGCCCCGACATGCTCGCGCTGCTGCGAGGCGAGCTCTCCGCGCGACCGGCGGACGCGGTGCTGCTATCGGTCGACAGCGACCAGGCCTCGCTCGCGAAATCGTTTCTTCCGCCCGTTCCGGTCTACGCGGTGAGCCAGATCGCCGACGATCTGCCCACGCCGATTTCGCACGATCTCGATCGCGTGCGCTATATCGAGATTCCGTGGCTCGCCGACCCCTACAGTCCAGGCCTGGCCGGCGTGCCGCACCCCAACTACAGCAACGCGGTACTGGACCGCCTTTATGCCCTCGGGCTCGACGCCTTCGCGGTCGCGCAGATGCTTTCCGAACCCGTGCCGCCCCAGCGCATCGAGCTCGACGGCGCCACCGGCCACCTGTCGCTCAGTGGGTCCCGCACGTTTGCTCGACAGGGCCGTCTCATGGAAATCCGCGACGGACGTGCGCAGCTCTTCTCTTCGCAGCAATAAGCGCACGGCGACGCGCGCCGAGCTTGGCGCCGCCAGCGAGGCCATTGCGGCGGATTTCCTGCGCTCGCGCGGTCTGGTGTTGCTGGCGAGAAATTACCGCTGCCGGCTGGGCGAGATCGACCTGATTGCAGGCGACGGCGACACGCTGGTCTTCGTCGAGGTCCGGCTGCGCACCAGCTCTGCGTTCGGCGGCGCTGCGGCAAGCATCGGTGGAGCGAAACGAGCGCATGACGCGGGCCGCGCGCCACTATCTTGCGACCCTCGGGCGCGAGGCGGCGTGCCGCTTCGATGCGCTGCTACTCGACGCGCTCGATCCTGCGCGCGTCGAATGGCTGCGCGACATTGAGATGTGATCGACGGGCCGCGCGCGGAAGTTGCTACAATCGCGCCTGCCCACCCGCAGTAAAGCCCTCCCATGGATACGCAGCGCATCCGCGCCCATTTCGCCGACTCCGCCGAGCTCAAGCTCGCTT
>DASXBS010000198.1:0-7820 GCA_036491555.1 Casimicrobiaceae bacterium
TGCGTCTTGCGGCCGCACTCTGGTACTTCTGGTTCGTGCGCGGCTACCTGGGCGAAGGCCGACGCTGGCTGACGGCGCTGTTGGCTGCGGCTGCGGCCGCGGCGTCCGACGGCGCGCCGGCAGGCAGCGCGCGCTCCCAAGCGCTCTCTGGCGCGGGTGCGCTGGCGCGCTTGCAGGGCGACTATGCCGACGCGCGCGCGTTCTACGAGCTAAGCCGCGCACTGCGCGAGCAGATGGGTGACCGGCAGGGTGCCGCTGCGGCATTGGGCGACATCGGATTGGTCGACTATAACGTCGGCGATTACGGCACCGCGCGGGTGCGCTTGAACCAGAGCATCGAGGCGCTGCGCGGCATGGGTGATACGAGATCGCTGGCGCTGTCGCTCAACAGCCTCGGCATGGTCGCCGCCGAGCAGGGCGACTACGCCGCTGCGCACGCTCTCTATGAAGAAAGCATCGCGCTGCAGCGCAAGCACGGCGACCGGCACGGGATTGCGATGGCGGTCAACAATCTTGGCATCGTCGCAGCGCATCGGGGCGACCTCCAGGCGGCGCGGACGCTCTGGGAGGAAGGCCTGGCGATACGCCGCGAGCTCGGCGACCGGCGGGGTGTCGCGCTCACTCTGCACAATCTCGCATTCGTCAGCTATCGGGAAGGCGACAAAGACACGGCCACCGCGCGGTTCGAGGAGAGCCTGATCGCGTTTCGCAAGCTCGGCGATCGACATGGCATCGCCTTGTCGCTTAGCCAGCTCGGCGGCATCGCTGCCGAGCGAGGCGATTACCCTGCGGCACGCGCACTATTGGAAGAGAGCCTCGCGATGCAGCGCCAGTCGGGCAACCGTCAGGGGATCGCGAACGTGCTGGAAGGCTTGGGCGGCCTGGCCTGCGACCAGGGAGATGCCGCAGCCGCGAAGGTTTTTCTGGAGGAAGCGTTGCGCATCGCTGGGGAGCTCGGCGACAGGCTCGCAATCGCCGCCGCGCTCGAAGGAGTCGCCCGCGTCGCCGCGATGTCGTCGACGCCCGAGCGCGCGGCGCGGCTGTGGGGCGCCGCCGCAAAACTGCGCGAGGACATCGGTGCGCCGCATGTGGCCACGGAGCAGGCGCAGCACGCGCGTCGTATCGCGAGCGCGCGAGCGGCGCAGGGCGATGATGCGCAGTTCGACGCGGCATGGCTCGAGGGTCGAGCGTTCAGCGCCGAACAGGCGATTGGGGAAGCGTTGCGTGAGTAGCGTAGCGCGCAGGGGCGCGCGGATCTCGATGGCGGGGGCTCTGCGCTTGCCGCGACACTCACCTGCGTGCAAGATTCGAAGTTCATGAACAGCCATGCACGCTCTCGCGTGGCTCGACCGCGAGCGACCGGCCGTGCCTGTTGCCTGCGCGGCGCATATCCGGAGATCCAACCGTGAAACCTTTCCCGATGCTGCTGACAGCCGCGCTCGCCGCAGGCGCGATCGCCGCC
The DNA here is from genome assembly GCA_036491555.1 of Casimicrobiaceae bacterium. Taxonomy (GTDB): domain Bacteria; phylum Pseudomonadota; class Gammaproteobacteria; order Burkholderiales; family Casimicrobiaceae; genus PALSA-1003. The sequence continues at coordinate 1,463 of DASXBS010000198.1, forward strand.
CATGCCGCACCGCCACTGTCGTATCCGCCCGCCGCCAGGCAGCCAGTCTCCGAGACCTTTCACGGCACCAGCGTGGTCGACGACTACCGATGGATGGAGAACGACGCGTCACCGGCGGTGAAGGCGTGGGTGCGCGAGGAAAACGCGCTCACCCGCAAGGTGCTCGACGCGGTCGAGCAGCGGCCGGAGATCGCACGGCGCGTCGATGAGCTCCTGCGTGCGCGCACGGTCTCGCGCGGCGACCTGCACTATCGCGGCGGCGTCGTCTTCGCGATGAAGTTCGCGCCGCCCAAAAATCAGCCGGCGCTGGTGGTGCTGCCAGCGTCGCTCGATGTGGCGCAGGAGCGCGTCGTGCTCGATCCGACGGTGCTCGATCCGAGCGGAGCCACCACCATCGACTTCTACACGCCTTCGTACGATGGCAAGCGCGTCGCCGTGTCGCTGTCGGTCCGGGGAAGCGAACAGGGTACGGCCTATGTCTTCGACGTCGCCACCGGCAAGCGCCTGGATGACACGCTGCCGCGCGTGATGAACGCGACCGCGGGCGGCAGCATCGAGTGGGCGGGCGACGGTCGCGGCTTCTACTACACGCGCTATCCCGGCGAGGAGCGACCCGCCGCCGAGCGCCACTTCCATCAGACCGTGTGGTTTCATCAGTTGGGCACGCCGGTCGCCTCCGATCGCTACGTGATCGGGCGCGACTTCCCGCGCATCGCCGAGATCCATCTGTCCGGCAGCCGCGATGGCCGCGACCTGCTCGCGCGCGTGAAGAATGGCGATGGCGGACAGATCGCCTACTTTGTGCTTCGATCGGGCGGCTCCTGGCAGCAAGTGGCCGGTTTCACCGACGGCGTCAAGCAAATGGAGTTCGGCGAGGACGGCAACCTGTATGCGCGCTCGATCAAGGACGCACCGCTGGGCCGCATCCTGGCAATTCCGCTGGCCGATGCGCGTCTGTCGCGTGCGCACGTGGTCGTACCCGAGGCGGAGCTCGCCGCCGACGCCGTGTCGGTCGGCCGCACGCGCCTGTACGTGCAATATCGCGACGGCGGGCCGTCTCTGGTGAAGATGTTCGACCTCGAAGGACATGCCCTGGGCACGCTGCCCGCCGAGCCGCTGTCGGACAACTCGGTGAGTGAAATCCTCGACGGCGACGACGCGATCACGCGCACCATGAGTATGGTCACTCCGCCCGTGCGCTACCGCTACGACGCCGCAGCGAACCGGATGGTCGAAACCGCGCTGAACGGCAAGCCGTCCTTCGATTTCGCCGATGCTTCCGTCGAGCGGGTGTTCGCGACCTCGAAGGATGGCACCCGTGTCCCGGTGATGATCCTGCACTCGAAGGGCATGAAGGCGGATGGTTCGAACCCGACCATTCTTTACGGCTACGGTGGCTACGGCATCAGCTCCACGCCCTACTTCAGTCCGATGCGTCGGTTGTGGCTCGATTACGGCGGAGTCTTCGCCAGCGCCGGGATCCGCGGCGGCGGCGAATACGGAGAGCCCTGGCACGTCTCCGGCATGCTCACCAAAAAACAGAACGTGTTCGACGATTTCGCTGCGGCCATGCAGATGCTGGTCGACGAGAAAATCACGCGACCGGATCGACTGGCGATCATGGGCGGAAGCAACGGCGGCCTGACCATGGGTGCGGCGCTCACGCAGCATCCCGAGGCGATGCGCGCAGTCGTGAGCCGTGTCGGCATTTACGATGCGCTGCGCTGGGAAACACAGCCCAACGGCGAATTCAACGTCACCGAGTTCGGCAGCACCAAGGACCCGGACCAATTCAGGGCGCTGCTCGATTACTCGCCGATGCGGCGCGTGCGCGACGGCGTCAAGTATCCTGCGGTGCTGCTTGCTACCGGCGATAACGATGGTCGAGTCGCACCGCGGGAGTCGCGCAAGTTCGCCGCGAAGTTGCAGACGTCGACGGGTTCAGGCAACCCGGTGCTGCTGCGCACCGAAGCCGAAGCGGGTCACGGCCAGGGCACGTCATTGTCCAAGCGCATCGCGGAGGAAACGGACATTTACACCTTCCTCGTCAATCAGCTGGGCATCCCGGGACCGGCGAAGTCGCCGCAGTAGGCTGCGGACGGGGTTGCCTAGCGCATGCCGAGTTTGGCCTGCGCGATCACGTTCGACGCATCGCGCGGCGCTGCGCGCCAGTACGGCGCGGGCGCGCGCACCTGTGCGCCGAGCGCTGCCGCGGCGTGCCACGGCCAGCGCGGATCCCACAGGATGGCGCGCGCCATGGCGACAAGGTCGGCGTCGCCGGCGGTGACGATGGCCTCCGCCTGCTTCGCGTCGTTGATCAATCCGACTGCCATGACGGGCATCGATGTCGCACGGCGCAGCGCGCGGGCGAACGGGACCTGATAGCCGGGCCCCAACGGAATTTTCTGCGCAGGCGAAATGCCTCCGCTCGATGCGTCGATCCAGTCGCAGCCCTGCGCCTTCAGCCGCTGCGCCATCGCGATCGATTCGTCGAGCGTCCATCCACCGTCGACCCAGTCGCTCGCCGAGATGCGAACGCCAATCGGCTTGTGCTCCGGCCAGACTTCGCGCACCGCGGCGAATACCTCGAGCGGAAAGCGCACCCGGTTGTCGAACGAGCCGCCATACTCGTCGTCGCGCCGGTTCGAAATCGGCGAGAGGAATTCGTGCAGGAGGTAGCCGTGCGCGCAATGCAGCTCGATCGCATCGAGGCCGAGGCGCGCGGCGCGGCGCGCCGCGTCGACGAACTCGCGTCTGATCTGCGCGATCGCCGGACGCGAAAGCGCGGCCGGCGGCGTTTCGCCAGGGAGCTGGGAGATTGCCGTCGGTGCGACCGGCGTCCAGCCGCCTTGTGCGACCGCGATGAGCTGGCCGCCCTCCCACGGCACCTGCGACGAGCCCTTGCGTCCCGCATGCGCGAGCTGGATCGCGATCGGGAGGGAAGGTGCGCATGCTCGCGCGATGCTCAGCCGTTGCGCCAATGCCTGTTCGCACGCGTCATCGTAGAGACCGAGGCAGCCATAAGTGATGCGGCCGATCGCCGATACCGCGGTCGCTTCGATCGTGAACATGCCCGCATTCGATTGCAGCATCTGGCCCCAGTGCACGATGTGCCAGTCGGTCGCGCAGCCGTCGACCGCGGAGTACTGGCACATCGGCGAGACTACGATGCGATTGGCGAGCGAAAGATCGCGCAGCTTGAATGGCGAGAAGAGTGCGGAAGGCATTGGAATGGCCCGGAGCTGGGCGATCGGAAGCGGCGCACTCCGCGCCGCCGGCGTCGAAACCGCGGCAGGTCCTATGGGCCTGCGAGCAGCCCGCTGGAGCGCAGCAGGCTCGTGACTTCATTGGCGTAGCTCGGCGCCTGCTGCTGCAGGGTCGCCGGATTGTAGCTTGCCGGATTGTAGGTCCACACCGGCTTCGCCGTCTTGACGTCGAACAGCGTCGTGTAGATGGTCGCGGCCTGGTAGCTGTCGGTGACGATGCCCGGCTCGTACCAACCGACGTACATATTCGTTCCTGGCGGGCCGGCGGGCGCGACGGCGCCGACTCCGTAGCCGACGGCAGTCTGGGTCGTGAATCCCGACATGCGCACCAGGAGCGCGCCATCCGCGCCCGACTGCGCGATCGCGGCGCGCATCGTCGCCTGGTCCGGCGTGTGATCGGTCGGCACGTATTGCCAGCCAGGCACCGCGACGACGCCGGCGCTCTGCAGCGTGGACACCATCAGGTTTTCAAACCCGCGCTGATCCTTGAGGCTCTGCGAGCTCAGTCCGACGACAAAGATTTTCTTGAACGGCGGCCCGCTGAAGTTCGGATCACGCCAGCTGGTGGGCTGCACCGGCCCCGGAGCGGCTGCACAGCCAAGGATCAGAGAAGCGACGATCAGCCAACACGCAGCGCGCAACGAGGACAGCGGCATTCGATTCTCCGGAAAGGATCAGAACTCGAGCTTGTCGCCCGGGTTCATGGGGAAAACTTTGGTCGAGGTCTTGCCCAGCGCCTCGATGTACTGCGGCGGCGTACCCGGCTGCAATGGATTGGCGCCGTAATGCATCGGAATCGCGTACTTCGGCTTGAGATATTCGCGGGTCACGAGCGCTGCTTCGGCAGGGGCCATCACGTTGTTGCCTCCGATCGGGATCATGATGAGATCGGGCTTGTAATACTCCCCGATGAATTTCATGTCGCCAAAAACGCCCGTGTCGCCCATGTGATAGATCTTGAACCCGTTTTCGAGCTCGATGATATAGCCCACCGGCTCGCCGCCGAAATAGGTTTCGCGCTTCTTCGTCTCGGGATTGGTCAACGTGAGTTCCGAATCGTGCTCGGCGTGGACCTGCGTGATTCGGATGTTGCCGCCGATCGGCGTGGCGGTGCCGCTCTTGCTCATGCGATAGGCAAGCTCGGCGGGGACCAGATTGAGCGAGATCATCTGGGCCTGCAAGCCCGCGGGCGCAACGATCTTCGCGTTATTCTTTTTCACCAGCGCGGGCGCATCCTCGAAGTGATCGGGATGCGCATGCGTCACCAACACCAGGTCGACCTTGCCTATCGCATCGAGATTGCGGTATTCCGCGGGCGTCTTCGGATTGTTGATCAGCCACGGATCGATGACGATGATCTTGCCGGTCGGTGTCTTGATGCGCATCGTCGCCTGGCCGAGCCACAGGATCTCGATCTTGCCATCTTCGGCACGCAACCCGGGGGAAAGTACCAAGACGAGCGCGAACAGGGCACCAGCGGCGAAGCGGACGGCGCGTATCGATAGGCGGATCATCGGTTGCTCCTTTGTGTCCTGAATCGTGACTCACGCCAGCGAGGTGAAAGAACGGCTCATTCTAGCGACTGGCACCGCAATCGCAAGCATTCCCGAGCATGATTTGCGTCTCAGCTGCGGAACACATTTTTATCGTTCACCAACAAAAAAAGCGCCGGGACTTCGCCCGGCGCTCGCCTTCTTCCGCCGCTGGCGCGGCGACTACTGACACACGGTACCCGGCAGCCGAAATACCTGACGCTGGATGTTCTTGGTTTGCGAGGCAACGACGTTCGCTCCGTCGTTTACCGAATAGGTGAAAGTGCCCGTGTTCCCGTCGGTGAACGTGAAGCTGGCGGTCCCCACGGCAGTACGCACGACCTGGTTGGGGTCGAAAGGCACCGCGCTGAACGCCGGCCCGGACGTCTTCATGAGCGTCCCGCTGAATGAGTTCGGTGCGACCTGCGTCGCGGTCGCCGAATACCACAGCGGGTTGCGATTGACGTCATAGGTGAACCACGTCGCGAAGATGGTCGTGCCCTGCTGGGTCAGATTGACGCCCCATCCTGATTCGGAGCCGCCGGTGGTCCACCAGAGGTCCTGGTAGTTGGTGGCGAGCGCGAGATTGGTCTGCGCACCCCACGTGCAGGTCGGCACCGGACCGAAAGTCTGCAGCGTCAACGCCTTCGCCTGCGTGACACCGTTCACCGTGTACGCAAAGCTGGCCGTCGTGGGGCTGGTGAACGTGATCGTGGCCACGCCGACCTGCGTCGCGGTCGCAGGAGGCACGAACGCGTTGAACGGTGCGCCGGCGGTCTGGAAAACCGGGCCGCTGAACACCCCTGGGGCCGTCTGGGTGGTGTTGATGGTCAGCCACCATGCCTTGCCCGTCGTATCGTAGGTGAACCAGGTCGCGAAAATCACCTCGCCCTGGTGTGCGAAATTGATGCCCCATCCGGACTCGGCGGGACCGGCCCACCACAAGCCCTGGTAGTTGGCGACCGGGGGGGTCACGTTCACCGCCGCCGATTGCCCGGCGAAATTGCTGGCGACCGCGGCAATGGTCGCCCCACTGCGGTCGATCGCGCTCGATCCCTTGGTGGGAAGCGCGCCGTAGGTGATCTGGTCGACGCCGGCATAATTGAGGGTGCCGCCGGTGGTCGAAAGGAAATTGTTGGGAACCACGTAGTCCGGGGTGATCATCCCGAGCGCTGCAAATCCCTGCGTCGCGATCAGCACGCGGGTGTTTGCGGTCGAACTCTGCGCCTGCTGGGCGCAGCCATAGTAGGGATTGCACATCGAACCCACTGGCAGGTTGTCGGGGAACATATAGGCCTTGGTCGCGCCGGGCTGAATGCTGGTGATCGAGTTGCCCGCCCAGAAATACTCGGCAGCCATGCCCTGAGACTCGTGCAATACGATGTACTGCACGGTCCCGCTTGCATCAGAGAAAAGCTGCTCGATCCGGTAGGTATGAAACTCGGCCAGCGCCGTCGTGGCCACGGCAGTGGACGCGATCGCGAATATCCATCGCAGCAGTGTTTTCATGGTGCCCTCAGCGATTAGGGCGCACGGCGATGCAAGCTCCGGGTGCGCCGG
>DASXBS010000199.1:0-3266 GCA_036491555.1 Casimicrobiaceae bacterium
CTGCGAGTCCCCATAGACGGTCGCCGAGCTGCTGAACACGAGCGTGTGGACTCCAGCCTTTTGCATGGAATCGAGTAGATTGATGGTGCCCGCCACGTTGTTCTGATAATAGAGCAGCGGCTTCGCGACGGATTCCCCCACCGCTTTCAGGCCGGCGAAGTGAATCACGGCCTCGACCGACTCGCGGGCGAAGACGCTGTCGAGCAGCAGGGGGTCGCGCACATCGCCCACAATCGTGGTGACATGCTTCCCGGTGATACTTTCCACACGGCTGATGACCTCGATGCTGCAATTGGACAGGTTATCGAGCACGATGACTTCCTCACCAGCATTGAGCAATTCAACACATGTGTGGGAGCCGATGTAGCCGGCACCGCCGGTGAGAAGTATCGCCATCAGTCAAAGTCCTGTTCAGTGCATGCATGCCCGCCGAATCTGCGGACTCGAGGATTGGGACCTGAATTATGCTGGCATTCCTTAGCCAACGCTTCGTGGAAGCTGGCAGAGCCGTGTCTGGAGATCCCGAGGCAAGGATTTCGTTTCGAGTGCGACACGTGGCAGCCGGTCAAGCCGGCTGCTGCACCCTGACGGGGTATTCCCGCGACTAGCGCCGCGACTCAGTCACTGCAAAGTCGCGACGCTGTTCCAGGCCGGACGGCGATCACAGTAGGGCGAGATGCGGCCGCTGGCATCGACTCGATTCAGCATCGCCTCCACCGGGACGCGCAGGCGTTCACCATAGGTCGCATACGCGCCGAGCGCGCTCTGGCAGGTCCGATCGAGGTTGCTCGTGAGCGCGACCTCGACGAAAAATGCCCTCGTCGCGTCGTTGTCGCGCCCCGTCAATGCGCTCGTGATGGCCAGAATATCCCAGTCGCCAAACCGGGCCGACCTTCGCGCGCCGCTGACATAAAGTGCATAGACGGCAAGCTGGCGCGCGACCTCAGGCTGAACGGGGTTTGTCCGTAGATGCAGCCACGCGAGATAAGCCGCGATATCGGGATCTCGCGGGTTTGCGGCGAAGGCGCGGAGCTGCGTGTTGATGGCCTCGGTCACGCGCCCGGAGGCGAACGAGCGCCTGGCGTCCTCGTGCAGACGGCGTGCATGAATGGGCTCGATGTCCGATGCGGGGATCGACACCATGTCGCTGGTCCAGTTTGCATTCGCGGCCTCGACGAGCAACTGCTGCTGCGACCGGTAGGTGGCGTTCGCGGCGAGTCCCAGCACACGCGCGACGTCCGGTTGGGCCTGCGTCGCCACGCGCGGAACCACTTCCGCCAGCATGCGACGAGCCTGCATCGCGAGCACATCCTGCGCTACTCCATCGGCGCGCATCTCGGCGTCCACGCCTTCCACCGGGGTTGACTCGGGAGCGGGCGCAATGGCGAGCGGCGCGTCGCTCGCGCGCGCAGCGACGATGGTTGGGGAAGCGGGCAAGATGGCGGGCGCCGCCGTGACCGCGTTGGTGACCGCATGGTTCGAAGCATTTGCCTGCGCAGTGGACGCTACACCAATGGCTGGATCGTCGACGCGCGGGGATGACCGCACTGTGGGTGCGGATGCCACTGACGACGGCGGCTGCAACACGCGACGCTCTTCGACCGGCGCGGGTGCGCTCTCGCGACGGCGCAGCATATTGCCGAGGTTGGCCAGAAATGCCTGCCAGCCGCCCGATGCGCGCGGTGCCTGCGAACTCCCCGTAGCTGGCGCCGGCAAAGGCGCGGCATGATGCGGCTCACTTGCGGTCTTGCTGGCACCGTCGGCATTCGCAGGCGCAGCTGCCGCGACGTTGCGCCGCTCTGGCATCGAATCTGACGCGGGTGCTTGGGCCGCCGTGTTCGCTGCCGCTTCCGACCCGATGCGATGCGCATCTTCCGCAGGTTCGATGGGCACGAGCAATGGTGGCACGGCATCGTGTGAAGGTGCCCGTGTTCGCCAGTCGGCGTTCGGAGCAGCGAGCGGCGTCGTTGCGACCCGCGCGCGCTCCTGCGGGACCGATGAACGCGCGATCGGATTCACGGATGCGGCCACTGGCGCCATGCTCGCGCCATGCGGGCGCTTGGATTTGGCGACCTGCGTCTGCGCGGCCGACGGATGGGCGCCCGATCCCTGAGCGGCGCTTTTCGAAGGCGTCCGTGCAGCGAGCGACGATGATTTCGTTCGTGCCGGAGTACCTCGAGACGCTGCCGCCGTGCGCTCCGCAAGCACTAGTGCGTGCGCGGCAGCGGGTTCCTTTTCGGCGTATGCCTTGGCGTCCGACGGGTGCTGTTCGGTCGCGAATGCCGGAGCCGCGGACGCTTGTTCCGCATTCACCGCTGCCGTGGGATCCGGCGTGGTAGCCGACGCCGGCGCCTCAGCTGAGGCCGCCTGCTGCGCCGGACTGGCGGCGGCATCGGCGCGCGGCGCGTCCGGTGCGCTCGCGGCCTCGGGTGCATTGACGAGGTGGTCCAGGGAGTCGGAGTGGCCGATGAACGATGGCATGGCCAGCGCCACCAATGCACCGAGCATTGGAGCGACTACCGTCGCACGCCACGGCGCGCGTCGCGGCGGCATCGCAACCTGCGCCGCCGGAACCGGCAGCGCCGCCACTCCGCGCACGACGGTCACCGACGTCGGTACCAGCGTTCGGGTGACGGTACGCACGGGCCGGGTCACCCTGATCGAATGGATCGAGGGTGCAATGCGCGTCATCGGCGTGGTCGGCGCGCCGCCTACGTCGGCCGGAACGTCGTGCGAGAGCTGCCAGCCCTTGTCGAGCGAGGCGACGAGATCATGCGCACCCAGGCGCACGTCGGTGTAGTCCATCAGCTGCTGATGCGGGCGCCAATGCGGCAGGTCGCGATCGTGGCACTCGCGCAGCCGGAAGATCAGCGTTCGCGCATCGTCGAAACGCTGGGGTGTCCAGCCGGTCTCCCCCAAGGGGAAATCGCCTGGAAGGTAGCGCTTGAGCATCGCCGCGAGGCTGTACAGATCGCAGCGCCAGTCGAGGTCCTTGGTGGGCTGGAGATCGCCGGCGCGTCCTGCGTCGAGCGCTCGCAGCAGCCGGGGCGACTGATAGTCGTAGTCCTTCTGCCAACCGATGGGCAGTGCGGTCGAGAGATTCTCGCCGGAGACGACCGAGAATGCGAAATCGATCAGCGCGAGTCTCTGGAAAATCGGGAAAAGCGCCTCGCCCGCGTCGGGATCGAAACTCGGCGGCCCGTAGGGAATGCAGATGTTATCGCCCTTGATGTCCAGATGCACGAGCCCGAGCGAATGGATCTCGT
>DASXBS010000200.1:0-21009 GCA_036491555.1 Casimicrobiaceae bacterium
TCAGTATGAGTTATTACGATAAGTTTGCGCGCTTTCTCGCTAGAAACGACATTCCGACGCTTTTATACGACTACCGCGGCATCGGTGGCTCAAGGCCAAAGACACTCCGTGGATTCGTAGCTTCTGTCGAAGATTGGGGAAGCAAAGATTGTGCCGGTGCACTAAATTGGCTGACGACGAAGTACCGCGGTGCTCGCATCGTCGCAATTGGCCACAGCGTAGGCGGCTTCCTAACGGGATTCGCTCAGAACGGAAACAGGATTGAACGCCTTATATTAGTGGGAGCGCATACCGGCTATTGGCGGGATTACGCCCAGCCGTATCAAGGAGCGATGTATTTTTTGTGGCACATGCTGATGCCGGCAGTAACACAAGTCGTGGGCTACTTTCCTGGACGAAGACTCCACCTCATGAATGACCTACCTTCCGGAGTGGCGTTTGAATGGGCGGATCGACGAAAGCCAGACTTTTGGTGGAATAGGACCGCCTCGAATGGGAGCCCCGACATTCAATGGCGAGATCGTGCGCTCGGTCGCTTCCATGCGATTCATGCGTCGACGCTTGCGCTAAGATTTACGGATGATGCCTTTGCGACACAATCTGCGACGAATAGGATTCTGGCCCTCTATCAAAACTGCGCGTCAACCAGCGTGGTTGTCTCGCCCACTGACGTGAATTCGCAGAAAATAGGACACTTCGGGTTTTTCCGATCTCGCTTCCAGCGAACCTTGTGGATGCGAGTCTTAGAGTGGTTGCTTAGATAAACGCTTACGCATCCAAATATTGCTGCTGGATTTGCCGAACCTTGGTCTCTCCACTAAGAAACGCCTCCACACACCTCGGATCAAAGTGCTTTCCCTTCTGCGCCTGAAGATAAGCGAGCCCCTCTTCAATCGTCCACGCGTGCTTGTACGGGCGCTCGCTCACAAGAGCATCGAATACGTCCGCAACCGCGACCACGCGGGCGACGATAGGTATGTCCTCGCCGTGTAACCCGTTGGGGTACCCGGACCCTTCGAACTTTTCGTGGTGTCCCAGCGCAATGATGGCGCCCATGCTCAGGTACTTCGAGGGGCTGCCTTTCAGGATGTCGTAGCCGATGCGCGGATGCGTCTTCATGATGCCGTCCTCTTCGGGCGTCAGCGGTCCCTTCTTGAGGAGGATGGCATCCGGAATTCCGATCTTGCCGATGTCGTGCATCGGCGCTGCCACTTCCAGGACGTGGACTGTCTCCGGGGCGAGTCCGAGATTGGTGCCGATCAAGCCCGAGTAGCGGGCCATGCGGATGAGGTGGTGCCCGGTCGTTTGGTCGCGGAACTCGCCGGCCTTGGCCAGCTTGGCCAGCGTTTCCAGTTCGCGCTCATGGATCTCTGCGACGGATTTGTCGACCTGGTACTGGAGCACGCGTGCCTGGTCCGACAGCACGATCTTGTGTCGCCGCAGGTCGAGGAGATTGGCGCAGCGGGCACGCGTCTCGTGCTCGTCGAGCGGCTTGATCAGGAAATCGGTGGCGCCGGCCTCGAGCGCTTCATAGCGTATGCGGCGATCGTCGACTACCGTGATCACGACGATCGGCACATCCACGCAGTGTGGCAGCGATCGTATCTGCCGGACCAGCTGTACGCCGTCGAATTCGGGCAGCTTGTAGTCCGTCAGGACCATGTCGACACGGTTGTTGCGCGCGTATTCCAGTGCGCGGCTGGGCGTGTCGAATAATTCGAGATTGAGCTTGCCGTCGATCTGGCGGACGATCTCAGCGAGCAGCAAGCGGCTGCTGAAGAGGTCATCGATGATCAATACCGTGTTCCGCTGCGCGCGTGCGAGCGCGAGTTCTGAAACGACGGAATTTTTACCCTGAGGGCGGGCGTTGGCACCGCTCATTGCTGACACCTTTTATAGGTAGTCCTGCCTGAACGGCTAAAGCAACTGTCGTGCCGGGCGCCGTGCAGGCGAACACATCGGCGATTGGTAGGCTGCGCCGATTCACTGAAAATGGCAATCTTCGCTGTTTTTCCCAGGGGCCATGCCTCAAACGAGACCAAGGCGATCGCCGCCATGATCTCGTCCGGACAGAGGGGAAAATGGTCGGGGCGAGAAGATTCGAACTTCCGACCCCCTGCACCCCATGCAGGTGCGCTACCAGGCTGCGCTACGCCCCGACGCGAAACCATGAATTATACCGCCGTCAGGGCGCTCGACGGAGCAGCGCCCGTATTTCTTCGAGGGCCTGCCGCATTTCGGCAGGAGATAGTGCCGCGGGGGAGTCCGGCTCGGCGGCCGTCTGCCTGGCGGCGACAGGGGCCTCCACGGAGAGGGAGGCGCCCGCCGCAGCCTCGAGGTCGTTCGACTCCAGGCGGTGGCGCGCCCCATTGATGGTGAAACCCTGCTCGTAGAGCAGGTCACGGATCCGGCGGATCAGCAGGACTTCGTGATGCTGGTAGTAGCGGCGATTGCCGCGTCGCTTCACGGGCTTGAGCTGCGTGAACTCCTGCTCCCAGTACCGCAGCACGTGCGGCTTCACCGCACACAGCTCGCTCACCTCGCCGATGGTGAAATAGCGCTTGGCGGGGATTTGCGGAAGCTCGAACTTACTTTGCCTGGACTCGGCCATTGTTCGCGGCCTCGACCATTGCCTTCAGTTTCTGACTTGCGTGGAAGGTCACGACGCGGCGGGCCGTGATCGGAATCTCCTCACCCGTTTTCGGGTTTCGCCCGGGCCGCTGAGGCTTTTCGCGCAGCTGGAAATTGCCGAATCCGGATAGCTTCACGCTGTCTCCGGACTCCAGTGCGACCCGGATCTCCTCGAAAAAACGCTCGACCATGTCTTTGGCTTCGCGCTTGTTCAGCCCGAGCTGTTCGAAAAGCAAGTCCGCGAGTTCGGCTTTGGTGAGGGTCATCGGAAAATCCCTACTGGCGTAACGTCGCCTCGAATCGATTCTCGAGCTCCCGCAGCAGCACCGCCACTGCAGCGTCGATTTCGGCGTCCGTCAAAGTACGTGCAGTATCTTGTATAAGCACAAGAATTGCAAGGCTTTTCTTGCCGCGATCGATCCCCATGCCGCGGTAGACGTCGAACAGAGTGATTTGCTCGATCTGTGCAGGTTTCACTGCATCGAGCGCGTCGAGAATGTCCTGCGCGGGCACCTGCTCGTCGACCACGATGGCCAGGTCCCGGCGGACGGTCGGCAGCCTGGAAATGGGCCGACCGCTCGGCATGGGGCGGTTCTGCAGACGGTCCAGGTCCACCTCGAACACCACCGGGGCATGGGCCAGCTCGAAAGCCCGGGCAACGCGCGGATGCAGTTCGCCGATCCACCCCGCAGGGTGGCGATCGATGAGCAGCCGCGCCGAGCGACCCGGGTGTAGAGCGGAGTGCGAGTCGGCGCGGGTGGTGACCCTCAAAGGCCACGCCAGCGCTTCGACATCGCCTTTGACATCGAAGAAGTCGACAGCCCGGGCGCCGGTATCCCAGTTCGGTCCGTGAACCGGGCCGAACGCCAGTCCCGCCAGGCGCAGCGGTTGTTCCAGCGTTTCGCCGTCGCGGCGAAAGCAGCGGCCAATTTCGAAGATGCGTATTCGATCGGCCTTGCGGTTAACGTTGGTTCGCAATACGTCGACCAGGCCACCGAGGAGCGTAGTGCGCATGACATCGAGATGGCTGGCGATCGGATTGAGTACCGCGATTGGATGCGCCGCCGGATCCAGGCTGCGCTCCCAGGCCGAATTGACGAAGCTGAAGGTGATGACTTCCTGGTAATCGCGATCGACCATGCGAGCGCGTATCGCCGCCGCCGGTCGAACGATTTCCGGTGCAGGCAGCATTCGCAGGGCGTGAGCAGCACCGGACGTCTCGATTCTGTCGTAGCCATGCAGGCGTGCAACTTCTTCGATCAGGTCCGCTTCGCTCGCAAGGTCGAAGCGGAAGCTGGGCGGGGTCACGACGATATCGTCGCCGTCGCGACGGGGCGCGAGCCCGAGCCTGGCGAATATCGACTCGATCTCGTGAGCCGGCACGTCCACGCCCAGGATGCGTTGCACGCGCGCGAGGCGCAGCCGTATGGGCTCGCGCGCGGGTAGTTCCGCGACGCGATCGATCAGCGCCCCCGCGCGGCCGCCGCATACTTCGACGATCAGCGCGCTCGCGCGATCGACAGCTTCGGGTGAGGCGGCGAAGTCCACGCCGCGCTCGAAGCGGAATCCGGCGTCGGTCGCGAAGCCGAGGCGCCGCGCCTTGCCCTGGATGACCGCGGGCGTCCAGAAGGCGCCTTCCAGGAACACCGTCGCCGTTTCATCGCTGATCCCACTATGCTCGCCGCCCATTATCCCGGCGAGTCCCAGTGGCTTGGCTTGATCGGCGACCAGCAGCAGGGATGGATCCAGATCGAGAACCCGCCCATTGAGGAGCGTGAGCTTTTCGCCGGCACGAGCGAAGCGCACGACGATCGCGCCATCGAGCTGCGAATCGTCATAGGCGTGCAGCGGCTGGCCCATCTCGAGCATGACGTAGTTGGTGATGTCGACGACCGCTGAGATCGGGCGGATACCGCTGCGCTCGAGCCGGCGCTTCATCCACGCCGGTGTAGGTGCGCGCGCATCGATGCCCTCGATCACGCGCGCGCAGAAGCGCGGACACGCCAGCGGCGACTCGATGTGGACTTCCCGTGTCGTTTTGGTTGTGGTCTGCACTGCATCACGCGGCGGAAGCGTCATCGGCGCGGCAGTGATCGCAGAGACGTCGCGCGCGATGCCGATGATGGACAGGCAATCGGCACGGTTCGGCGTGAGTTTGAGCGTCAGCAGCGAGTCATCGAGATCGAGCGCTTCGCGCAGGTCGGTGCCGACGGCCAGCCCCGGATCGAGCAGCAGCAGCCCGGAAGCATCGTCGGAGATGCCCAGTTCGCTGCCCGAGCACAGCATGCCCTGAGACTCGACGCCGCGCATCGATGACTTTGTGATTCTGACTCCGCCGGGCAACTCGGCACCTGCGAGCGCGCAAGGCACGGTGGCACCGGCGACCACATTGGGCGCGCCACAGACGATCGACAGCGGTACACCGCGCCCGGCGTCGACGCGACACACCGTGAGGCGGTCGGCATTGGGATGGCGCTCGACGGCAAGCACCTTCGCGACGACGACCCCGCTAAACGGCGGGGCGGCGCTGACCCGCTCCTCGACCTCCAGTCCGGCCATCGTCATGGCGCCAGCCAGTGCCTCGCTGTCCAGCGTTGGATCGACGAGCGTGCGCAGCCAGTGTTCCGAGAACTTCATCGCGATGCGCCGCTCATGCGAACTGCTTCAGGAAGCGCAGGTCGTTTTCGTAGAACAGGCGCAGATCGTCGATGCCGTAACGCAACATCGCCAGCCTGTCGGGTCCCATGCCGAAAGCAAATCCCTGGTAGCGTTCGGGATCGATGCCGACCGAGTGCAACACGTTGGGGTGCACCTGGCCGGCGCCAGAGATTTCGAGCCACCCGTCGCCGAAGCTCATGTCGATTTCCGCCGACGGCTCAGTGAACGGAAAGAACGAGGCGCGAAAGCGCACTTTCAGATCGTCGCGCTCGAAAAAACGGCGCAGGAACTCCGAGAAAACGCTCTTCAGGTCCGCGAAGGTGACGTTGTCGTCGATCCACAATCCCTCGACCTGATGAAACATGGGCGAGTGCGTTGCATCGTTGTCGACGCGATAGACACGGCCCGGCGCGATGATCTTGATGGGCGGCGCGTGCGTTTGCATGTAGCGCACCTGGATCGGCGAGGTATGCGTTCGCAGCACCAGGCCACCTTCGACGTAAAAGGTGTCGTGCATCGAGCGCGCCGGATGATCCTCGGGCGTGTTGAGCGCGGTGAAATTGTGGAAGTCGTCCTCGATCTCGGGACCGTCAGCGACGGCGAAGCCGAGCGACGCGAAGATTTGCTCGATGCGGTCGATGATGCGTGTGATCGGATGCAGACCGCCGACGCCAGCGGCGCGTCCAGGGAGCGAAACGTCGAGCGCTTCGCCGGCGAGTTGATGGACGAGCTTGAGCTCGGCAAGATCGTCGCGGCGGCGGCCGAGCGCTGACTCCAGCTCGACCTTCGCAGCGTTGATTCGCGCGCCGGCGGCAGGACGTTCCGAGGCAGGCAGCTTCCCCAGCGACTTGAGCAGATCGGTGAGGCGGCCGCTCTTGCCGACGTAGCGCGCCTTGACGTTCTCCAGCGCGACCGCATCCGTGCACGCCGCGAAATCGGCGAGCGCACTGGCGACGATGGATGCGAGCTCGTCCATTGCTTCAGCGGCACCAAAAAAAAAGGGAGGCGTTTGCGGCGCCTCCCTCGTTGCTTTCGGCGGTTCAGGCCAGAGAGGCTTTGGCCTGCTCCGCGATCTTCGTAAACGCCGCCTTGTCGTGGATCGCGAGGTCCGCGAGCACCTTGCGGTCGATCTCGATCGACGCCTTTTTCAGTCCATTCATGAACGCGCTGTACGACAGTCCCATTTCGCGAACTGCAGCATTGATGCGGGCGATCCATAGCGCGCGAAACTCGCGCTTCTTGGCGCGCCGATCGCGATACTGGTATTGGCCCGCCTTCATCACCGCTTCCTTGGCGAAGCGGTAGACGTTGTTGCGACGGCCGCGATATCCCTTGGATTGCTCCAGGACTTTCTTGTGCCGCGCCTTGGCGGTCACACCACGCTTAACTCTTGGCATGGTCCGGGCTCCTTAGGCGTACGGCAGCATGGCCTTGACCGAGTCCGTATTGGTGCTGTGGACTTCGGCCGCGCCGCGCAGGTGCCGTTTGTTCTTGGTCGACTTCTTGGTCAGGATGTGGCGCTTGAACGCCTGCGAGCGCTTGACGCTGCCGCTTCCGCGCACGCGGAAGCGCTTCTTCGCGCCGCTCTTGGTCTTCATTTTCGGCATGACAACTTTCCCTATTTGCTGCCCACGGCGGTGCTCTCCGGAGGAGAGGCTTGTTTGCTCGCTGGCTTACCGGCTTCGGGCTTGTTCGGATGATGCTTTGCTGCAACGACAGTCTTCTTCGGGGCCAGCAGCATCACCATTTGCCGGCCTTCGAGCCTTGGAAACTGTTCGACGATACAATACGGTTCGAGATCACCGCGGATGCGCTCGAGCAGACGGATTCCGAATTCCTGGTGCGCCATTTCTCGACCGCGGAAACGCAGCGTCACCTTCGCTTTGTCGCCTTCACCCAGGAACCGGATCAGGTTGCGCAGCTTGATCTGGTAGTCGCCTTCATCGGTTCCTGGCCGGAACTTCACTTCCTTGACCTGAATCTGCTTCAGCTTGAGCTTGGCTTCGTGCGCGCGTTTCGCTTCGCGGTATTTGAACTTGCCGAAATCCATGATCCGGCACACCGGGGGCTCTGCCAGCGGCGCGATCTCAACCAGATCGAGTTCCGCTGCTTCTGCGCGTGCGATCGCATCTGCGATCGGCACGATACCGAGTTGCTCGCTGTCTGGACCGACCAGCCGTACTTCCGGGGCGTTGATTTCTCCGTTGACCCGCTGTGCTTTGTCCTGGGCTATCTCACTACTCCTTGTTCGTGAAAAATAAGCCGTGCCGCCCGCGTCTGGTCATCGCCGATCGGGGCTATTGCCTCGATGCCGTCTCGTCATGGAGACGTTCGATGAAGGACTCCAGGGACATCGCCCCGAGATCCTCGCCAGTGCGGGTACGCACGGCCACTTTGCCTGCTTCCAGCTCCTTGTCGCCCAGAATCACCTGGTACGGCAACTTCTGCAGGCTATGTTCTCGAATTTTATAGGTTATTTTCTCGTTGCGCAAATCCGAAACGGCCCTCAGGCCGGCCGCCTTCAGCCGAGCGGTCACTTCCGTCGCATAGCCCGACTGGCGGTCGGTAATGGTCAGGACGACCACTTGGACGGGGGATAGCCACAAGGGGAAGGCACCCGCGTGATGCTCGATCAGAACGCCGATGAAGCGCTCGAGCGACCCGACGATGGCCCGATGAAGCATGACTGGCGTCTTGCGGGTGTTGTCTTCGTCGACGAATTCGGCGCCGAGCCGGCCCGGCATCTGGAAATCGACCTGCATGGTGCCGCACTGCCACGAGCGGCCGATGGAATCTTTGAGGTGATATTCTATTTTCGGCCCGTAAAACGCGCCTTCGCCGGGCAGCTCCGACCATTTCATGCCCGAAGCCGCGAGGCCGTCGCGCAGCGCGCTCTCGGCACGGTCCCAGTCCTCGTCACCGCCCAGGCGCTGAGCGGGACGCAGCGCGATCTTGATCTCGACATCGGTGAAACCGAAATCGCGGTACACGTTCATCGCGATGCGGTTGAACGCGACCACCTCCGGCTGGATGTGCTCGGGTTTGCAGAAAATATGGCCATCATCTTGGGTGAAGGCGCGCACGCGCATGATTCCGTGCAGCGCCCCTGAGGGCTCGTTGCGGTGGCACGCGCCGAACTCGCCGTAGCGCAGCGGGAGGTCGCGATAGCTGCGCAGGTCTGAATTGAAAATCAGTATGTGACCGGGGCAGTTCATCGGCTTGATCGCGAAATCGCGCTTCTCCGACTCGGTCGTGAACATGCTGTCCTTGAAGTTCTGCCAGTGCCCCGAGCGCTCCCACAGCGAGCGATCGATGATCTGCGGCCCGCGCACCTCCTCGTAGCCATTGTCGCGATACACCTTGCGCATGTACTGCTCGACCTGCTGCCAGATCGTCCAGCCTTTGGCATGCCAGAACACCATGCCCGGCGCTTCCTCCTGCTGATGGAAGAGATCGAGCTGGCGCCCGAGCTTGCGATGGTCGCGCTTCTCGGCTTCCTCGATGCGATGAAGATACGCGTCGAGCTCGTCCTTTTTTGCCCATGCGGTCCCGTAGATCCGCTGCAGCATCTCGTTCTTCGAATCGCCGCGCCAATACGCTCCGGCGAGTTTCGTAAGCTTGAACACCTTGAGCTTGCCGGTGGACGGCACATGCGGACCGCGGCACAGGTCGGTGAACTTGCCTTCGGCGTAAAGCGAGATGTCCTCGTTCGACGGGATCGACGCGATGATCTCCGCCTTATAGTGCTCGCCGATGGACTCGAAGTATTTCACCGCTTCGTCGCGCGGCATCAGCCGGCGCGAGACGGCCTCGTCTTTCCTGGCGAGTTCGGTCATTTTCTGCTCGATGGCGACGAGGTCCTCGGGCGTGAAAGGACGCTTGTACGAGAAGTCGTAATAAAAGCCGTCCTCGATCACCGGTCCGATAGTGACCTGCGCGTCGGGAAACAATTCCTTCACCGCGTAGGCAAGCAGGTGCGCGGTCGAATGGCGGATGACTTCGAGGCCTTCGGGATCGCGCTCGGTGACGATCGCGACATCAGCGTCGCGGTCGATGGCGAAGCATGTATCGACGATCTTGCCGTCGACCTTGCCGGCGAGCGCCGCCTTGGCGAGGCCGGGGCCGATCGCGGCAGCGACCTGCGCCACGGTGACCGGGGCGTCAAAGTGTTTGACGGCGCCGTCGGGTAATCGAATGTCAGGCATTTCGGTCTCCACAAACGAAAAAAGCGCGGACGAGCCGCACTTTTTCGCTGGACGATCGCGTGCGCACTCGGGCTGGCGTCAATAAGTCTCCGAACGCGTTAGCGGTGTCATAACCATGGCTTTCTCTCGCTGCCTCTCGCCTGATGCGGTGTGGTGGTAGGCGCGATTGGACTCGAACCAACGACCCCCACCATGTCAAGGTGGTGCTCTAACCAGCTGAGCTACGCGCCTGAAAGGTCGAATTGTACCGTAACTTCACTGGGCTGTGGAGCGCGCGCCACTTCGTGGCACGATGTTCGACGCCCACGGCTAGCCGAGCACCAGTCGCAGCGCGCCGAGCAGCACCGGCTGATGCACCATGTACACCAGCAGGCTGTGCCGGCCCAGCCAGCAAAGCCATCTCGGTGCTCGCCGAGACAGCGGATGCAACGACGCATGACCGCGCGCCACGAGCCAGCTTCCCGCTCCGATTCCGAGGCAAACGACGCCGAACCATGGCAGCAAGGGGACGTAGTCCTCGGTCGTGGGTTTGTGCGTCATCAGTCCCACCCAGTTGAGCCAGGGAGTATCGAACACCGCCAAGTGGACTTGTAACCCGATCGAGATCACGATGAGCCCGACGATCGTCGCCGCCGCGGGATAGCGCACCAGCGGCCACGCCAGGATCGACGAGAGGGCGATGCAGTGCAGGATCCCGAAGGTGATGAATGATCGCGGAAACACGGCATAGCTTCCCGCGGTCACCAGCAGCGCGCATCCTGCGATCAGCGCGATGCGCTTCCAGAATCGCGGCCGCGATATGCCGGCGCGCTGCGCGACGACCAGGCTCACGCCGACCATCAGCAAAAACGCGCTCACGATCAGTGCGCGAAACGCGAGCCATTGCCAATCGTGGTTGAAATCCGCGGCAAACACGCGGAACCAGTTGAGATCAAACGCGAAGTGATAGACGATCATCGCGCAGATCGCGGCTCCGCGCAGCGCGTCGAGGCCGGCGATGCGCGAGGGCGCCGCGACCGCGGTCGCCACCGGCTTTCGCGATGTATGGCGTTGCTTGCGCGTCATCGGTGCCAGGCGAGCTGGTACGCCCCGCTCCCGTCTGGCGGCGTAATCGCTGAGAGCATCGTCTTGAGCGCGTTTTCGCGATCCTGCCCGAGACCCGCGCGCGGACGCACCGACGCGCGAACGCTCGCTGAGGCGTCTGCGCCGAGTGATGCGCTGCCGCTCAGGTCGACGTCACCGCCGCTGTTCGAAATCGTTCCCACCAGTGCCCCGGCCTGGCCGGACGCGTCGAGTCTCACGTCGCCCAGCGCGAGCGCGGGCGAGATCGACAACGCGGAGAGCGTCGCTGCGTTCCAACGAATACCGACGCCGCCTTCGAGGCGATCGGCGCGACGCGACAGCGAGGAGATGTTCACGTCGACGCTGCCGCCCGCGGAGGCGATGGGCGGAACTCCGGCGACGCGCAGCAGCGTCTGCGCGGGGAGGATGAGCTTCAGGTCGCGGACCTCGAATTCGCGGGAGCCCACTGTGAACGCGGCGGGCGCTCCATCGTTGATCGACATCGCTCCGCGCACTCGGCCGATCATCAGCGGAGCAGCATCGACATGCCAGGCTACGCGCAGGGCCATGTCCGCAGGAACGGTGCGCAGTTCGCCGGAGCCGTTCCAAACTGTGCCGTCGGCATCGGCGAGCCGCAATCGGCCTCCGCTGAGCGCATCGATGCGTGCGTCGAGCAGAGTCGCGGGAGCGCGTGCGGCCAGCGCCAGCGCGAGCACCGCGAAGGCGATCAGGACGAAGGCGCTGCGCACGCTACGGAGCCAGCGTCAGCTCGGCGCGCACCTGTCCGGGCTCGACACGACCGGTCACGGTCAGCTCGACCGCCCGCAAGCGCGCGTCGCGCTGCAGCGCGTCGAGCAGTGCCACCAGCGCATCGAAGCTGACGCTGTCGATGGTCGTTCGAAGACGCTCGCCGTCGCCGCGGTCGATCGCGCCGGCTTTGATGCCCGCGCGTGCCAACGCGGTATCGAGATCGCCGCGCGCATCGCGCTCGGCCGGCGCAGCCGTCGGCACTCGGGCGAGGGTGGCGATGTCGTCGGCCCTGCGGCGTGCTTCGATCAGCGCAGCCCTGTCGACGGAGAGAGTGCGCGTCATGCGCTCTATGTCGCGCTGCATCGGCCGCCAGATGAGGATCCAGAGCAGCGCTGCGAGGACGAGCAGCACCAGCAGAGCGATCACGATACGCTCTGTCTGCGTGCGCAACTGCCACCATGCGCGAGCGCGATCGTGGGCGGAAGTGTTGAGCGTCGTTGCCATGGCGCGCAGTCTAATCGAGCCCGATGCGAATCCGCGTGCCCGTCGCAACCGGCACTGCGATCGCGACGAGACCCGCGCGCTGCAGCTCGCGCTGCACGCGCATCGTCTGCGCATCATCCTTGCCCTGCACCTCGGCGACGACGTGGCCATCGGCGTAGCGCAGCGAGCGCAGCGCGCCCGCTGGCAGAAGCGTCAATGCCGGCGATGCGCGCGCGAGCAGCGGCAACGCGTCGTCGTCGGCGGCGCGTCCAGCTTGATGGCGAAGCACGGCGTCGCGTCGCGCCAACGCGGTCGATGGCGCGGCACCCGCCGCGATCTCCTCGGGCGCGGCGCTTTGCGCGAGCGCGGCAATATCGCGACGCACCTGCGAGCTCTGCCAAACGAGCCACGCCCACTGGCCGACGCTCGCGATCACCTGCACCCCCAATGCACAGGCTAGGATCCACGCCGCAGGGCGCAACGCACGCAGGATCGCGTCGCGAGGAAGCATGGCGGTGCGCTCCGGCGCGACGGAACGCAGGTCGATCGCGGCGCCCCATGCCGTTGGCGCCGCGGCGAACCAGACCCAGGGGGCACCCGCGACGAATTCGACGCCGGCGACCGCGCTGGCACGGGTCATCCATTCATTCGAAGCCCCGGCAACATCGGCGCGGATGCGGCGCGGGGCGGGTTGCCGGCGTGCCGCGACCGCGAGA
The DNA here is from genome assembly GCA_036491555.1 of Casimicrobiaceae bacterium. Taxonomy (GTDB): domain Bacteria; phylum Pseudomonadota; class Gammaproteobacteria; order Burkholderiales; family Casimicrobiaceae; genus PALSA-1003. The sequence continues at coordinate 12,506 of DASXBS010000200.1, forward strand.
AGCAATTCGTCGGGCGGTGCGTCGCCACGCGCAGGACCCACGCCGAACGAGGGCCCCTGCGCCGTGCAGACGAAGCCCGACACGTCGATAGACCGCGCGCACCAGCACCAGCCGTCGGCGGGAGCGCGCGCCAGATCGCTTTCGAGCACGATACGGCGCCAGCTCAAATCCATGCGCGTTGACGCATCGGCGAGCGCGCGCAACCAAGGTTGGCTCGCGATCGCGACCCGGATCGATCCGTCGGCGGCCTGCGGGGCGGAAGCGAGGTGAACGTCCTCGGCCGCGCCGGCAAGCTGGTCTTCCATGGCGAAACGTACCGCGCTGACGGCGCGCGTCGCGGGGATCGGCGGCAGAGTCAGCGTGACGATGCGCCCGCGCGCGGCGACGACGACGCCTTCGAGCGCGTCCGCGGAAGGCCACGCATCGCGCCGTCCGCGACCGTTGCGCACGACGCGCTCGCCCGCATCGAACAGCGCCCAGTCCATCTCGCGTCGAGGGTCCGGCACATCGTCGATGTAGATGCGCAGCGTGCTCATGGCGCGGATTCTACTCGACGCGCGTTGGTTTCAACGGCTACTCGACGGTCTCCCAAACGACCACCGGCCACTGGCCGACCGCGCTTGCGCGGTGGAGCAGGGCGCGTGCCCGCGCCAGGGTGTCGCCTTGTCGCGCCTCGATCGACACCTCGAACCAGCTGCTGCGGACGTCGATCGCCGTGTCGTCGATCACGATATCGGGCCGTTGCAAGCGCTCGCGAAAGTCCGCGATGCTGCTGAAAGGTCTCTGCTCGCGCTGAGCAACGAGCGCGAGCGCACCCGCGCGGTCGAGGCCGCCCGCCACCGCGGCGAGAACCAGGGGATCGGCGGTGTTGACGTTGACCGCGGTGGGCGCATCGAGGGTGCTGATGAAGGGGCGAAGACGTTCGAGCAGTGCGGGCGAGTCGCCGCGCACCTGCAGCAGCTCGCCGCTGCGGCGCACCGGCGCGTTTGCTGCGAGCCCGGGGATTGTTTGCGCGAGATACCACGCGTCCTCGGCGCCGCCGGGGTCGGTGACCTGAGTGTCGGCATCGACCCAGTCGGTGATCGCGTTGAGCAGCGGCAGAGGCAACGACAGTGAGGCGAACAAACGCGTCAGCGCGGAGCGGGTCGATGGCTGGCTCGGAGAAAGCGCAAGGTTGTTGACGTTGATGCGGCTCTGCGCATCGATGATGTAACCGGCGATCGAACCGTTCTCGAGCGGAATTGCCGGCAGGCGCAGCGCCCACGGCTGTCCCAGATGCGTCGGTGCATTCGGCGGCGCGTTGTCGTTGATGATCTGACGCGCCCATTGCACGCCCGCCATCGCGAGTGCCTGCGCCTGCACCTGATCTCGACGGTGCTCGTTGTCGTTGATCCAGCGTTGTTGCTGCGAGAGCAGCGTCGCCGCGATGGTCGCCGCCAGTGCCGCCATGAGCATCGCCAGCACGATCGCGGCGCCGCGCGACGCGTGTCGTGTGGCGCGCGCGCCGATGATTCCCAGCCCGGGGCGGGTTCGGCTCATCGCAGCGCCAGCCAGCGCTCGATCGACTCGCCGTTGGCGAGCACGAGCTCGACACGTGCGGCCTGGGGGAGCTCGGCTTCCCCGCTCACTGGCCAGTTCTCAACCCAGGCTCCATCCCTGGTGAGGTAGGCCAGCCGGAATCGCGCCACGTCGGTGAGCAGTGGATAGACCGCCGGGGGCGTCGCGCGCACGCGGTCGTAGCTCGACCAGTAGAGCACCTCGATCGCGCCGTCGCGAAAGCGATATTGCAGGCGTTGCCCTGCGCTCCCGGGCTCGAGGTTAAATTCGGGACCGGCACGCGAAAACGCGAGTGTCGCGTTGCCTTCGCTGTCGCTCGCGCCGCCGAGCCACGCGGGCTCGAGTCCCTGCTCGAAACGGGCGGCGCGCGGGACCGCCTGCCTCAAGTCACCTTCCAGCCGCGCAAAAAACAGATCCAGCGCGTGCCATCGGGTCGCCTCGCTGGCCAGCCTCGACTCGCTCTCGCTCATCGCCGCAAGTGCGCGATAGCCCAGCAGCGACAGCGTCGCCACGATGGTGATGGCGATCAGCACTTCGAGCAGCGTAAAAGCGCGTTCGCGGCACCGCATCAGCGCTGGCCCAGGTATCCGATCAGCCGGGCGAGCACGTGGTCGGGCGCGGATGGATCGGCGACGGTGATCTCGATCTTGCGAAACGCGGGGTTGGGCGTGCCGCCGATCGTTTCCTGCCAAGCGAAGGTGGTCCCCGCCTGTTCAGCTGCGCCGGAACGGCTCCCCGGCCCCGGCGTAGGCGACTCGATCTGCGCCAGCGCCAGCCGATTCTGCGCGACCCACAAGGCCAGCGTGCGCGCCTTGAGCGCGGTTGCGCCGTCGGCGCTCTGAGCGATGCTGCGGAATCCCGCGGCGAGCGCGACCGCGATGATCGCCAGCGCGACCAGCACCTCAACCAGCGTGAACGCGCTCGCCCGTTTCAGCGTGCCGCGGGTGCGAAGACGGCGACGCGGTTCAGGGGATCGGAGAGGAGCAGGGCGCGCCATTGTGCGGAGTCGATCTCGATTGCATAGGGTTCGTTGCGGCCGCTCGGCGTGAGCGGCACGACCGCGTCGTCGGCGACGGGCTGACCGGCGTACGATGCGATGTGCGCGGCCATCTCCGATCCGAGCGCACGGGGCAGTAGCACGTCGTCATCGGCCAGCGGCACCCAGCGATCGCCCTCGACACTCGATTCACGACGCCAGAAGCGATACCCGGCGTTGCCCGCCGAAATGCCCAGGACCTGATTGCGCCACTGCGCCAGCGCGGCGGCGTGCTCCATGGCCGCACCCAAACGCCGCGCTTCGTTATCGAGCACGCGGCGCGGATCGCTTTCCAGCCTGGCATAGACGAGTCCGGCGGCGAGTCCGATGACGAGCAGCACGACAAGCAATTCGACGAGCGTAAAGCCGCGGGTGCGTTGCGGCGCAGCGGGCGCCTGTGTGCTTGCGCCGTGCCGGCCTACAGATCCCATGATCCGACGTCGGCATCGAAGCCGGTGCCACCGGCCTGGCCGTCGGCACCGAAGCTGAACACGTCGATCTCGCCGCGCACCCCGGGGTTGAGATATTGATACGGATTCCCCCACGGATCCTTCGGAAGGCGCTCGAGATAGCCATTGGGCTTCCAATTGGAAGGAACGGGCGGTTGCGAGGGCCGGGTGACCAGCGCCGCGATCCCCTGGTCGGTCGTCGGATAGCGGCCGTTGTCGAGCCGGTAGAGCTTGAGCGCCTGGAGGATCGCCGCGATGTCGTTCTTGGCGGCGATGACGCGTGCCTCGTCGGGACGTTCGAGCACGCGCGGCACCACCAGCGCCGCGAGAATGCCCAGGATCACGATAACCACCAGCACTTCGACCAGCGTGAAGCCGAAGGGGCGCTGACGCACAGGCGAACGACGAAACGAAGCGCGCATCGACCCATTATAATCGCGCGCAATCCAATGCGTTTTCCGGACTCCTGATGCGCCGCGTTGCGTGGCTGTTCCTGTTGCTGATCGTGGTCGCGGTCGGAATGTTCGCGTGGACGCGCTGGTATCCGCTGCCGCTGCCATCATCACCGTATGCGTTCAGCGTGAAATCCGGAGCGTCGCTGCGCTCAGTCGCTCGCGAACTCGCCGCGGCGGGCGTCATTCCCTCCGAATGGGCGTTGGTCGGCGCAGCGCGGCTGGCGCGCGCCGACCGCGCGATCAAGTCCGGCAACTACGAGCTCGCCGCGGGAACGACCCTCGCCGGGCTGCTCGCCAAGCTCACGCAGGGTGATGCCACGCAGAGCGCTTTCACCATTGTCGAGGGGTGGAACTTGCGCGAGCTCCGCGCGGCGCTCGGCGGCAACCCCGACCTCAGATTCACGCTCGCCGACGCGAGCGACGCCGACCTGATGCAGAAAATCGGCGCCAAGGAAAACGAAGCCGAAGGATGGTTTTTCCCCGACACCTACTATTTTTCGCGCGGAAGCACCGACGTGTCGCTGCTCGCACGCGCTTATCGGCTCATGCATGCACGACTCGATGCAGCGTGGGCCGCGCGCGCGCCCGGGCTGCCGGTGGAATCGCCGTACCAGGCGCTGACGCTCGCCTCGATCGTCGAGAAGGAGACCGGACGCGCCGCTGACCGGCCGCTCATCGCTTCCGTGTTCCTCAACCGGCTGCGCCAGGGAATGCGCCTGCAGACCGATCCCACGGTGATCTATGGCCTGGGCGAGCGCTTCGACGGCAACCTGCGCCGGCGCGATCTCGACGCGGATGGCGCGTTCAACACCTACACGCGTGAGGGGCTGCCGCCCACGCCGATTGCGCTGCCCAGCCAGGCTTCGCTGGATGCGGTGCTGCATCCTCCTTCAACGCCGTACCTCTATTTTGTTTCGCGCGGCGATGGTTCGACCGAATTTTCGGTGAGCCTCGCCGACCATACTCGGGCAGTGGCCAAGTACCAGAAGCGGGTGCGCCAGTGAAGGTTCGGAGACCATGACCGCATCCACGCAGCGCGGACGCTTCGTCACGGTGGAAGGCATCGATGGCGCCGGCAAGAGCACCCACCTGCCGTGGGTGCGCGAGCGGATCGCGCGCAAGGGGAGGCAGGTGTGGGCGACGCGCGAGCCCGGAGGAACGTCTCTGGGCGAGCGCCTTCGCGAGCTGGTGCTGCACGAGCCCATGGCGCCGCTTACCGAGCTGCTGCTGATGTTCGCCGCTCGCCGCGAGCACTGCGAGCGCGAGATCTGGCCGCGGCTCGCCGCCGGCGAATGGATCGTCTGCGATCGCTTCAGCGATGCCACCTATGCCTATCAGGGCGGTGGCCACCGCATCGAAGCCGCGCAAATCGCCGAAGTCGAGCGCTTCGCGCTTGGCGACTTTCAACCCGATCTGACCCTCGTGTTCGATGTGCCCGTCGCGGTGAGCCGCGAGCGGCTTGGCTCGGGGCGAGCGCTCGACAAGTTCGAGCGCCAGCAAGGTGAATTCTTCGAGCGCGTGCGTGCGGTGTATCTCGCGCGCGCGAGTGCCGATCCGCAGCGATGCCGCATCATCGATGCGACGCGCTCGCTCGACGACGTGCGCGCACAAATCGCTCGCGTGCTGGACGTGCTGTGAGCGCGCCAGGGCGCCGCAGGCGCGATCGCGCGAGCATGTCGCGCGAGGCCCTTCCATGAGCGACGTCGCCGAATCGCCGCAAACCGCCTGGGATCCGTTGCCGCCCTGGATGGCGCCGATCGCGGCAACTTTGCTGGCGCAGCGCGCGCGCTGGCCGCACGCGCTGCTCGTCACCGGGCCCGGCGGCATCGGCAAGCGCCTGCTGGCGTTGCATCTTGCGCGCGCGCTGCTTTGCGAAGCGCCGCAACCCGACGGCAGCGCCTGCGGCTCGTGCCCAGCGTGCAACTGGGTCGAGCGCGGAACTCATCCCGATCTGCGTCTGCTCGAACCATTTACCTACGACGACGAAGGCAACGCGGTCGCCACCGACGCGATCACGGTCGACGCGGTGCGCGATCTCATCGACTTCGCGTTGCTGTCGAGTCACCGCAGCGGCTGGAAGATCGCCGTCATCGCCCCGGCCGACGCGATGAACGCGGCAGCGGCGAACGCGCTGCTCAAGACGCTGGAGGAGCCGCCGCCGCGCACCTCGATCGTGCTCGTGAGCTCGCGACCGGGTCGCCTGCCTGCAACCATCGTCAGCCGCTGCCGGCACGTTGCGCTGCCGATGCCTGACGCCGCGACGGCGAGCGCGTGGCTGGCGCACCAGGATGTCGAGGAACCCGCTCTGCTGCTCGCCCACGCAGGCGGCGCGCCGCTGCGCGCGAAGCTGCTCGCGGCGCCAGGCACGCAGCGCATCCGCGCCTGGCTGCTCGAAGACCTGGCGCGACCCGAGCGCATGTCCCCCGTCGCGGCGGGCGTGCGCCTGGATGCCACGCCCAAGGACGAGCGCAAAAGCGCGCTCGCCGATGTCGTCTACTGGCTGTTGACCTGGACCGCCGACCTCGCGACGGTGGCGAGCGGGGGCCCGCCGCGATTCCATCCGGACCGCGCCGAAGCGCTGCGAGATCTCGCGCAACGGGTGGCGCGGGTGCCGCTGTTCCGCTATCATCGTGCGCTGCTTGAGCAGCGCGCATTGCTCGGGCATCCGCTCCAGCCACGACTCGTGGCCGAGGCGATGTTGTTCGAATACCGCGCGCTGTTCGCTCGCGGGCAGCAAGGCCGCGCTAGTTCCGGGAAAATGTAACTGCGAAAACCTAACCGCCAAAGACGTAACCGCATATGGCAGCAGATCGAAGCAATGGAAGCTCCGGCCCCGCCACGGTCTCCAGGCCGGGCGTGCTGTCGCTCAATATTCGCGAAAAGGCCGCGCTGTACGCCGCCTACATGCCTTTTCTCGCCGGCGGCGGCATTTTCATCCCGACCAATCGCCAGTACCAACTCGGCGAGGAAGTGTTCATGCTGCTCTCGCTGATGGACGATCCGCAGCGCATTGCGGTGCAGGGCAAGGTCGTCTGGGTGACTCCCGAAGGGGTGCAGGGCAATCGCACGCAGGGCATCGGCGTGCAGTTCACGCGCGACGATACCGGTGCCGCGGCACGCGCGACCATCGAGAGAATCCTCGGCGAGACGTTGGCCTCGAACCGGCCCACGCACACGATGTAGCGCCCGCGATGGCATGCCGGCGATAGGCCGGCAATCGACGCCGTCGCATTCCCCGTTTCGAAAAAACGTCATGTTCGTCGATTCGCATTGCCATATCGATTTCCCCGAGCTCGCCGATCAGCTTCCCGCGGTGCTCGACGCGATGGCAGCGGAGCGCGTGACCCATGCGCTGTGCATCGGCGTCAATCTCCCCGATCTGCCGCGCGTGCTTCGCATCGCCACCGACCACCCGAATGTGTACGCGAGCGTTGGTGTGCATCCCGACTATGAGGACACCACCGAGCCGACCGTCGACATTCTGTGCGAGCTCGCGAACCGTACCAAGGTGGTGGCCATCGGCGAGACCGGGCTCGACTATTATCGGCTCACCGGCGATCTGGAATGGCAGCGCGCGCGCTTTCGCACGCACATCCGCGCGGCGCGCGCATGCGGCAAGCCGCTGGTCATTCATACCCGATCGGCCGCCGACGACACGCTGTCGATCATGCGCGACGAGCGCGCAGGAGATGCTGGCGGCGTGATGCATTGCTTCACCGAGACGCTCGCCGTCGCGCGCGCGGCGCTGGATCTGGGATTCCACATTTCCTTCTCCGGCATCGTTACCTTCAAGAACGCGCGCGAGCTCAAGGAAGTCGCCCGCGAGGTACCGCTGGAGCGCATGCTCATCGAGACCGATTCACCGTATCTTGCGCCGGTTCCTTATCGCGGCAAGCAGAATCAGCCGGCGTACGTTCGCCATGTCGCGGAAGAGATCGCGCGACTGCGCGGCATCGGCATCGACGAGGTCGCTCGCGCGACGTCACACAATTTCTTCACCCTTTTCGGGATTTCGCCCCATGCCCACTGAAGTCTTTTCGTTCTTGCGCGCTGCGATCGCGGGCGCGCTGCTGTGCGCGGCGGCCCTGCCTGCGCCCGTTACCGCCCAGGCGCTCTACGATCGCTTCGTGCAGTCGGTGGCAACCGATCGCTCTGACGACGTTGCCGCGATGCTCGCGCGCGGGATGGATCCCAACACCGTGGATACGAACGGCGAGCCGATGCTCGTAGTCGCCGCGCGAGCCGGCTGGCAGCCCACGGTGGACGTTCTGCTCAAGGCGGGCGCGAAGGTCGATGCCAAGAACAGCTTCGGCGACACCGCAATCATGGTGGCATCGCTCAACGGCCACCTGGTGCTGGTGAAGACGTTCTTCGCGCGCGGCGCCGAGATCAATCCTCCCGGATGGACTCCGCTCGCGTATGCCGCGGCCAATGGTCAGACCGACGTGGCCCGCTATCTCCTGGACATCGGTGCCAACATCAACGCTGCGTCGGCCAACGGCACCACGCCGCTGATGATGGCGGTGCGTGGTGGGCACGCTGATACCGTCGATCTGCTGCTCGCCAAGGGCGCCGATCCCAATCTGCGTAACCAGAACGATGCGTCGGCGCTGGCGTGGGCGACGCGCGGCGGCTTCGACTCGATCGAGAAGTCGCTGCTGAAGCGGGGCGCCAAGCCCTAGAGGCGGGCGTTACTCGCGCAGACGTCGCGCCCTGGAACGGCGCAACGTCTTCGGATCGGCCTGGAGCGGACGATAGATCTCGACGCGGTCGCCGTCGGCGAGCAAGGCATCGCGGCCGACGCGCCTGCCGAAAATGCCGACATCGCAGCGAGCAACGTCGATTTCGGGATGGCGCTCGCCGATGCGCGATTCGCGAAGCGCATCGGCTACGCGCACCGGAGGCGCAAGCTCGAGCGCGATCTCGGTGGCGGCTTCGGGCAGCGCGTAGAGCACCATCACCTTGATCACTCGGGCGGCCGGGGGCCCTGCGCGCGACGCACGAAGG
>DASXBS010000201.1:0-2895 GCA_036491555.1 Casimicrobiaceae bacterium
TCGAGCGCACACTGATCGTTCGTGCGCTCGCCCACACCGGCGGCCATCGCATGGAAGCTGCGCAGTGGCTCGGCTGGGGCCGCAACACGCTCACGCGCAAAATCCAGGAACTCAAGCTCGACGCAGAGAAGCGCTGAGCGATGTGCGCCGCGTCAGCGCGGCATCGGATAGAACGCGGGGCTTACGGAAGCGCGCTCGACCATTTCCTCGATCACGATGGCGGGCTTGAGCGCGTCGACCTGCTGCGGATCGAGCTGCGCCGAGGTCACGAAAGTCGTGCGCGCGAAATTTTCGGCGAGCATAGGCATCAACGGAATGCCCATGGAGTCGCGATAGACGAGCGCGCTGTAGCGCGGGGGATCCGGGCAGCGATAGACGAAGGTCTCGATGTTCGCCGCGACGGATGGCTCCTGCTTGGCGCAGCGCGCCTGCGGCGTGGCGAGGATCTTGCCCAGCGGCGCGATGTCCTCTTCGCGAAACTGCCGCGGCAATCCGAGCATCTGCGTGAGATCGCCGCTGTAATAGTCGACGCCGGCGATGTAGGGTGGGCGGACCACCGGGGCGATCGTCGATGCGGCGAGCAAGCGCGCCACTTCGCGCATGATCTGCGCATAGCCCACGCTTGCGCCGAGATAATTCCAGTGCGAGTCGGTCTTGTAATAGAGCCGCTCCGAAGCCTTGCTGCGCGACAGCGGCCCGCGCAGATCGACGAAGTGCAGTTGCGGCTGCGCCGCAAGCTCATCAGCGAGCCGATCGAGCGGTGCGCGGGCGGTGCGCGCTGACGCCCAATCGGGCAGGAATTCCGGATACACCGTGTATTTCTCGGGGACGATGACGACCACGAAGGGGATGCCACGGCCATCCAGGAATGCGGCGCGGCGCACGAGCTCGTCTCGAGTGGTGGCGATCGCCGCGTCCGACACGGGCTCGCTGCCGCGATACCAACGATCGAAGGCCTTGGCATCCTCGCCCGTGAAATAGAGCCACCCCGATTGCCCCAGCAGCACCTTGGGCACCGGCGACACGCCGAAGACCATCGCTCGCGTCCAGTGGTCGAAATGCACCAGCGCATTGCGCATGCCAAAACGGTCGTCGAAGAAATGCTCGAAGCGCGCGGGATATTCGCGCAGCGCGCGCATGCTGGCCGGGATTGGGGGCAGCGGCTCGACGGTTCGATTCTCGAAAGGATTCACCGGTCGGGGCGCGCGCAGCGAGCCGGCAAGCGCGACGACGATGGTGGCCACGAACAGCGTCGAGAGCGCGATGCCGAACCATGCAGGTCGCGAACGATCCGGAAGGTAGCCTGTTGCGGTATTCACGTCAGAAACGGAAGTAGATGAATGGATTGTAGGTGCCCGCGGCGAGCCCCGCATATGACGCAAGCAGGACTCCCGCTAGCCAGGCATATTCGCCCGCGTAACCCGCGGTCGTCATCCAGGCGCGCGATCGCGATGCGCGATCGATCCACGAGCCCAGCATGCGTCCAAGGGGCATGGCGCCGAGGATGGCGACGACCAACGTGGTCGCGACGAGCGGATCGAGGTGGCGGCGCAGCGGATGCCATGGCGAATCCGCGACGCCTCCTCCGACCAGCGCGACATAGTACGAGCCCGCATGCGCCAGCGTGTCGCACCGGAACAGCACCCAGCCGCCGACGACGGCCGCCAGCGCATAGCCGTGGCGCAGCGGGCGCCACGCCCGCTCGAGTGCATCGCCCAGCCCGGCGTGCTCGACGATCAGGAACACGCCATGCCACACACCCCATACGATGAAGGTCCAGCTCGCACCGTGCCACAGGCCGCACAGCAGGAAGACGATCGCGAGATTCACGTAGGCACGAACTCGCCCGAGCCGATTGCCGCCGAGCGGGATATACAGATAGTCGCGGAAAAAATTCGACAGCGAGATGTGCCAGCGGCGCCAGAACTCGCGTATCGACTGCGAGATGTAGGGATAGTTGAAATTCTCCAGCACACGGAATCCGAACATGCGCATGAGGCCGATCGCCATGTCCGAGTAGCCGGAGAAATCGAAGTAGATCTGCAGGGTGTAGCAGGTGATGCCCAGCCACGCGAGGCTGGTGGTGAGCTCGCCCGAGGGAAGCGCGAAGATCGGGTCCGCCACCGCGCCTAGCGTATTGGCGATCAGTACCTTCTTGCCGAGCCCCAGGACGAAGCGGCGAATGCCTTCGGCGAAGTCCGCACAGTGACGCCCGCGCTGCGCGATCTGCGCGGTGATGTCCTTGTAGCGAATGATCGGGCCGGCGATGAGCTGCGGAAAGAGCAGGATGTAGAGCGCGAAGCTGTCGACGCGGCGCTGCGCGAGGGCGTTCGCGCGGTAGATGTCGACCAGGTACGAAATCGAGTGGAAGCTGAAGAACGAGATCCCCAGCGGCAACGGAATGGCTGCGAGCGCCAGCGTTCCCCATCCCAACGCGCCGGCGATCGCGTTGTAATTATCGGCGAAGAAATTGGCGTACTTGAACACGCCCAGCAGCAGCAGATTGGCGGCGATGCCAGCCGCGAGCCAGCGGCGCCGGGTGATAAGCGCAGGCGCGCCGCCGATCGCCCCGCCAACCACCCAATTCACCGCCACGGAGGCGAGCACCAGCGCAACCATGACCCCCTCGCCCCAGACGTAGAACACGATGCTTGCCGCCAGCAGCACGGTGTTGCCGGCGCGCCGCGGCGCGCCGAAATAGGCCGCCAGCACCAACGGAAGAAACAGGAACAGGAATATCGGCGAGGCAAATACCATGGCGTCGCGGGCCTGATCGCGGCGTAGTGTGGGCGCTGCCCCGCAGCGTCAGGCAGCGAGCTCGAAGGTCGTGCGTGCGTCGTCCGAAAGCGCGATCTTCAGCGCCCCGCACCCATGACCGCATCGGGAAGTGCGACT
>DASXBS010000202.1:0-4945 GCA_036491555.1 Casimicrobiaceae bacterium
GCTGCGGCCGGTCGGCGACATTATCGTGGTGCCGATCCTTCCCGCCGACACCGATGCCGCATGGCTGCGCAACGTGAGGCAATACCGCGGCGGAAAGGAGCAGTACATCGTAGCCATGTTTGTCGACATGCGCGAGTCGTCGAAGCTAGCCGAGACGCGGCTGCCCTTCGACACCTTGTTCATCGTCAACCGCTTTCTGACCACGGTATCCGAGGCTGTGCTCAAGGCGGGTGGCTCACCCAACCAATTCGTCGGCGACGGGCTGCTTGCGCTGTTCGGTCTGACGGCCGAACGCGACGTCGCTTGCCGCCAGGCGATGCAAGCGGTCGCCCATATCGGCAACGGCGTCGATCGCCTGAACGCGCTGCTCAAGGACGATCTGCCGCAGCCGATACGCTTCGGCATCGGCGTGCATGGCGGCAAAGCGGTCGTGGGTGACATCGGCTACAGCGGGCACTTCGTATTCACCGCGCTCGGAGACGCGGTCAACGTGTCGGCGCGACTGCAGGACATGAGCAAGGACCTGCAATGCGAAGTCGTGATTTCGGACGAAGTGCGGCGCTCCGCGGGTTATGCGACAGAGCAGATGAGCTCGACCATGATGTCGTTGCGCGGGCGCGGCGCGCAGATTGGCGTGTGCACGGTCGAGCGCGCGCGGGAGCTGGCGCTTCCCGCCTGATCAGGGCTTGCGAAGACTGGACCAGCCGTCCTTCGGCACGCGCGCGAGGATTTCGAAGCCCTTCGTCCCGAGCGGACGGACCACCGCGGCCTCACCCTCGGCGAGATACGACTCGCTGGCCACCGCGCGGAATGGGTTGCCGTGACTGACGATCACCAGGTCAGTTCCCGCGCGCGGAGGCGATGACAGCAGCGCTCGCAGCTCGGCATAGCGATCGGGCGAGTCCGGTCGCGCGGGGCCGCCACGCACCGCGGCGCTTGCGGTTGCCGTGCCGAAAATCAGGCGCGCGGTTTCCAGGGTTCGGCAAAACGGACTGGCGAGCACCTCGCCGATAGGCAGGTCGAGCGCGCGCAACGCGACGCCGATCTGACGCGCCTCTTCACGGCCACGGTCGGTGAGGTTGCGCTGCTTGGCGCAGTCCTCGTAGCCGGTCATCTGGTCGTCGTTTTGTCCGAAATCGGTCGAGGCGTGGCGAAAATAGATGATCAGTCCGCCGTGACGCAGCGCATCGAGCAGCGCCGGTCCCGGCAGCACCGGCGCTGGAGAGTCCGCGGCCCAGACGGGTGCCATGAGCAGACACGCGAGCAGCGCGAGCAGCGCGCGGCGTCGGGGCAGCGACCTGAGCAGGGCGGCACGACTCATCGTCGTTCGACCGTCGCGCCGGACGTCCGTTTCATGCTCAGGCGGCGGCGTCATCGAGGCTCGCCGGCGGTAGAACACGCCACAGCCTCGATGCAGCTACAGCGTGTGGATGCGCAACGCCTGCGCCGAGGAGGGCACGCACGGATCGTCGTCGAAGGCGATGTCGCCGCCGGGGACAGGCTCGCCGGACGCGCGCACGGCCGAGAAATCCTGGAGTGCGCGATCGAGCAGGTGCGTCGGAACGACGTTGCCCATTGCATTGAAAATGCTCTCGATGCGGCCGGGATGCTTTTTTTCCCAATCGCGCAGCATCTCGCTCACCTGGCGCCGCTGCAGGTTTTCCTGCGATCCGCAAAGGTTGCACGGAATGATCGGGAAGGCCATCGCAGCGGCATAGCGCGCGAGGTCGCGCTCGCGCACGTAGGCAAGCGGCCGGATGACTACGTGCCTACCGTCGTCGGAGGCGAGCTTGGGCGGCATGGTCTTGAGCTTGCCGCCGAAAAAGAGGTTGAGAAAGAACGTCGCCATCATGTCGTCGCGATGATGACCGAGCGCGATCTTGGTTGCACCGAGCTCGCCGGCGACGCGATAGAGCACTCCGCGGCGCAGGCGCGAGCACAGCGAGCACATCGTCGCGCCCTCGGCGATGACGCGCTTGACCACGCTGTAGGTGTCCTGTTCCGCGATGCGAAACGCCACGCCACGAGCGCTCAAATAGCGCGGCAGGACCTCGGCGGGAAAATCCGGCTGCTTCTGATCGAGGTTCACCGCGACGATCTCGAAGGGTGAAGGCGAGCGTCGCTGCAGCGAGAGCAGGATGTCGAGCAGACCGTAGCTGTCCTTGCCGCCGGACACGCACACCATCACCCGATCGCCAGCCTCGATCATGGAAAAATCGGCGATCGCCTGGCCAACCTGCCGGCGCAGGCGCTTGCGCAGCTTCTGGACTTCGAACGCTTCCTTGTGCGCCTGGCGTGCGGTCGGCGCCGGCGGCAGCGCGAGTTCTGAAGACGCCAGATCCATTTGTTGCATTACGGGGTTGGCGATGCGTTCGCCTTCTTCGCCGCCATGCCGAGCGCGATGCGTGCGACGCCGCACATGATGATCTGGAATCCGACTAGGTAACCGATGAGCACCAGCGAGCCCAGCGGCCAGCCGATGGCGATCAGGATCGCGAGCCCGATCGAAAGAATTCCATTGGCCATAACCCAGCCCCATCCCGCGCGCGGCCGCAGCTTGAGCGCGAGCATGATCTCGACCACGCCGGAGCCGGCCATCAAGGCACCGACCAGCAGCGCCAGCGAGGCGGCGCCGGCGGCTGGATTCGCAACCAGCATGAAACCGAGCAGCACGTAGAGCACGCCCACGGCAACGCGCCACCCGAAATTAGCCTCGCTCCGTGTGCGGATCGCGACTACGAAGGCGATCACGCCGGCGACGATCGCGAACCAGCCGACGTAGAGTGCAGCGGCGACGGCGGCCACCACTGGAGCGATCAACGCGAGAATGCCGGCGATGACCAGCAGTATTCCTAGAGCCAGCGACCAGCCAGGCGACAGGGAAGGCGATGCAGCGGGCGGACGTGCGGTCGTAGTCATGTCGAACTCCCCCAGTGAAGTCGGCGTCCGCATCCAGGACAGGTATCCGGCGACCGCTCAGGCTTGGCTGGGGCCGGTCCGACGTCACGACGGCGGCGCGAAAATCGATGGTAGCACGGGCTTCGCGGTGCCGGCGGCCCTACAATAGCGCGAGCCGGACGCACCCCGGCGCCCACGGGAGGGTAATGGAGACGCTTCTGGTGGCCAATCCGAAAGGTGGCAGCGGCAAGACGACGCTCGCCACCAACATCGCTGGCTGGCTCGCGGGTCGCAAGCAGCGCGTCGTGCTCGCCGACTTAGATCCACTTCGTTCGTCGAGCGGATGGTTGGAGCGCCGTCCGCCGCTGTTTCCGCGCATCGGCAGCTGGACGCCGGATTCGGCCAAGGAAACGATCAAGGAACGCAAGCCACACTGGCTGGTGATCGATACGCCCGCGGGACTGCATGGCGACGCGCTGCGCGACGCCATACGCCGGTCCGACCTGCTGCTCGTCCCCGTGACGCCGAGCGCGTTCGACATGGCAGCGACCCAGCATTTTCTCGATCAGATCGCGGAGTACAAGGCGGTGAGGCACGGCAACATCGCCGTCGGCCTGGTCGCCATGCGTGTCGACAGCCGCACCCATAGCGCCGGCGAGCTCGAGGAGTTCCTGGGCAAGTTCGACTATCCGCTGGTCACGCAGTTGCGACAAACGCAGGTCTACGTGCATTGCGCGCGCGACGGACTCTCGGTGTTCGACCTTCCACGCTCGCGCGCCGAGCAGGACTGGGAGCAATGGCGGCCGCTGACGCGCTGGATCGCCAGGCACAGCGCTGTGCAGCACGCGTGACCCACGCGCACGATCGCGCGTTGACATCCCGTGCGGGCACCCACAACCGGCGCGCCGTCGGCGCGCGATCAAGGAGGATCGAGTGAGAGCATCCCTCAAGGCATTATGTAACGGTATTTCCGCCGGGCTGGTCGCGATGGCGTGCGCGATGCCAGTAATCGCACAGACCTTCGACAAGCCCGTTCGCATCCTCGTCGGCTTCCCCGCAGGCGGAACCGCGGACCTGATCGCGCGTGTGGTCGCCGACAAGCTCAAGGACACGCTCGGCGTGCCGGTTATCGTCGAGAATCGTCCCGGTGCCATCGGACGCATCGCCGCCGAGGTAGTGAAAAACGCCGCACCCGATGGCACGACGATCATGGCGATGCCCATCGGCCCGATGGCGGTGGTTCCTCACAGCACCAAGAATCTCAACTACGATCCGCTGAAGGATTTCACGCCGATCGCGATCGGCGCGACGTTCCAGTTCGCGATCGCGACGGGCCCTGAGACCGGTGCGAAAAACTGGCAGGAGTTCACCGCGTGGGTGAAAGCGAATCCAGACAAGGCGGCGTTCGCGACGTCGGGGGCGGGAAGCCTGCCGCACTTCTTCGGCCTGCTGCTTTCGACCGAGCTCGGCGTGCCGATGCTGCACGTCGCTTACAAAGGCTCCGCGGCGTATATCAACGATCTGGTCGGCGGGCAGGTGCCTGCGGCGATCGATGCAATGGCAGACCTGACCGAGCTGCACCGCAGCGGGAAGATCCGCATTCTCGCGAGCTCGGGCGCGCAGCGCTCGACGGCACTGCCCGATGTGCCGACGTTCAAGGAGGTCGGTATCGGTGGCGTGGAAGCGATTGGTTGGTTCGGATTCTTCGGCCCCGCCAACATGCCGAAGCCGATCGTCGATGCGCTGAACCGCGGCATCAACAAGGCGCTGCAATCGCCCGACGTAGTCGAGAAGCTGTCCAAAATTGGCATGGATCCGGCAACCGGAAGCCCCGACGATTTCGCCAAGCAGCTGGCGAGCGATTATGCAAAGTGGGGGCCGGTGGTGAAGGCGTCTGGGTTTACGTCGGAGTGAGGGATTGAGGCGGTGACAGATAGGCCGACTGCGGTGATTCCAAAGGGGGCCGCGAGCTTACAGCGCGCGGACGACCGACGGGAAGTTTTGGGTCGGCTTTAATATCTCCTTCGGATCAGGCGTCGAAAATAAT
>DASXBS010000203.1:0-36479 GCA_036491555.1 Casimicrobiaceae bacterium
GTCATGGCAGAGCCGTCTTGGTCCAATGGCCGCCGCCGGCCGCATGACGCTTACCAACTATCTAATGCAGACACTGATCGCGACGGCGATTTTTTATGGCTGGGGCTTCGGCCTGTGGAATAAGGTCGGCCCAGCAGCTGAATTGCTGCTCCCCTTTGCCATCTTCTTCATCATCCAGGTACCGCTGAGCATGTGGTGGCTGCGACGCTTTCAATATGGACCGCTAGAGTGGTTATGGCGGTTCGCGACCTATGGCCATCCGCCGGCGATGTTATCCCGCGCGAATGCTGTGGCGCCGGTAAGGTAACGCACCGGCTGCCCAGGAAGGTTATCTTCTAGAACGGGATATCGTCATCGAGGTCGTCGACGTTTTTCTTCGCGGGTGCGGACGGCTTCCCGCCCGACGATGCGCGCTCGCGGTCCGCAGGCGGCTCTCCGGCGGATGCCCCTGCACCTGCGCCGGCGCGACTGCCCAGCATCTGCATGCGGTCGGCGACGATCTCGGTGGTGTACTTGTCCTGGCCGTCCTTGTCCTGCCATTTGCGCGTTTGCAGGCGGCCCTCGACGTACACCTGGCTGCCCTTCTTGAGGTATTCGCCGGCGATCTCGGCGAGCTTCCCGAAAAACGCCACGCGATGCCACTCGGTCTTTTCCTGTTTTTCGCCGGCCTTGTCCTTCCAGGTATCGGTGGTCGCGATCGACACGTTGGTAATCGGATCGCCGCCCGCGGTGTAGCGCGTCTCGGGGTCGCGCCCGAGGTTGCCGACCAGAATGACCTTGTTAACTGATGCCATGTGTTCCCCCGCGCAACTGGATGCGATTCGATGCTAATCCCTGACGCCGATGCCGTGAATCAGACGCACGGCCGAGGCGGGATGCACGCTCGCGGTTTCGACGCTTCCCGGCCTTAGAAACGGCTCGAGGAAAGGAGTATATTAGCAGGTTGCCCTCGCTGCCGTCGGCCCCATCTAGTCCCGATCGGCAGCGTCTTTTGGCGAGCGGCACGCTTTCCCGGATCAATTCGGAGCCCCATGGAATACATCCGCATTCGCGGCGCAAGAACGCACAATCTCAAGAACATCAACCTCGATCTGCCGCGTCACCGGCTGATCGTCATCACCGGGCTGTCCGGCTCGGGCAAGAGCTCGCTGGCGTTCGACACGCTCTACGCAGAGGGTCAGCGCCGCTATGTCGAATCGCTGTCGGCGTATGCGCGGCAGTTCCTTCAGCTCATGGAAAAGCCCGATGTCGACCTGATCGAGGGGCTGTCGCCGGCGATTTCCATCGAACAGAAGGCGACCTCGCACAACCCGCGCTCGACGGTGGGAACCGTGACCGAGATCCACGATTACCTGCGGCTGCTTTTCGCGCGGGTCGGCGAGCCGTATTGCCCGGATCACCCCGAGCAGAAGCTCATGGCGATGACCGTCTCGCAGATGGTCGACGCCGTGCTGATGCTGCCGGAGGAGACCAAGCTCATGATCCTCTCGCCGGTTGTGGTCAACCGGAAGGGTGAGCAGGCAGACCTGTTCGCCGAGCTGCGCGCCAAGGGTTTCGTGCGCGTGCGCGTCGACGGCAAGGTCTACGAGATCGACGCGCTGCCGAAAATGACCAAGAACCAGAAGCACACGGTCGAAGTCGTGGTCGATCGCCTGCGCATCCGGCCCGACCTCAAGCAGCGCCTCGCGGAATCATTCGAGACTGCGCTGCGCAACGGCGACGGACGCGCCATCGCCGTCGAAATGGACTCCGGCGTCGAGCATCTCTATTCGGCGAAGTTCGCATGCCCGATCTGCAGCTACTCGCTCTCCGAGCTCGAGCCGCGACTGTTCTCGTTCAACAATCCGATGGGGGCGTGTCCGCGCTGCGACGGCCTCGGATCGATCAGCTTTTTCGATCCCAAGCGCGTGGTCGCGTTCCCGCAACTCTCGCTGGCCTCGGGCACGATCAAGGGATGGGATCGCAGAAATCAGTTCTATTTCCAGATGCTGCAGAGCCTGGCCAAGCACTTCAGCTTCGATCTCGACAAGCCGTTCGCCAAGCTGCCGGAAAAGATCCAGCAGATGATCCTGTACGGCAGCGACAAGGAGAAGATTTCGTTCCAGTATCTCTCCGATCGCGGCAAGCCGATGACGCGCGAACACGCTTTCGAAGGCATCATTCCGAATCTCGAGCGACGCTATCGCGAGACCGATTCGATGATGGTGCGCGAGGAGCTCGCGAAATATCTCAACTCGAAGCCATGCCCGGAGTGCGACGGCACGCGGCTGCGCCGCGAAGCGCGCCATGTCAAGGTCGGTGGACGCGCGATCTTCGAGATCAGCAACTGGCCGCTCAAGGAAGCGGGTGCGTTTTTCAGCGAGCTGCGTCTCGAGGGGCAGCGCCAGGCCATCGCCGACAAGATCGTCAAGGAAATCGTGAGCCGGCTGCAATTCCTCAACAATGTCGGACTCGATTACCTGTCGCTGGACCGCTCGGCGGAGACGCTTTCCGGCGGCGAAGCTCAACGCATCCGGCTCGCCTCGCAGATCGGTTCAGGCCTCACCGGCGTGATGTACGTGCTCGACGAACCGTCGATCGGGCTTCACCAGCGCGACAACGATCGGCTGCTGGAGACGCTCAAGCACTTGCGCGACCTCGGCAACAGCGTCATCGTCGTCGAGCACGATACCGATGCCATTCTGTCGGCAGATCACGTGGTCGACATGGGCCCCGGAGCCGGGGAGCACGGCGGGCAGATCGTCGCGCAGGGCACGCCCGAGGAGATCCGCCGCGCCCCGCATTCGCTCACCGGCCAGTATCTCGCCGGACACCGGCAAATCCCGATGCCGGAGCGGCGTCATCGCGCCGATCCCAAGCGCGTGCTCACCGTGACCGGCGCCACCGGCAACAACCTGAAGAACGTCACACTCAAGTTGCCGGTCGGACTGTTCGTCTGCGTGACGGGCGTCTCGGGCTCGGGTAAGTCGACGCTGATCAACGACACGCTCTATCACGCGGTCGCGCGGCACCTGTACAGCAGCACGACCGAGCCGGCGCCGTACGCGGAAATGCATGGACTGGATTTCTACGACAAGGTGATCAACGTCGACCAGAGCCCGATCGGGCGCACACCGCGATCCAATCCCGCCACGTACACCGGTTTGTTCACCCCGATTCGGGAGCTGTTCGCGCAAGTCAAGGAAGCGCGCGAGCGCGGCTACGGTCCCGGACGTTTCTCCTTCAACGTCAAGGGCGGGCGCTGCGAGGCGTGCCAGGGCGACGGCCTGATCAAGGTCGAGATGCACTTCCTGCCCGACGTCTACGTCCCCTGCGACGTCTGCCACGGGCAGCGCTACAACCGCGAGACGCTCGAGATCCAGTACAAGGGCAAGAACATCCACGATGTGCTTTCGCTCACCGTCGAGCAGGCGTTCGCGTTCTTCGAGCCGGTGCCGGTGGTTGCGCGCAAGCTGCGCACGCTGCTCGACGTGGGACTGGGCTACATCACGCTTGGACAGTCGGCGACGACGCTGTCGGGAGGCGAAGCGCAGCGCGTGAAGCTCGGGCTGGAGCTGTCCAAGCGCGACACCGGACGCACGCTCTACATCCTCGACGAGCCGACCACAGGACTGCACTTCCACGACATCGAGATGCTGCTCACGGTGTTGCACCGCCTTCGCGATCACGGCAATACGGTGGTGGTGATCGAGCACAACCTCGACGTGATCAAGACCGCCGACTGGATCATCGACCTCGGGCCGGAAGGTGGCGCCGGCGGCGGACGCATCGTCGCCGAAGGCACCCCCGAACAGGTCGCGCAGACTGGGGGCAGCTACACTGGACGCTACCTCAAGCCAACGCTGGAGCGGCACGACGCGCGCCGCGGCGCGCGTACGGGCGCCGACAACGGACGCAGCAAGAAAGCCGTCGACCTGCTCGGGTAGAGCCAGGCAAACCGCTTGCGGGCGGCGTCCATCCGCCTCGGGCAAGCGAGATCCGCAGCCGGTGAAAGTTGCGCGACGATCGTCCGAAAAAGCGCGGCCCAAGGGCCGCGCTTTTGACGACGATGCGAACTGGAGCGAGGAGTTACTGGATCGTAATCTGCTTCGAGTTCGACTTGGCGATCTTGGGCAGGGTCAATTGCAGGACCCCGTCGACGTGCGTTGCCTGGGTGGCATTGGCATCGACCGATTCGGGGAGCCGAATGGCCCGGCTCAGCTTGCCGAAGCTGCGTTCCTGCCACAACGCCTTGCCGTTCGCATCGACCTCGGAGCGAAACTCCGCGCCGATGGTGACGTTGCGGTCCTCGACATTGACCTCGATCTTGTCCTTGGCGATGCCGGGGAGGTCGGCCTTGACCACGAAGGCTTCAGGTGTCTCGACCACGTCGAGCTTGATGCTGCCGTCGACGGCACTGCTTTCACCATTGAACAGGATTCCTGGCCCGAAAGCGCGCTCGAACACCCTATCCAGCGGGCTGTAACGAATCAGACGACTCATTGTTGCTTCTCCTTGAAAGTGGGCGGCGAACGCTCGCCGCGTATGTCTTCAAGTGGACCCCGGCGCCGATGGTTTCAAGGGGCCGTCTTCGATTTTTGCGTCGGGGTGGGCAGAGGGCAGGTCGGGAGTTTCATCCAGGTCGCCGGCGGCGGTCGGCTCGATGCGCGGCGCCGGGGGCGCATGAACGATGATCGCTGCGAGAATCCCGCGCAACAGCGCGGTCGGCGTCGGCGGGCAGCCCGGGATTTCGACGTCGACCGGGATGACGTTGGCGACGCGTCCCAGGCTCGCGTAGCTCTCGCCGAAAATGCCGCCGTTGCATCCACACTCGCCGACCGCGACAACCAGCTTCGGATCCGGCGTCGCGTCATAGGTGCGCTTGAGCGCGATCGCCATGTGTCGCGACACCGGTCCCGTGACCAGCAGCATGTCGGCGTGGCGGGGGCTCGCGACAAAGCGGATGCCCAGCCCCTCGAGGTTGTAGTACGGGTTGGACAGCGCGTGGATCTCTAGCTCGCACCCGTTGCACGAGCCGGCATCCACCTGGCGGATGGCGAGCGCGCGGCCTATCATGCGCAGGATCTCGCGCTGCAGGCGAGCCGCGACCACCATCGTTTCGTCGGGCGTCGGCGCGGCCTCGGTCTTGAGTCCGGTCTTCGCGATCTGCCTGAGGATGTGCAGCATGGCCAGTTGCCCTAGAGGTCGTGTCCGCTGTACGACAGGTTGAACGACTTGTTGATCAGCGGGAAGTCGGGGACGATGTTGCCGATCACGGCGTACTCGAGCAGAGGCCAGTTCTGCCACGACGGATCGTGAGGATGGCACCGATGGATCGATCCTCCGGGTCCGGTCTCGAGCGCGACCAGCACGGGTCCGCGCCATCCCTCGATCGCGCCGATCGCGATGCGGAACGAAGGGAGATGGGGCAACTCGACGCGAAGCACGCCGTAGGGTATCGAGGTCAGCAAGGCGTCGATCAGGCGCAGCGATTCGAAGATCTCGTCGAAGCGCAGCGCCATGCGTGCGGCGACGTCGCCGCCGGGGTGCGCGACGGCGCGTACCACCACCGTGTCGTAGGGCGGTGTCGGAAAATCGCAGCGCAGATCGTCCGCGATCCCACTGCCACGCGCGGCGAGCCCCACCAGTCCCAGCTTCACGGCGAGCTCGCCGGAAACTTCGCCGCATCCGCGAATGCGGTCCTGCAGTCCTGCGTGGTCGTCGTAGATGTCCTGCAGCAGCTTGACCTCCTTCGCGAGCGCCGCGCCCTGCGCGCGCATGGCTTGTGCCTCGGTGTCGTCGATGTCGCATGTGACTCCTCCCGGGACGATCGCATCCATCATGAAGCGGTGCGCGAACACCGACGCATTGACGCGCAGCCAGTCTTCCTTGAGTCGCGAGAACTGCGCTAGCCCGAACGCGAACCCGCCGTCGTTACCCAGATAGCCCAGGTCACCGAGATGATTGGCGACGCGCTCGCGCTCGAGCATGATCGCGCGCAACCACAGGGCGCGTGCGGGAACCGTGCAGCGGCCGATCGCTTCTGCGGCTTGTGCGTAAGCCCAGGCATAGGCGACGGTGCTGTCGCCCGAAATCCTGCCGGCGAGCCGGTGGCCCTCGTGCACGTCCAGACTCTCGAAGCGCTTCTCGACGCCCTTGTGCGTGTAGCCGAGGCGCTCTTCGAGGCGCAGCACTTTTTCCCCCACGACCTGAAAACGGAAGTGCCCCGGTTCGATGATGCCGGCATGCACCGGCCCCACCGGAATCTCGTGCACGCCATCGCCGGTCACCTTGATGAATGCGTAGTCTTCCTGGCCCGGTTCCCAGCTCTTCGACGCTTCGAAATCGCGGCGCAACGGAAACTGGTCGATCGGCCACGCGGCTTGCCACATCCACGGACGCTGATCGTCAGCGTCGCAGGGCACACCCATCAGATCGAAAGCCGTTCGCTGCATGCGCCCCGCCGCTGGGAATATCGGTGACAGGTCGGGGAAGAGCGATCGCTCGTCGGGCAGCGCGAGCTCCAGCACAATGAAGCCGTCGCCGTCACGCAGCAGCACGCGGAGCGTGAATCCGCGCTCGCGGTCGCGGTCGTCGGAGAGCCACAGCGCGACGAGCTGGCCGCCTTGTTCCCACGCGAGCCGGCAGGCCGCGAGCAGCTGTCCCGAGCTCACCGGGCAGCGCTGCGCCGGGATGCCGCCGTCGAGTGCGGCGGAGGAGATGCCGAGAGGCGAGACGTTCATCGAGGCGCTCTCATCCGATCAGCTTCGCTGCCTGGCGATACCAGTCGGCGAGAAACGGCGGAATCCACAAACCGAGCATCAGCACGATTGCCAGATGCATGAAGACGGGCAGCATCGCCGGGCGATGCGGCAGCCTTTCGACGTTGGTCTCGCCGAATACCATCGGCTGCACTTTCGAGAACACCGCGGCGAAGGCGACCGCCAGCGAGAGCAGCAGCAGCGGAGTCGCCCACGGCTGATCGCGCATCGCCGTGGTGAGGATCAGGAATTCGCTTGCAAACACGCCGAACGGCGGCATGCCCAGTATCGCCAGCGAGCCGAGCGCGAGTCCCCATCCGATCGCGGGGCTGATCGTGATCAGCCCGCGGATGTGGTCCATGATCTGCGTGCCCGCCTTTTGCGTGGCGTGGCCCACCGCGAAAAAAATCGCCGATTTGGTCAGCGAATGCACTGTCATGTGCAGCAATCCCGCGAAGCTCGCGATCGGCCCACCCATACCGAACGCGAAGGTCATGATGCCCATGTGCTCTATCGACGAGTACGCGAACAAGCGCTTGATGTCCTTTTGCCGCGAGAGAAGGAAGGCCGCGACGACCACCGAGAGCAATCCGAAGCCCATCATCAGCTCGCGCGCGATCGCGCTGTGCAACGAGCCCTCGACGAGCACCTTGCAGCGAACGACTGCGTAGAGCGCGACGTTGAGCAGCAGTCCGGAGAGCACGGCCGACACCGGCGTCGGACCTTCGGCGTGCGCGTCGGGCAGCCAGTTGTGCAGCGGGACCAGTCCGACCTTGGTGCCGTAACCCACGAGCAGGAACACGAAAGCAAGCGAGAGAACGGTCGGCTCGAGCTGTGACTTCACTTGGTTGAGCTCGGTCCATAAAAGCGCGCCGCCTTCCGCGCCGAGCAGCTTTTCCGCCGCGAAGTAGAGCAGGATGGTGCCGAACAGCGCCTGCGCGATGCCGACGCCGCACAGGATGAAGTATTTCCACGCCGCTTCCAGGCTCGCCGGCGTGCGGTACAGCGATACCAGCAGCACCGTAGTCAGCGTCGCCGCCTCCATGGCGACCCAAAGGATGCCCATGTTGTTGGTGAGCAGCGCCAGCAGCATCGTGAAATTGAACAGCTGGTACATGCTGTGATAGAGGCGCAGACGTGCCGCGTTGACGTGCCCGCGCTCTTCCTCGATGCGCATGTATGGCCGCGAGAAGATCGACGTGGTAAAGCCGACGAATGCAGTCAGCGCGACCAGGAACACGTTGAACGGATCGACGAAGAACTGGCGGTCGAGCACCAGCAGGGGACCTTCCTTGATCACGCGCATGGTCAGCGCGGCGGCCGCCAGCAGCGTGCCTGCGCACACCGCGACATTGAGCGTCGGCGCGTACCCGCGCTCGCCCAGGAGCGCGAGGATGAGCGCGCCGGCGATGGGAATTCCCAGCACCACGAGGATCTCGATCAAGGCTGCTCGCCCTCTCTTGGCCTGCGATCAATGACCACGAGCGGAAAGTCGTGGCCCGCTCGGTCGGCGGGCGACGCGCCCGTCGAGCCTACGCGCGGCGAAGCCTCGCGCGCCGGCCTCACTCGCCTTCCTTCAGCTTTTCGAGGTGCTTCAGGTCGAGACTGTCGAACTGCTCGCGGATCTGGAAAAAGAACACCCCGAGGATCAGCATCGCCACCAGAATGTCGAGCGCGATGCCCAGCTCGACCACCATCGGCATGCCGTAGGTGGCGCTGGTCGCTGCGAAGAACAGCCCGTTTTCCATCGACAGGAAACCGATTACCTGCGGAATGGCTTTGCGCCGCGTGATCATCATGAGAAACGACAGCATGACGCTCGCCATCGCGATGCCGATGGTGGCGCGGGTGACGGTGCTGGCGAGCTGCGCGATCGGATAGGCGAGATTGAACGAGAAGACCACGAGCACGATGCCGAGCAGCATCGTCAGCGGGATGTTGATGAGCCCTTCGACGTCCCATTTCACGTCGAGCTTGCGAATGAGCCGGTGCAGCAGCCACGGCAGCAACAGCACCTTGAGCACGAGCGTAAGTCCGGCCGACCCGTAGAGGTGCGGCTGCGCGGTTGCGTAGGCCACGATCGCCGTCGAGCAGGCGAGCGCCATACCCTGCGCTGCAAACAGGTTGATGAGCGAGAGCACCCGTCGCTGCGACAGCATGGCGAAGGCGAGCAGCAGCAGCACCGCCGCGAGCAGATTGATGAGCTGGGACCAGACGGGAATCGACATCGTCGCGGCTTCAGCCGCCGAGCAGCTGGGTGACCAGCATGCCCAGAACCGCGAGCAGGAACGCGGTACCGAGGAACTCGGGGGCGCGAAAAATGCGCATCTTCGCCGAGAGCGTCTCGATGACCGCCAGTGCGAAGCCGCCCGCGGCCAGCTTCGCGACCAGCACCGGCGTCGCCGCGAGGATCGCCTGCCAGTCGGAACCGCGCTCGGCGATGCCGAAGGGAACGAAAAGCGCGATGCCGATGCACGAGTAGTTGAAGAGCTTGAGCGCCGTTGCCCATTCGATGAGCGCCAGATGACGTGCCGAGTACTCGAGGATCATCGCCTCGTGGATCATCGTGAGCTCGAGATGAGTGGCCGGGTTGTCGATCGGGATGCGCGCATTTTCCGCGAGCGACACCATGGTGAAAGCGACACCGGCGAAGGCGAGGCTGGGGTAGATCGCGATCTCGCGGTGTGCGAGCGTGTCGACGATGCTGGGCAGCGAGGTCGAGCCCGAGATCAGAGAGGCGGTGAACAGCACCATGAGCAACGCTGGCTCGGCGAGAAACCCGACGAACATCTCGCGCCGCGCGCCCATCGATCCGAACGCTGTGCCGATGTCCATCGCGGCGAGCGCCATGAAGACCCGCGCCAGCGCGAATAGGCCGACCAGTGCGATCGCGTCCGCGGCGCGCGCAAAGGGCAGGTCGGTCGCGAGCGATGGGACGATCGCCGCGGCCAGCACCATGGCGCCGAAGACGATGTACGGCGTCATCCTGAAGATGCGCGACGCATGCTCGGCGACGACGGCGTCCTTGTGGAACAGCTTGCGTATAGTGCGATAGGGAAGCATCAGCGACGGCGCGCGCTTGTTCTGCAGCCATGCGCGGCACATGGCGACCCAGCCAGTGAGC
Source organism: Casimicrobiaceae bacterium (assembly GCA_036491555.1). Taxonomy (GTDB): domain Bacteria; phylum Pseudomonadota; class Gammaproteobacteria; order Burkholderiales; family Casimicrobiaceae; genus PALSA-1003. Next base: position 9,865 of record DASXBS010000203.1, read on the forward strand.
AACGGCGCAAGCAGCAGCGCGATCGCGAGCTGCAGGAGCTGCAGAACGAAGCCGGTGCTCGTCATGGTCGCGGGCGCAAGGTCACCGCACGAACAACAGCAAAGCCAGCAGCGTGCAGAAGCTGTAGGTGAGGTAGACCGAGATGCGCCCGCGCTGGATCAGCCCGACCACGCGCGCGACTCGTTCGATCGCGTGGGCAATCGGCAGGTAGCCCCAGTACCAGAAATGATCGCCGATCGTGGCGTGATATTCGGGTTTGAGATCGCCGGGCTCGGGCAGCGTTCTCTCGATGCGAAAGAATGCCGAGAACACCTGGCGGATCGGCTGGCCAAAGCCTTCAGCGGTGTCCTGCATGCGCGGTGTCTGGCTGGGGAATCCGCAGTCCCACGCCGGGCCCTTGCGCAGGCCGCCGCGATAGTGCCGCTGCACGACCTGCATCGTGAGCAAAACAACGGCGATGATGACGAGCAGAAAAATGATCGGGCTGTAGCTCGAACGATCGGCGTTGACCGGCGCGAGGAATACCCAGCTCTGGCCATGCCCGCCCACAGTCGAGCCGATCAGCACCCTGTTCACCGCGTCGAGGTATGCAATGACGTTCACCGGAAACACGCCGAGCACCACGCAGCCCAGCGCAAACCAGATGAGCGCGGCGCGCTCGGGGAGGCCCGCGTCCTTCGCGTAGGCGAGGTTCGCCTCGCGCGGCTGGCCGAGGAATATCACTCCGTAGAACTTGACCATCACGTAGGCCGCGAGCGCGACGGCGAGCACGAGCGCCGCCGCGGCGAGCGGGACCAGCATGTTGATGAACGATTGCGGCAGGCCAGGAGTGAAAAGAAACGCCTGCAGCAGCAGCCATTCGGACACGAACCCGTTGAGCGGCGGCAAGCCGGCAATGGCCAGCGTGCCAACCAGCGCCAGCCACGCGACCCAGGGCATGCGGTGGATCAGCCCGCCCAGCTTGCCGAGATTGCGCTCGCGCGTCGCGTGAAGCACGGCACCGGTCGCGAGGAACAGCAGGCTCTTGAAGCAGGCGTGGTTGAGAGAGTGATAGAGCACGGCGGCGAGCGTGATCGCCGCCAGCAGCGTCTTGCCGTACGACTTGAACAGCAGCGTCAATCCGATCCCGGCGACGATGATCCCGATGTTCTCGATCGACGAGTAGGCGAGGAGGCGCTTCATGTCGGTCTGCACCGCGGCGAAGATCACGCCGAAAAGTGAGCTTACCAGCCCCATCACCAGTGCGGCCACTCCCCACCACCACAACTGCGTGTGCAGCAGATCGAAGCTCACGCGCAGCATTCCGTAGATCGCGGTCTTGAGCATCACGCCGCTCATGAGCGCCGACACCGGCGAGGGCGCCGCCGGATGCGCCTCGGGCAGCCACACGTGCATGGGCACCAATCCCGCCTTCGCGCCGAACCCGAACATCGCCAGCAAAAACGCCGCGGACCCCCACCACTCCGAGAGCCGCGTGCTGCGCATCGCGGCGAAGGTGTAGTCGCCGCTGCCGCCCTGGAGCACGCCGAAGCAAAGCAGGATGGCGATAGCGCCGACGTGTGCGATCAGCAGGTACAGGAAGCCGGCATGGCGGATTTCGGGAATGCGGTGGTCGGTCGTCACCAGGAAGTACGACGACAGCGCCATCGTCTCCCACGCCACCATGAACAGGTAGGCATCGTCGGCGACGAGCACCAGCGCCATGGCGGCCAGAAAGCTGTGGTACTGCAGACAGAGCAGACCGGGCGTGGCTCCCTCGCTGTCTCGAAGATATCCCGCGGCGAAAATGGAAATACCGCCGCCGGCGCTACCCAGGAGAAACAGGAAAAACGCGGAAAGCGCGTCGAGACGCGTGTGGAAGGGCAGATCGGGCAAGCCGAGCGCCAGGGTCTGCGACTGTGCCGGCGCATCGATCGATACCAGCGCTAATGCCGCGAGCGTGAACCCCACCGCCGCACCCGTACCGAACAGCGCCTGCGTGGCGAAACGGATCTTGCGTGGCATCGCTGCGACGACCGCGGCGATCACTCCGATCGCCAGCCAGGCGACGATCGCGGCCAGAACCAGAGTAAGTGCGTCGGGCACCGCGCGCGCTAGCGTCGAGGCGCGCTACGCCGGCGTGGCATGGTCGGCATCGACGCGCTGATCATTTGACGCGCATGCCTGGAGATGCGCCCGAGTCCGGTGTGAGCAGGAAGATTCCGGGTCCGTCGCCCGATGCCGCGAGCACCATGCCCTCCGAGAGGCCGAACTTCATCTTGCGTGGAGCGAGGTTGGCAACCATCGGCGTGAGTCTGCCAATGAGATCGGACGGCGCATAGGCCGACTTGATGCCGGCAAAGACGGTACGATGCCGTGGCTCGCCCACGTCGAGCGTGAGCTTGATCAGCTTGTCCGCGCCCTCGACGTGCTGCGCGTCGACGATCCGGGCGATGCGCAGCTCGACTCTGGAAAAATCGTCGATCGAGATCGGCGCTGCCGCAGGGACGGCCGCGACCGGTGACGCCACCGCGGCGGGGCTTGCTGGCGGTCCTTCGATCAGCGCATCGATCTGTTTCGGGTCGATGCGTGTCATTAGGTGGGTGAATGGCCTGATGTGCAAGGGCGGCGACAGTGCGTCGGCCCAAACGAAATCGCGCCCGAGCCCGAACAGCTCGCGCGCCACACGCGCGGCGAGCGCGGGCAGCACTGGTGCGAGCATCACGCTCAGATACTTGAAGCCGAAAAGCGCGCGCGAGCATATGTTCTGCAACTCAGCGCGTCTCGACGCGTCCTTCACCAGTGTCCAGGGTTTGGCCTGGTCGAACGTCTCGTTGATGCGATCGGCGGCCGACATGGCCTCGCGTATCGCCTGCGAGTACTCGCGCGCGTCGTAGTGCTCGGCCGCGCTCTGCTGGCCCGCGCCGAAGGTTTCGATCAGCAGCGCGGCGTCTGCGGGCGAGACCGCGACCGCGCCGTCGAACTGCTCGGTGATGAATTTCGCGGCGCGGCTGGCGATGTTGACGTACTTGCCGACCAGGTCGCTGTTGACGCGCGCGACGAAATCGTCGGGATTGAAGTCGATGTCCTCGACACGGTCGTTGAGCTTGGCCGCGATGTAGTAGCGCAGCCATTCCGAATTCAGCCCAAGATCGAGGTAGTAATCGGGGCTGATGCCGGTGCCGCGCGACTTCGACATTTTTTCGCCCAGCGCGGTCAGGAAGCCGTGCACGTAGACGTTGTCGGGAACCTTGTACGGGGTCCCGGCGAACTCGAGCATCGCCGGCCAGAACAGCGTGTGAAAATAGACGATGTCCTTGCCGATGAAATGGATCTGCCGCGTGTCGGGGTCGGCGAGGATCTGCTCGAAGCTGCGCGCCTCGCCTGCGGCGCGCGCCTGGCCAGTGTCGACGTATTCCTTGAGGCTGGCGAGATAGCCGACCGGCGCGTCGAGCCAGACGTAGAAGTATTTACCCGGTGCGTCGGGGATCGGGATGCCGAAGTACGGCGCATCGCGCGAGATATCCCAGTCCGCAAGCGCGTCGCCGTCGGTGCCGAGCCACTCCTGCGCCTTGTTGAACACCTCGGGTTGCAGGCGATCGTGTCCCGACGCGTCGCTCTTCGTCCACCGCTGCAGGAACTGCACGCACTTCGGATCGGAGAGGCGAAAAAAGAAGTGCTCGGACGCCTTCAATACCGGCGTCGCGCCTGACACCGTCGAGTAAGGGCGAATGAGGTCGGTCGGTGCGTTCACGGTGCTGCAGTTTTCGCACGCATCGCCGTACTGATCCTTGGCGCCGCATTTCGGGCACTCGCCGCGGATGTAGCGGTCCGGCAGGAACATTTCCTTGACCGGGTCGAAGAACTGCTCGACCGATTTGGTATAGACGAGGCCGGCGGCGTTCAGCTTGCGGTAGATGTCTTGCGACAGCGCGAAGTTGGTCGGCGAATCGGTGCTGCCCCAGTGATCGAAACTGAGGTGGAAGCCCTTCAGGTGCTTGGGGCGCGTGGCCGAGATCCTCGCCACCAGTTCCTGCGGAGTGATGCCTTCGGATTCCGCGCGCAGCATGATCGGCGCGCCGTGCGTATCGTCGGCGCAAACGAAATGAACGAGCGTGTCTGGCTGCATGCGCTGGAAGCGCACCCAGATATCGGCCTGGATGTATTCCATGATGTGACCGATGTGAAACGGACCGTTGGTGTACGGAAGCGCGGTGGTCACGAACAGCGTACGGCGAGGCACTAGGAAGACCTTTGATGCAGAAGGGGAATCGATCATTTTAGCAGCGCGGCTTGTGCATGAACACCGAGGAAGTACCTAGGTGCGCGCTTTTTCGTTAGACTTTAGGCTTCGCACCGTCAATTCGAACCTAAGCTTCCATGCCGATCACCGAGGCCGACGTCCAGGCCAGTTTGCGCGCGCTTGCCGATCCCAATACCGGTCGCGATTTCGTTTCCGGCAAATCGATACGCAAGATCAGCATCGACGGCAACAACGTAAGCGTCGACGTGCAGCTCGCGTATCCGGCGAAAAGTCAGCACGCAACGTTGCGCAAGCTCATCGAGCGCCACCTGGGCGCGCTGCCCGGGGTGGGCCGCGTCGCGGTGGGCATCAGCCAGAAAGTCGCTTCGCACTCGGTGCAGCGCGGCGTGAAGCTCGTTACTGGCGTGAAGAACATCATCGCGGTCGCGAGCGGCAAGGGCGGCGTCGGCAAGTCGACGACCGCGGTGAACATCGCGCTCGCGCTCGCCGCCGAAGGCGCGCAGGTCGGCGTGCTCGACGCCGATATCTACGGGCCGTCGCAACCGATGATGCTGGGCATCAGCGGCAGGCCCGAGTCGAAGGACGGCAAGACGCTCGAGCCGCTCGAAGCGTACGGACTGCAGGCGATGTCGATCGGATTCCTAATCGACACCGACACGCCGATGGTATGGCGCGGCCCGATGGTGACGCAGGCGCTCGAGCAGCTGCTCAAGGACACCAACTGGCGCGACGTCGATTATCTGGTGGTCGACATGCCCCCCGGCACCGGCGATATCGCATTGACGCTGTCGCAGAAAGTGCCGGTCACCGGCGCGGTGATCGTCACCACGCCGCAGGACATTGCGCTCATCGATGCGCGCAAGGGCCTCAAGATGTTCGAGAAGGTCGGCGTTCCGATCGTCGGCGTGGTCGAGAACATGGCCATCCACGTCTGCACCCAATGCGGCCACGCCGAGCACATTTTCGGCGAAGGCGGGGGCGAGCGCATGTGCAGGGACTACAACGTGCCGTTTCTTGGGTCGCTGCCGCTGGACATGCGCATCCGCGAGCAGGCCGACTCGGGGCGGCCGACGGTGATCGCGGATCCCGACGGCGCGATCGCGACGGCCTACCGCGACATCGCGCGCAAGATCGCCATTTTCGTCGCGCAGAAGGCGGAGGATTTTTCCGCCAAATTCCCGAATATCGTCATCCAGAACACCTAGCCGCGTCAGCGACGCAGGCGATCGCTGCCGCCGCGGTCGCCGGAGCGCATTCATCGAACCAATCGAGCACGCCGAGGGAGCGAGCGATGATCAAGTCCGACCGCTGGATCCGACGCATGGCCGCCGAGGCAGGGTTGATCGACCCCTTCGAGCCGGGACAGGTGCGCGAGGTCAACGGACGCAAGATCGTCTCCTACGGGACGTCGAGCTACGGCTACGACGTCCGCTGCTCCAGCGAATTCAAGCTGTTCACCAATCTCAACTCGACGATCGTCGACCCCAAGAAATTCGACGACAAGTCGTTCGTCGACTTCCAGGGGGAGTGGTGCATCATTCCGCCGAACTCGTTCGCGCTGGCGCGCACGGTCGAGTATTTTCGCATCCCGCGCAACGTGCTCACGATCTGCCTGGGCAAGAGCACCTACGCGCGCTGCGGCATCATCGTCAACGTCACGCCGCTCGAGCCCGAGTGGGAAGGCTACGTGACGCTGGAATTCTCCAACACCACGCCACTGCCCGCGAAGATCTACGCCAACGAGGGCGTCGCGCAGGTGATTTTCTTCGAGTCCGACGAGGTCTGCGAAACGTCGTACAAGGACCGCGGAGGCAAGTACCAGGGCCAGCACGGCGTGACGCTGCCGAAAATTTGAGTCGGCACCGCGGGACTTAGCCAAGCAGACGGCCCAGGGTGATGACCGGCTGGCAGGGATCGAAGGTCGCCTCGGTTGCCATCATCGCGCTCTGCCAGGTCGCGGCGATGGCGCTATGGTTTTCGGCGTCGGCGGCGGTTCCGGCGCTGGTGGCGGAATTCCATCTGTCGGGGTTCGCGCAGGCCGCCATCACCGGCGGCGTGCAGGCGGGCTTCGTCATCGGTTGTCTCGCCAGCGCGATCCTTGGGCTCCCCGACCGCGTCGACCCGCGGCGCCTGTTCGCCGCATCGGCGTGTGTAGGCGCGATCGCCAACGCGACGTTGCTGGTGATCGCTCCGACGTCGAGCGCCGCGATCGTGCTGCGCGTGCTGACGGGCGCCTGTATGGCCGGCGTGTACCCGGTCGGGATGAAGCTCGCGTCGACATGGGCCAAGGGCGATATGGGTCTTATGGTGGGGCTGCTCGTCGGCGCGCTGACGCTGGGCTCCGCCTCTCCGTATCTGTTCAGCGCGATTGGCGGCATCGGCTGGCGCATTCCCCTTGAATTCGCATCGGCCAGCGCCTTGTTCGCAGCCATTCTGATTCATTTCGCGGGCATCGGGCCGAACCGCGCTCCCGCGCCGCGCTTCGACCCGGCCGTCGCATTGACGGCGTGGCGCGACTTGCCGCTGCGGCTGGTCAATCTGGGCTACCTCGGACACATGTGGGAGCTCTACGCCATGTGGGCGTGGATTGGCGTGTTCTTCAGCGCCAGCTTCGCGCTAACCATGGCGCCGGACGTCGCGCCCGCAGCCGCACAGCTCGCGGCGTTCGCGACGATTGCCGCCGGCGCGCTGGGCTCGGTCGGGGCGGGGCTGCTGGCTGATCGACTCGGGCGCACCACCGTGACCATCGCTGCCATGACGGTAAGCGGGAGCTGCGCGGCCACCATCGGTCTACTCTACGGCGGCGATGTGCGTGCGCTGGTTGCACTCGGCTTGGTCTGGGGAATGAGCATCGTCGCAGATTCGGCGCAGTTCTCGGCATCGGTCGCGGAACTCGCCGAGCGCGCTCGCGTGGGTACGATGCTCACTGTACAGACGGCGCTGGGGTTCACGCTCACGCTGGTGACGATCCACGCCATGCCCGGATTGATAAACGCACTGGGGTGGCGATACGCGTTCGCGCCGCTGGCGATCGGGCCCGCCTTCGGGGTGTGGGCGATGCTTCGCCTGCGCAGGCATCCGCGTTCGTCCGCGCTCGCGGGCGGCCGACGCTAGCAACGCCGGCACTGCCGGTACGTGAATGTTCCGTATGGCGCCGCCGCCAGCGACGGCGTAGGATTTGTTCGCACCGCTGCCCGGTCGCGGCCGTGCTGATCGTTGGACGTCATCCTGAGGAGAACCTTATGGCCTACCATCTCGAAGGGCGACTGCTCGAAGTGTGCAATTGTCGCGTGCTGTGTCCATGCTGGATCGGCGAGGATCCTGACTTCGGAACCTGCGACACGATCGTCGCATGGCATTTCGACAAGGGAGAAATCGACGGCGTCGACGTCTCGGACCGAACCATCGCGCTCCTGGCGCACGTTCCCGGCAACATCCTCCAGGGTAACTGGAGAGCAGCGGTCTATCTCGACGAGCGCGTCACGCCCGCGCAGGAGGCAGCGATCCTCAAGGTCTACACCGGTCAGCTGGGCGGCCCCGTCGGCGAGTTGGTCAAACTGGTGGGCGAGGTGGTGTCGGTCGAGAAGGTGCCGATCACCTTCACCGTGAGAGGCGGCAAGGGCACGATCCAGCTCGGCACGATCGGCTACGCCGACCTCGAGCCTTATACCAACGCGACGGGTGCGACGACGACGCTCGCTGACACCGTGTTCTCGACGGTGCCGGGTGCGCCGGTATTCGTGGGCAAAGCCCCGACCTACCGCGCGAAAAACCCGAAGCTGGGCATCGATCTCGACCTCAAGGGCCACAACGCGCTGCAAAGCACTTTCGTCTTCACGGCATAGACGCGAAGGCACTGGGACCCGCGACGTCGCGGGCTCGGCGCTCGCTGCATGGAGGTCGCTCCGGTGGAGATTGCGCTGCCACGTCCCTCGGTCCTCGACACCGGGCGACGCGCCGTGTTCTGGACGATCATGGTGCTGCTCGCGCTGGCGGCGTGGGCGGCGCTGTGGGCATGGAGCGCCAGCCCCTACGCGCGCTACCTCGAGCACGCGGGTTGGGGCGATGCCGTCGCGCTCGCCGAGCTGTGCAATGCGCTACCGCAGGGCTCGATCCTGGTCCCCGCGGCGTTGCACGCAAGCGCGTGGGTGCTGATGATCGCGGCGATGATGCTGCCGACGACGTTCCCGCTGCTCGCGATGTTTCATCGCATGACGCGTGCGCGCGATGACGCCGGACGGTTGCTGGCGCTGGTGGTCCTTGGGTTTTTCGCCGCGTGGCTCGCCTTCGGGGTGCTCGCCCACGCGGCGGACCTCGGCGTGCGCTTCGCCGCCGGGCGCTATCCCGGATTCGCCACTCATGGTTGGCTCGTCGGCGCGCTGGTCCTCGCTGCGGCCGGCGCGTTTCAATGGAGCGCGCTCAAGTACCGCTGCCTGGAAGCGTGCCGCACGCCCTTCGGCTTCGTCACCTCGCGCTGGCATGGTCGGTCGCCGTGGCGGGAGGCCTTTCGCATCGGCATCGACCATGGCGTGTTCTGCGTCGGATGCTGCTGGGCGCTCATGCTGGTGATGTTCGTGGTCGGCGTGGGCAGCATCGTCTGGATGATTGCGCTGGCGGCAGTGATGGCCGCGGAGAAGAATCTGGCGGCCGGCCGCTGGCTGCGAACCCCGGTCGGTCTGGGCCTTTTGGGCGCCGCCGGGACCATCGTCATCGCACATCTCTGAACGAGCCTCGCGCGCAGCGAAATGCCGGTAGCCACCGGCGCCGATTCGTCCCATAATTCGCGCCTTTCCGCTCCCGGCACCCGGCGGGAGCGTCATTCGTCTGGCCCGCCGCAAGGACCTGCGTCATGAAATTCCGCTTTCCCATCGTCATCATCGACGAGGACTTCCGCTCGGAGAACGCCTCCGGACTCGGCATACGCGCGCTGGCCGCGGCGATCGAGAAGGAGGGGCTCGAAATTCTCGGCGTCACCAGCTACGGCGACCTTTCGCAGTTCGCGCAGCAGCAGTCGCGCGCTTCCGCATTCATCCTGTCGATCGACGACGAGGAGTTCACGCCGGGACCCGAGCTCGATCCGGCGATCCTCAAAGTGCGCGCGTTCATCCAGGAAATCCGGTTCAAGAACGCCGACATCCCCATCTACCTCTACGGTGAGACGCGCACCTCGCGGCACATTCCCAACGACATCCTGCGCGAGCTGCACGGCTTCATCCACATGTTCGAGGACACCCCGGAATTCGTCGCACGCCACATCATCCGCGAGGCCAAGGCGTATCTCGATTCGCTGTCGCCGCCTTTTTTCCGCGCGCTGGTCAACTATGCGCAGGATGGCTCGTATTCGTGGCACTGCCCCGGGCACTCCGGCGGCGTCGCCTTCCTGAAAAGTCCCGTGGGGCAGATGTTCCACCAGTTCTTCGGCGAGAACATGCTGCGCGCCGATGTCTGCAACGCCGTCGACGAGCTCGGCCAGCTACTCGACCACACGGGACCCGTGGCAGCGTCCGAGCGTAATGCGGCGCGTATTTTCAATGCCGACCATTGCTTTTTCGTGACCAACGGCACGTCCACGTCGAACAAGATGGTGTGGCACGCCAACGTCGCACCCAACGATATCGTCGTCGTCGATCGCAATTGTCACGTCTCGATCCTGCACGCGATCACCATGACCGGAGCGATACCGGTGTTCCTCACGCCCAAGCGCAATCACCTGGGCATCATCGGTCCGATCGCGCTCGAAGAGTTCAAGCCGGAGAACATCCGCAAGAAAATCGAAGCGAATCCCTTCGCGCGCGAGGTCGCCAACAAGAAGCCTCGCATCCTGACCATCACCCAGAGCACCTACGACGGCATCGCCTACAACGTCGAGATGCTCAAGCAGACGCTCGGCAACGCGATCGACACGCTGCATTTCGACGAAGCATGGTTGCCGCACGCGGCGTTCCACGAGTTCTACAAGGACATGCACGCCATCGGCAAGGATCGGCCGCGGAGTAAGGAGGCGATCATTTTCGCCACGCACTCGACGCACAAGCTGCTGGCGGGCATCTCGCAGGCCTCGCAGATCATCGTGCAGAACTCCGAGACGCGGAAGCTCGACCGGCACATCTTCAACGAGGCGTACCTGATGCACACGTCGACGTCGCCGCAGTACGCGATCATCGCCTCGTGCGACGTGTCGGCGGCGATGATGGAGCCGCCGGGTGGGACCGCGCTGGTCGAGGAATCGATCGTCGAGGCGCTCGACTTCCGGCGCGCCATGCGCAAGGTCGACGACGAGTGGGGCAAGGACTGGTGGTTCAAGGTGTGGGGGCCGGAGCGTCTCGCCGCGGAGGGCATCGGCAAGCGCGAGGACTGGATGCTCAAGGCCAACGAGCGCTGGCATGGCTTCGGTGAGCTTGCGCCGGGCTTCAATATCCTCGACCCGATCAAGGCGACGTTGATCACTCCCGGCCTCGACGTCTCCGGCAAGTTCGCCAAGACCGGAATCCCGGCATCGATCGTCACCAAATACCTCGCCGAGCACGGCGTCATCGTCGAAAAGACCGGGCTGTACTCGTTTTTCATCATGTTCACCATCGGGATCACCAAGGGCCGGTGGAACACGCTGGTGAGCGCACTGCAGCAGTTCAAGGACGATTACGACAAGAACCAGCCGCTGTGGAAGATCCTGCCGGACTTCTGCGCGCAGTATCCCAAGTACGAGCGCGTCGGCCTGCGCGACTTGTCGCAGCAGATTCACGACACGTACAAGGCCAACGATGTCGCGCGCGTCACCACCGAGATGTACCTGTCGGATATGCAGCCGGCGATGAAACCCTCCGACGCGTTCGCGTGCATGGCGCATCGAGACATCGACCGCGTCGACATCGACCAGCTCGAAGGTCGTGTCACCAGCGTACTGCTGACGCCGTATCCTCCCGGCATCCCGCTGCTCATCCCGGGAGAGCGCTTCAACCGAACGATCGTGCAGTTCCTTCAATTCGCGCGCATGTTCAACCAGCAGTTCCCGGGATTCGACACCGACATCCACGGGCTGGTCGCGGAAGACGACAACGGCAAGCTGACTTATTACGTCGACTGCGTGCGCTCGCGCTAGACGCCGCGCCGCACGAGCGGCGTAAGCGTCGCGCGCAATCGCAAGGCGCGATCGCGTCGACTGCGTTCGGAATCTGGGGCGGGTAGGGCTAGGCGGCGACGCGAACGGTCGAGTCGCCGGAGGTCGAGTCCGCGCCCTTGGCGTCGGGCAGTTTGCTGCATTGTGCGATCAGCGAGGCGAGCACGCAGCTCGCCATTCGCACTTCCATCGAGTCGCCGCGCGACGCGAGCACGATCGGGACCTTGGCGCCGAGCACAACGCCCGCCGCCAGCGCACCAAACATGCCGGTGAGCGTGCGCAGCATCAATGCGCCGGCCTCGAGTGTAGGCACGATCAGGATATCGGCATTGCCCGCCATCTTCGATTCAATGCCGCTCGCACGCGCCGCCTGCGCCGACATCGCGCAATCGACGGTCAGCGGGCCTTCTATCACGCCACCGCTGATGAGGCCCTGCGCCGCCATCTTGACCAGCGCTGCCGCGTCGCCGGTTGCAGGCAGCGCGACGGTGACGCCTTCGACCGCCGAGAGCACCGCGACATTGGGAACGGCGATGTCGAGTGACTGCGCGAAGCCGATCGCGTTCTGCACGATCTCGCGCTTGGCGGCGAGACTTGGCGCGATGTTGAGCACCGCGTCGGAGAGGATGAACGAGCGCGCGTAGCCCGGAACGTCGACGAAATGGGCATGGGTCAGCCGATGCTCGTCGCGCAACCCCGCCTCGGGAGCCGCGACCGCGCGCATCAGATCGTCAGGGTACAGGCTGCCCTTGATCAGCGCGCGCACTTCGCCAGTGCATGCCAGCGACACCGCGCGCTGCGCTGCAACAAAGGGATCGTCCTGCGTGTCGATCAGGGTGACCCGTGCGAGGTCGAGCCCCGCCTGCGCGGCCGCGTCCTGAATGCGTGCCTCGGGTCCCACCAGGATCGGAGCCAGATAGCCCGCGAACTGACCGGACAGCGCGATCTGCAGCGAGTCGCGATCGCAGGGATAGACGATCGCCGTCGGCAGCGCGGGCAGGTTGCGGACGCTCTCGACCAGTCGCTGAAAGTGCGGACGATTAGCCATGAAGCGAGCGTGGCAAAGCGGGCAGTGACTGTCAACCGTGCGCCGATGGCCGGCACAGCCAGGGGAGCAGCCGTCGTGGGCGACGGCTCTCCATCAAGGCCCGGGCAAGGCTACAGCGTCTTCAGCGTGTCGCGCAGGATCGACACGATCGCGTCGATGTGCGTGCGCTCGGCGACGAGTGGCGGCGCGACGATGACGCAATCGCCGGTCGCCTTGAGGTGCAGGCCGTGGTCGAACAGGCGCTTTTGCAGCATGTGTCCGCGCCGTCCGGGCGTGCCGTCGGAGTGGACGTCGACCGCGGCGAGCAATCCATAACCGCGAAGATCGGATACGACCGCCTCGCCCTTGAGCGACCACAGCGCATCGAGGAAGTAAGGCGACAGCGCTTCGCCGCGCTCGAACAATCCCTCGTCGCGATAGATGTCGAGCGTCGCCAATCCTGCCGCGCACGGCCCAGGGTGCCCCGAGTACGTGTACCCGTGGAAGAGCTCAATCGCGCCTTCCGCGGCGGCGCCCATGATCGTGTCGTGAATGCGCTCGCTGATCGCGACCGCGCCCATTGGTTGGGCGCCGTTGGTGATGCCCTTGGCCATGGTCATCAGATCCGGCGTGACGCCAAAGCTCTGTGCGGCGAACGCCTTCCCGGTGCGTCCGAACCCGCAGATGACCTCGTCGAACACCAGCAGAATGCCGTGTGCGTCGCAGATTTCGCGCAGGCGCTGCAGATAGCCCTGGGGAGGAACCAGCACGCCGGTCGAGCCGGCGATGGGCTCGACGAAGCACGCCGCGATGTTTTCCGCGCCGTAGAGATTGACGAAGCGCACCAGGTCCTCGGCGAGCTCGACACCGTGCGTCCCCTGACCCTTTACGAAGAAATTCTCGCGCAGATGCGTATGCCGCATGTGGGCGATGCCCGGCAGCGTCGGACCGAAGCGACGCCGGTTGTTGACGATGCCCGCCAGCGACACTCCGCCGAAGTTGACGCCGTGATACGCGCGCTCGCGCGAGATGAACATGTTGCGTCCGCCCTGGCCGCGCGCTTGGTGATAGGCGAGCGCCACTTTCATGGCGGTGTCGACCGCTTCCGAGCCGGAGTTCACGAAAAAGATGCGGTTGAGATCTCCCGGCGTGAGCTCGGCGACGCGGGTCGCGAGCTGAAACTGCTTGGGATGGCCGCGCGTGAACGGCGCGATGAAGTCGAGCTCGGTGAGCTGCGCGCCGACCGCCTGCGCGATCTCGCGCCGGCCGTGGCCCGCGTTGACGCAAAACAGTCCGGACGAGCCGTCGATCAGGCGGTTGCCGTGGTCGTCCCAGAGGTACATGCCCTCGGCGCGCACCACCATTTTCGGATCGTGGCGGAAGTCGCGATTGGGCGTGAAGGGCATCCAGTATTCGTCCATCGAATACGGTACGGACGTCACGGGCGCTGCGGCGCGCTCGGTGCGTGGCTTGCTCGGGGTGGTGACGGTGTTGTTCGTGGCGTGCGTCATGGCGAGTCTCCAGGGGTGGCCGGTCCATGCGAAGCGCACGCAATCTCGCGGTGGGCGCAACGCTCGGGGTTGTCGCTGCCGGCTATGCTAGGATTCTACGCCTGTCGCGCCGCGCACGAGAGGCGCGCATCGGCGCCGCCGTTTGCGCATGCGGACCCGCGCGCGAGCCCCAGTCATGACGGTCTACGTTCCCCTCGACGATCGCGCCCGGCAGCAGATCCACTTCTCCACATGCTACATGTGCGCATGCCGCTGCGGCATCAAGGTCACAGTGGAGAATGATCGCGTCCGCTTCATCCAGGGAACGCGTCACCATCCGGTGAACCAGGGTGTTCTGTGCGCCAAGGGCTCGGCGGGGATCATGAAGCAGTATTCGGCGGCGAAGCTCACCAAGCCGCTGAAACGACGTCCCGCCAGCGACCGCGGCGCAGGGGACTTCGTCGAGATCGAATGGGACGAGGCGCTGGACATCCTTACCGCGCGGCTCGGCCACATACGCTCGACGGATCCGACCAAGCTCGCGTTCTTTACCGGGCGCGACCAGATGCAGGCCCTTTCCGGGCTGTGGGCGCAGCAGTTCGGCACCCCGAACTGGGCCGCGCATGGTGGTTTCTGCTCGGTCAACATGGCTGTCGCCGGGCTCTACACCATCGGATTCTCGTTCTGGGAATTCGGCGCGCCGGACTGGGACTATGCCAAGTACTTCGTGCTCTGGGGCGTCGCCGAGGACCATTCGTCGAATCCGATCAAGATCGGCCTCGACAAGCTCAAGCGGCGCGGCGCGAAGTTTGTATCGATCAACCCGGTGCGCACCGGCTACTCGGCGATCGCTGACGAGTGGGTGCCGATCCGGCCGGGGACCGACGGACTGCTCGCGTTGTCGCTGGTGCATGTGCTGCTCAAGCGCGGGCTGGTCGACTGGGAATTCCTGATCCGCTACACCAATGCGCCATGGCTGGTGGTGCAGACCCCGGGCATGCCCGGCGACGGCCTCTTCGCGCGTGACCATGAGGGCAACCCCCTGGTGTGGGACCAGGACGCCCAGCAGCTCGTCAACGGCCATCTGCCCGGCATCGCGCCGGCGCTCTACGCGACCCGAGAGCTCGCCGACGGCCGTCGTGCCAAAACGGTGTTCGCGCTGGCCACCGAACGCTATCTCGACGAGCGTTACGCGCCTGAGCAGGTGAGCGCCGAGTGCGGCGTCCCCGCCGCGACGATCACGCGGATCGCGCTCGAAATGGCGAAGGTCGCGTTCGAGCAGGCGATCGAGCTTCCGATCCGCTGGACCGATATGCACGGCCGCGTGCACGACAAGGTCATCGGGCGTCCGGTGGCGATGCACGCGATGCGCGGCGTGTCGGCGCACTCCAACGGGTTTCATACGTGCCGTGCGCTGCACCTGCTGCAAATGCTGCTCGGTGCGCTGGACAATCCGGGGAGCTTCCGCGCCAAGACGCCGTATCCGCGGCGCATCCCGATACGCTCGCTGCCCGAGAACGACGAGGCGGTGATTCACGCGCCAAACACGCCCTTGAAGCGCATGCCCAATGGCTACCCGACGCGCCCCGAGGAGCTGGTCATCGACCGCGAAGGACGGCCGCTTCGCATCGACAAGGCGTATTCCTGGGAGACGCCGCTGTCGGCGCACGGGCTGATGCACATGGTGATCAGCAACGCGGCCAATCATGACCCTTATCCGATCGACACGCTGCTGCTGTTCATGGCGAACATGGCGTGGAACTCGAGCATGAATACCGCCGAGACGCGCGAGATGCTGGTGCGCAAGGATGCACGGGGCGATTACGCGATCCCGTTCATCGTGGTCGTCGACGCGTTCCGTTCGGAGACGGTGGATTTCGCGGATCTCGTGCTGCCCGACACCACGTACCTCGAGCGTTACGACGCGATCTCGCTGCTCGACCGTCCGATATCCGAGCCCGATGCGGCGGCCGACGCGATCCGGCATCCAATCCTCACCCCCGATCGCGACGTGCGCGCCTGGCAGGACGTGTTGGTAGAGCTCGCGTCGCGGCTCTCCCTGCCGGCGTTCACGCGCGACGACGGCTCGCGCAAATTCGCCGACTACCGCGATTTCATCGTCAACTACGAGAAATTCCCCGGCATCGGTTTCCTGGCAGGATGGCGTGGCGAGCACGGCGAATCGTCACTGCGTGGCAAGCCCAATCCCAGGCAATGGGAAAAATACATCGAGAATCAGTCGTACTTCGCGTACCACTGGCCCGAGAACATGCGCTACTACCGCTACGCGAATAAGGATTACCTCGAGTTCGCCGAGAAGCACGCGCTGTTCGGCACGCCGCCGACGCAGGTCGTGCTGCAGATGTATTCGGAACCACTGCAGAATTTCCGGCTGGCCGGACAGGGGCTTTACGATGGGCCGCAGCCGGTGTCGGCGCTCGACTGCGCGCGCCTGGCGACTTACTTCGATCCGCTGCCTTTCTGGTACGCGCCGCTGGAGGGCGCGCGGCCTGCGACTGCGAGCGGCGCGCCGGCGCAGAGGGGTTTGCGGACGGTGGCGGACGATTTCCCGCTGCACGCGATCACGCAGCGTCCGATGATGATGTATCACTCATGGGACGCGCAGAACGCGTGGCTACGCCAGATCATCGCCGAGAACCGCCTGTACATGAATCGCGCCAAGGCGCGCGAGCTCGGGCTCGGCGACGACGACTGGGTGTGGCTGGAATCGCACCACGGGCGCATTCGCTGCCAGCTGCGCACGATGGAAGGCTGCGAAACCAACACCGTGTGGACGTGGAACGCGATCGGCAAGCAGGGGGGCACGTGGGGGCTCGATCCGAACGCGAGCGAGGCCACCGCAGGGTTCCTGCTCAATCACCTCATTTCCGAGCACCTTCCCGGCGCCGATGGCGACCGCCGGCTCACCAACTCCGATCCGGTCACCGGACAGGCGGCGTGGTTCGACCTGCGCGTGCGCGTGACGCGCTGCATGCCCGGCGAGACCGGGATCTGGCCGGTGTTCGCCGCTGCACCCAGGCTGCCCGGCGACAACGAGCCGCGGCCCACGGTGCTGCGCTACGACGCGCGTGCGGACATGGATGCCGCGCGATGAAGCTCGGCCTTCTCATCGACCTCGATACTTGCGTGGGCTGTCATGCGTGCGCGACCGCGTGCAAGGAATGGAACACGTCGTCGCCGGTGAGCGGACCGCTCACCGACCTCGAGCCGTTCGGCGCCGAACCCTCCGGGGTCTGGTTCAACCGGGTGCGCCATTACGAGGTCGGCGAATACCCGGCGAGCAAAACGATCAACTTTCCGATGTCGTGCATGCACTGCGCCGATGCCGACTGCGTCACCGTGTGCCCGACCGGCGCCTCGTACAAGCGCGACGACGGCATCGTGCTCGTCGACCAGAATAAGTGCATGGGCTGCAACTTGTGTGCGTGGGCGTGCCCCTATGGCGCGCGCGAGCTCGATCCTTCCTCGGGCACGATGAAGAAATGCACGCTGTGCGTCGATCGCATCCATGACGAGCGCCTCGAGCCCGACGAGCGCCAGCCTGCCTGCGTGCTGGCCTGCCCCACGCATGCGCGCTGGTTCGGCGACTACGACGACCCGGACTCGGACGTCTCGCGCTTGTCCGCGCAGCGCGGCGGCTTTGGCCTGCTCCCCGAGCTGGGGTATGCCCCGGTGAACCGCTACCTGCCGCCACGCGAGCCACCGGCGATCGTCGGGGTCGACGATGCGAAGGCGCTGCTCGAGCGCGGACTGGCGAGCCTGGCGAGCCCAGTCATACGCCGCTGACCGCGGCGCGCCGATGAAACCGACCTTCAGCATTGTTTTTTTTACGGTGATCTCGGGCGCCGGCCTGGGGCTGCTGTCGCTGCTGGCGCTCGCCGATCTGTGTGTCACCCGCGTCCTTCCTCGCGAGATGCTCGTCCCCGGCATTGCGACCGGGTTCTCTCTGGTCGCCATGGGTCTCGCCTCGTCGACGCTGCACCTGGCCAAGCCATCCAACGCGTGGCGAGCGTTTTCGCGATTTCGCACCTCGTGGCTGTCGCGTGAGGCGGTGTTGGCAGCGAAGCTGATGGCGCTGACCCTGATCTACGCCGGCCTTGCGTTCACCGATGCGCCAGCGGCCATTCGCCTTCCGGTCGCCGCCCTGGTCTTTCTGCTCTCGTGCTCGGTGCTGTTCTGCACCGCGATGATCTATGCAAGCCTGAAACCGATCCGGCAGTGGCATACGCGTTGGACGCCGGCATGCTATGTGCTGCTCGGACATTGGTCGGGCTCGCTGCTGTTGCTGGCGCTGGCGATCCGCTACGGCGCGGACGTGCGTGCGTACGCCTGGTTGGCGGCGGCGCTCGGCGTGGCCGCGCTCGCCGCCAAGGCGGGATATTGGCGCGCCGCGGCCTCGCAAGCTCGGATGCTCACGATCGAGCGTGCGATCGGCGTGCGCGAGGGCGTGCGTCCGCCCGGAGTCACCGTGGCGCAGGCGCGCCTGTTCGATGCGGGGCACAGCCACGGGACGTTTCTCACCAACGAGTTCGGCTTCGTACTCGCGCGCCGGCATGCACGCGCGTTGCGCGCGGCTGCGCTGCTGCTCGCGTTCGCGGCGCCGGGAGCGGCGTGGGCCGCGGGCGCCCGCAGCGCTGCCGCGGTGGCGATGTTCGCCGTGGTCTGTATCATCGGCCTGATGGCCGAGCGCTGGCTTTTCTTCGCCGAGGCGCGGCACACGGTGCGGCTCTATCACGGCGATGCCCGCACCTGAAAACCAGCTCGAAGTACGCGTGTGGCGCGGTGGCGCTGAGGGCGGCTATCAGACGTTCCAGGTCCCGCGCCTCGCGTCGCAGACGGTGCTCGACGTGGTGACGTGGATCCAGCGCCACCTCGATGCCTCGCTCGCGTACCGCTTCGCCTGTCGCGTGGGCATGTGCGGTTCGTGCGCGATGAGCGTGAATGGCGTGGCGCGCTGGACCTGCCGAACCCACGTCGAGAAAGTGTGCGACGGCGAGCGCCTGGACATCGCACCGCTCGCCAACCTGCCGATCATCCGTGACCTCGTGACCGACATGAGCGCGTTCTTCGACAAGTGGGCGAAGGCGAAGGGCCAGTTCGTGCCGACTTCGACGCGAAAAGATACCTTCGCGGTGGTGCCGCCAGACTCGCCGGCGCGTGCCGCCGTCGACGCGGCGATCGAATGCATTGGCTGTGGCGTGTGCTACGCATCGTGCGAGGTCGTCGCGTGGAACCGCGACTACCTGGGGCCGGCGGCGCTTAATCGCGCATGGACCCTGGTTCGCGACGTGCGCGACGCGGCGCACTCGGAGCGCCTCGCCGCGGTATCCGGAGATGCGGGTTGTCACGCGTGTCACACGCACACGAGCTGCACCGAGCGCTGCCCGAAGCACCTGTCGCCCACCGGCTCGATCGCCGGTCTCAAGCGCGCGACGGCGCTGGCGCTGCTCAAGGGGGCGCTGTGAGCGCGCGCGGCGAGGCTCGCGCGTGGCTCGCGCAGCGGCTGTCCGCCGCGGTGCTGGCGGTCTGTGTGCTTGTGCATCTCGTGACCCTGATCGTGGCGGTGCGCCACGGCCTGACCGCGGAGGCCATCCTGGGGCGCACCCGCGGCAGCGTCGCCTGGACCGTGTTCTACGGCGTGTTCGTCGTCGCCGTCGCCGTGCACGCGCCGCTGGGGCTTCGCGTCGTTGCCGCCGAATGGCTGCGCTGGCGCGGAACGGCAGCGAACGTCGCGTGGGTGGTCGCGGGCGTCGCCCTCCTGGGGCTGGGTGCGCGTGCAGTGCTGGCGGTGGCGTTATGATGCATTCTGGATGGGCCAATCGCGGCCACGCCGCCTTCTGGGCCTTTGTCGTCCATCGCGTTTCCGGAGTGCTGCTCGCCGTGTTCCTGCCACTGCATTTTCTCGCGCTCTCGCAGGCGCTGGCCGGCGCCGGCGCGCTCGACGTGTTTCTGGCGTGGACGCAGCAGCCGCTGGTCAAGGCCTCCGAAGTCGCCGTGGTGTTCCTGCTGGCGGCGCATTTCACCGGCGGCGTCCGGTTGCTGCTCATCGAGTTTGTCGGCTGGCGCGGCGAAGCGCAGAAGGCGATGCTCGCCGTCGCGGGTGGAGGCGCCGTGTTTTTCGCGCTGATCTTCGCGCTCAACCTCATCTGATTTCATCCAGCACATGCGCGTCGAACCTTCCACCGTCGAGAGCGTCGCCAAGGACCTCTACATTCGCGCGCTCAAGATCCTGCCCGACGACGTCAAGCGCGGCTTCGAAACGCTCGCTCGCCAGGAGAGCATCGACAAGGCGCGCGGCGTGCTCGGCACGATGATCCGCAACATCGCGGTCGCAGAAGCCACCGACAACCTGCTCTGCCAGGACACCGGCATCCCTATCTACAACGTCACCATCGGGCGCGGCGTCGAAATCGACGGCCCCGCGATGAAGGCCGCGATCCGCCGAGGCTGCGAGCGCGCGACCCGCGAGCATCCGCTGCGCTCGTCGATCGTGCACCCGCTCACGCGCAAGAATGAGCACACCTCATGCGGCGTCGGCGTACCGGTGATCCACATCGATTACAGCGCTGCGATCGAAGGCATGAAAATCGAGATGATCCCCAAGGGCAGCGGCTCGGAGAACAACTCGTGGCTGAAAATGGCCGTTCCCGCCGAAGGCGTCGATGCCATCCGCACCTTCGTCGTCGACTGCGTGCTTGATGCCGGAGGGAAGACGTGCCCCCCGACCATCATCGGCGTGGGCATCGGCGGCACCGCCGACCTGTGCGTGCATCTCGCCAAGATCGCGGCGACGCGCCCACTGGGCTCGCAATGCGAGGATCCCGACGGTGCGCGCCTCGAGGCGGAGCTCTCCTCCGCAGTGAACATGCTGGGCGTCGGCCCGCAGGGCCTCGGCGGCGACTCCACCGCATTCGCGGTGCACGTCGAGCTTGCCGCGACGCACATCACCATGAATCCGGTCGCGGTGAACATGCAATGTCATTCCGCGCGCCGCGCGTCAGCGACCATCGACGCTGCCGGCGTGCGTTACGGATTCTAGTCGGTATGTTCCTCGGTCATTTCGGTCCGGCAATGGCGGCGAAAACAATCGTCTGATCGTCCATGGCTCACCACGACCTTACCCCGCCGATCAGCGATGCGCAGGTGCGCGCGTTGCGCGTCGACGACACCGTGACGCTGCAGGGAACGCTGTTCGGCATTCGCGATGCCACCCAGATCGCGATGTTCGATCGCGGCGCGCCGACACGCTTCGACCTCTCCGGCCACGCCGTGATCCACACCGCGCCCAACGTGAGAAAGGTCGAACGCTCGGCCGAGCATCCGGCGGGCTACGCGCCGCTGTGCGTGGGCACGACGACGTCGGCGCGCATGGAGCGCTTCACGCGACCGCTGATCGCGCAATGCGGCGTGCGGCTGATCATCGGCAAGGGCGGACTGGGCAAGGATTCACTGGCGGCCTTCGGCGAACTCGGCGGCGCGTACCTGGCCATCATCGGCGGCACGGCGGCGCTGGAAACGACCTGGATCGAAGCGATCGAAGACGTCGACCTTGATGAGCTCAATCCCGAAAGCCTGTGGCGATTTCGCATTCGCGATTTCGGTCCGCTGACCGTCGCGATGGACAGCCACGGCGGGAGCCTGTACGCCGCGGTCGACGCGTCCGCGCGCTCGCGCCGCGCCGACGCGCTGGCCGCGCTCGGTGTCAAGCGCTGACATGGCCGAAACTTGATACTGCACGCGCGCCGGGTCGAGACCGACCTCCTGATACTCGGCGCGGGCGGCGCCGGATTGTTCGCCGCGCTGCACGCGCACGCGGCCAATGCGCACCTGTCAATCACCGTCGCGGTGAAGGGATTGCTCGGCAAGTGCGGATGCACGCGCATGGTCCAGGGCGGCTATAACGTCGCGCTCGCGCCAGGCGACTCGGTCGAGCGCCATTTCATGGACACCATCGTCGGCGGCGCGTGGCTACCCGACCAGGACCTGGCGTGGACGCTGGTCAACGGCGCCATCGAGCGCATCCATGAGCTCGAGAACGAGCTCGGCTGCTTTTTCGATCGCAATCCCGATGGCTCGATTCACCAGAAGGCGTTCGCCGGGCAGACCTTCGACCGGACCGTGCACAAGGGCGATCTCACCGGCATCGAAATCATGAACCGGCTCGCCGAGCAGGTATGGGCGCGCGGTATCGCGCGCATGGAAGAGCATCGCGCGCTGGCGCTGGTTCCTTGCGCCGACGGCAGCGCGCTCGCCGGCGCGGTGCTGCTCGACATCCGTACCGGCGAATACGTCTACGTCGCGGCGAAGGCGGTGCTGCTCGCGACCGGCGGCGGACCGACGATGTACCGCTATCACACGCCTTCCGGCGACAAGAGCTGCGACGGACTGGCGATGGCGCTGGCGGCGGGATTGCCGCTGCGCGACCTCGAGATGGTGCAGTTCCATCCGACCGGGCTGCTCGCCGGCGCGCACACGCGCATGACCGGCACCGTTCTTGAGGAAGGCTTGCGCGGCGCCGGCGGCTACTTGCTGGATGGCGCCGGCGAGCGCTTCATGCAGCGCTACGACCCGCGCCTGGAGCGCGCCACCCGCGACATCGTGTCGCGGGCGATCTACGCAGAGATGCGCGCCGGACGCACATCGCCGCACGGCGGGGTGTGGCTTTCGATGGCGCATCTCGGCCCCGACAACGTGCGCCGCCAGTTCAAGGGCATGGTAGAGCGTTGCGCCGACTGCGGCTTCGATCTGGCGGGCGCGCGCGTCGAAGTCGTTCCCACTGCGCATTACATGATGGGCGGCGTCGAGTTCCGCGCCGACTGCACCACCGTGCTGCGCGGGCTGTTCGTGGCGGGCGAGGATTCAGGTGGCGTCCACGGTGCCAACCGGCTCGGTGGCAATGGCGTGGCGAACTCGACGGTGTTCGGCGGCATCGCGGGCGATGCGATCGCTGCATGGATCGCGCACGAGGGCGCATTTCGCGACCCCGACAGCGACGTCATCGCCGCGGCCATCGCCACTGCCGAGTCACCGTTCGGGAAGGGCGCGCCGATCGACGTCGAAGGCGTCCGCGAGCGCCTCCACACCTCGATGTGGGACGAAGCGGGAATCGTGCGCGACGCCGCGAGCCTGCGTCGTGCCGCCGCGACGCTCGAAGGGCTCGCGGGCGAGCTCGCGACGGGCTCGATGGCATCCGCGGCGTGCGAGCGTGCCTACAACCTCACGTGGCACGACTGGCTCAACCTGCAGAACCTCGTCGAGGTGAGCCGTGCCATCGTGCGCGCGGCACAGGCGCGCGAGGACTCGTGCGGCGCGCACTATCGCGCTGACTTCCCGCAGTCCGCCGATCCTGTCGTAGCGGCCTATACGCGTATCGTTCGCCGCGGCGACGCGCTGCATTGCGAGCGCATTCCGGTGCGCTTCACCCGCGTGCGTCCGGGTCAGTCGCTGCTCGCTGCGTAGAGTTACTGCGTTGAGCACCTGCAGCGCTTGCGGTGCCTCCAATCGCCAGGGACGGCGCTTTTGCGCCGGCTGCGGCAAGCCACTGCCGCAGTTATGCGCGTCGTGCGGTTTTGCAAACGAAGCCGACGACAAGTTCTGCGGCGGATGCGGCGTCGCGCTGGCCGCACACAGCTTGGCGGTCGTGGCGAGCACCAGCGAAAGTGCGGAAAGCGAGCGCCGTCCCGCCACAGTGCTGTTCGCGGACCTGGTCGGCTTCACGCGGATGTCGCAGGAGCTCGACGCGGAGGAAGTGCACCGACTGCTCGAAACATACTTCGAGGCCACCGATTCGATCGTGGAAAGCTATGGCGGCAGCATTGACAAGCACATCGGCGACAGCGTCATGGCGGTTTTCGGTGCGCCGGTCGCGCATGGCGACGACGGGGCGCGTGCGCTGCGCGCCGCGGTCGACATCCACCGCGCCGTCGCGGTGCTCGGCTGCGAGCTCGAGCGCGATCTGCAGGTACACATCGGCGTTGCCGCCGGCGAGGTCATCGCCAGCGGGCTCGGCAGCTCGCGCCATCGCGCCTACACCGTCATCGGCGCGTCGGTGAACATCGCCGCGCGCCTGCAGCAACTCGCCCGCCCGGGAGAAACAGTGCTCGACGGCGCCGTTCATGCCGCGGTTGGGCGCATCGCGCATTGCGAGCCGATCGTCGATGCCCAGCTCAAGGGCGTTGATGCGGCGCTGTCGGTATGGCGCCTGATCGAGTTGCGCAGCGTGGCGCCGACCGAAGCGACGCATCGCTTCGTGGGACGAACTGTCGAGCTCACGCAGTTGACGACGCTGCTGCACGCCAGCCGGCGTGTGGGCGCGGGAAGCGTGGTGTGTGTACGCGGTGATGCGGGCATGGGCAAATCGCGCCTGATCGCGGAGCTGCGGCGCGTGGCGCTCGCCGACGGCTTCGCAAGCCATTCGGGGCTGGTGCTCGACTTCGGCATGGCGCAGGGTCGCGATCCGATACGCGAGCTGGTGCTGGGAATGCTTGACCTTTCTCCGGAATCGCCCGCGGCTGAGCGCGAGTCGGCCATCCAGCGCGTCGCAACAGAAAATCTCCACGGAACCGACCGTGCCTTTCTCTTCGATCTGCTCGATCTTCCGCTGCCCTCCGCGCTGCGGCTCGCGTACGAGGCGATGGACCACACCGCGCGCCAGAGCGGCCGTACCGGCGCGGTGGTGCAGCTCGCCCGATCGGCAAGTCGCGTCGCACCGCTGCTACTCATCGTGGAAGATGTGCATTGGGCGGATCGCGGCACGCTCGAGCACCTGGCGACGCTTGGCAAGGCGACTGCGTCGCTTCCCATCGTGCTCGCGCTGACGACGCGCCCCGATGGCGATCCGCTCGGCGGCGGGTGGCGCGGCGCGCTCGGCAACGCGGCGCTGACCTCGATCGAGCTCGGTCCGCTTCACCCCGACGATGCGATGACCCTCGCCAGCGGGCTGCTTTCGACTTCACAGCGCTATGCGCAGCAATGCATTGATCGCGCTGCCGGCAATCCGCTGTTTCTCGAGCAATTGCTGAGCGCTGCCGACGAGCATCAGGACGCGCTGCCATCGTCGCTGCACAGCTTAGTGCTCGCGCGCATCGATCGTCTCCCCGAGCGCGATCGCATCGCATTGCGCGCAGCGGCGGTGATCGGCCAGCGCTTCGCGTTGGCGTTGGTCCGACGGCTCGCGCAGTTGCCAGATTACGATTGCAAGAACCTGCTGGCGCATGCGCTGGTGCGTCCGGAAGGCGACGAGTTCCTGTTCGGTCACGCGCTCATCCGCGATGGCGTTTACGCGTCCATCACGAAGGTGCGCCGCGGGGAGCTGCATCGCGCCGCCGCGGCATGGTTCGGCGAGCGAGATCCCGCGCTGCGAGCCGAACATCTCGATCGCGCCGACGACCCCGGGGCGCCGCAAGCCTACCTCGAGGCTGGGCGATCGCAGGCAACGCGACTGCAGTTCGACACCGCGCTCAGGCTGGCACAGCGCGGTGTCACGCTGGCGCGAGCGCCGGCGGACCGCTACGCCCTGAACATGCTGATCGGCAGCTTGCTGCGCGAGACCGGAGCGGGAGGGCCGGCGGTAGCAGCGTACGAACTCGCGCTCGCCTCGACCACCTACCCCGCAGAGCGCTGTCGGGCGCTTCTCGGCGTCGCTGCCGGGCACCGCCTGATCGCCGGTGTCGACGCCGCGCTGGCGGCGCTCGCCCAGGCCGAGCCGCTGGCGGCGGGCCTCGATCGGGAGCTCGCCGAGCTGCACAGCACGCGTGGGAATCTTTATTTCGCGCTCGGCCGTGTCGAGGAGTGCCGGGCAGCACATCAGATCGCGCACGCGCAGGCGCTGCTGCTCGGCGACAAGGAATGGGAAGCGCGCGCGCTTTCCGGACTTGCCGACGCCTACTACCTCGAAGGCCGCATGCGCACCGCGTTCGAGCACTTCCGCGCGTGCGTCGCGCTGTGCGACGAACATGGCTTCACGCGGGTCGCCATCGCCAATCGGATCATGGTCGGTCATTCGCGAACCTACCTCACCGAATTCGACGAGGCGCTGGCCGACATGCTGGCGTCTCGCGATGTCGCAGTCGAAATCGGCGACCGCTATTCGGAAATGGTGGCGATGCAATCCTGCGGCCTGGTGCTCACGACGTGCGCGCGCCACGCCGAGGCCGAACCCTACCAGCTGCGCGGGCGCGAGCTCGCCGAGAGTCTGGGAACCAAGCGGTATCTGGCGGTGCTGCTCGCGCACCATGCGGAATGCCTTCTGGCGAGAGGACGCGCGGACGAGGCTAGGGACTGCCTTGCCAGCTCTCTCGCGCTCGCGCGCGAGTTCGGCATGGGCTTCTGCGGACCGATGATCCTGGGATTGCTTCAGCGCATGACCGACGACCCGCTCATGCGGGAAGACTACGCGGCGGAGGCGGGCGCCTTGCTGGAGCAAGGCAGCGTCGGGCACAGCCACATCGCGTACTTGCGCCTGTCGATCGAGGACGCCATCGCGCGCAAGGAATGGCGCCGCGCGCTGGCGCAGATCAGCGCGATGGCGAGCTACACGCGCCGCGAGCGTCTGCCATACACCGACTTCCTGATGGCGCGCGGCCGGGCGCTGGTCGCGCTGGCCGCGCGGCCCGATGACCATGCCCTGCATGAGGAGATCGCCGAGCTGCGTGCCCACGCGCAACGACTGCGCTGGCATATCGGATGGCCTGACTGGGCGACGCCCTGAGGGTGCCC
>DASXBS010000204.1:0-4060 GCA_036491555.1 Casimicrobiaceae bacterium
CAGTCGGGCAACGCGGTGTACTGCAGGTGATGCGGGCCGGCCCACATGTACACCGCGATCAGCGCCCAGAAGTGCACGATCGACAGTCGGTAGGAATAGATCGGACGATCGGCCTGCTTGGGCACGAAGTAATACATGATCCCGAGGAACCCTGCGGTCAGGAAGAAGCCGACCGCGTTGTGGCCGTACCACCACTGCACCATCGCGTCCTGCACGCCCGCATATGCCGAATACGACTTCATCGGCCAGAACGAGACGGGCACTTCCGCACTGTTGACGATGTGCAGGATCGCCACGGTGAGGATGTACGCTCCGAAGAACCAGTTGGCGACGTAGATGTGCGGCGTCTTGCGCATGAAGATCGTGCCGAAGAACACGATCGCATACGACACCCAGACGACGGTGATGAGCAGGTCGATCGGCCATTCGAGCTCGGCGTATTCCTTGCCGGACGTGTACCCCAGCGGCAGCGTAATCGCGGCGAGCACGATCACCGCCATCCAACCCCAGAATGTGAATGTGGCCAGCGGTCCGCAGAACAGGCGCACCTGACATGTGCGCTGCACGACATAGTACGACGTGGCGAACAGCGCCGATCCGCCGAACGCGAAGATCACTGCATTGGTGTGCAGCGGACGCAGGCGTCCGTAGGACAGCCAGGGGATGCCGTACGTGAGATCCGGCCAGAGCAGCTGCGCGGCGATGATCACGCCCACGAGCATGCCCACGATGCCCCAGACCACCGTCATGATCGCAAACTGGCGAACGACCTTGTAGTTGAATGTTGCGGGTGCCGCAGCGCTCATGTGCTTTGCTCCTCGGCCTTACGAATCCGGCCGCGGCCGGGGTGCATTGTCTTGGTCATCGCGGAAGGTACCGGGCGCGGCGACGGGGGATGTTGACCGGGATCAAAGGGACCGTCGTCGTCGGCGATGATGCGGTGCGCGGGTCCCTCCAGGTCGTCGAACTGGCCGCTGCGCACCGACCACCAGAACAGCGCGCCGATCGCGAAGATCAATACGACCGACAAGGGAATCAGCAGGATGAGGACCTGGTCCACTCAGTTGTCTACTCAGTTGTCTACTCAGTTGCGTAACTCAGTTGCTTAACCCGGTCGCCTACTCGGTCGGCTAAGCAAATTGCCTAAGCCATCGCTGCCGCAGGCGTCGCATCGCGCAGGACCGCCGCGGGCGTGTCCAAGGGAGGCTGCCTCAGCAGGCGCAGCGCGTTCAGTACCACCAAAGACGACGAAATCGACATGCCCAGCGCGGCGCCCAGCGGCGTAAGGAAGCCGAACGCCGCCAGCGGAATCGCAACGGCGTTGTATGCGACGGCCCACAGCAGGTTCTGCCTGATGATCCGGTACGTGCGGCGCGCCACCCGTATCGCGTCTGCGACCAGGCGCACGTCTTCGCCGAGCGTGACCACGTCGGCGGTCCAGCGGGTGAGCGTGGTGGCGCTGCCGAAGGCTATCGAAACGTTGGCCTGCGCAAGCGCCGGAGCGTCGTTGACACCGTCGCCGACCATTGCCACGATCGCGCCGTCGCGCTGCGCCCGAACGATCGCCGCCCATTTGTTCTCGGGCTTCGCCTCGGCGATCACATTATCGATGCCCACGGCATCCGCGACATGGCGCACGGTTACGGCGCGATCGCCTGACACCAGCGAGACGCCAATGCCCATCGCATGCAGCGCGGCGATTGCCTGCGCGGCGCCCGGACGCAGCGGGTCGCCGAAGGTCATGCGCGCGAGCCAGCCTTCTTCGCCTGCGAGCATGATCGCGATGCGGTCGTCGCCTACCCCGCGTAGCGCGTTGGTCAGAGGCGCATCGAAGATCTCGCCCGCCCATCTTGGTTCTCCAAGCCGGTACAGCCGACCCGCGATTGTCCCTTCGACGCCGCATCCCGGGACCGCGACGACGTCTTCGGCACCCACACTCGCATCGGCGAACTCGAGCAGCGCGGCGGCGATCGGATGCGACGAGCCGCGCTCGAGAGCGCAGGCGATGGACAGGCATTCGCCGGCGCCACGCGCGCCGACCGCAACCAGGTCGATGAGCTGCGGGCGTCCGCAGGTCAGCGTCCCGGTCTTGTCGACGATGACGTGGGTCACGCGCGACAGCGCCTCCAGCGCATCGGCGCGCACTGCAAGAATGCGGCGACGCGCCAGCGCTCCCGCGGCTGAGGCGAGCGCCGCCGGAGTCGCGAGCGACATCGCGCACGGGCAGCTCACCACCAGCATCGCGAAGACCACCGCGATCGCACGGGTCGGATCGATACGCCACCAGAGGACCGCGGCGAGCGCCGCCATCACGAGCAACGCGACGATGAACCACGAGGCCACCCGATCGGCGATGCGCGCGATGCGCGGACGGGCGTTGGCGGCGCGTTCGACCAGGCGCCCCAGCGCGGCGGCCCGGGTGTCAGCGCCCGCCGCACTCACCCGAACGATCAACGGGCTTTCGCGATTGATCGATCCCGCGAGCACGTCATCGCCGGCGGACTTGATCTTCGGCCAGCTTTCTCCCGTCAGCAGCGCTTCTTCGACGCTGGAACGTCCTTCGACGACCACCCCGTCGGCGGGAACGACGTCGCCGACCTGCACCCGCACGTGATCCCCGGCGCGCAGCGATCCCGCCGCCACCATGGCACTCTCGCCCGGCCGCGGGTAGCTCTCCAGCCTTTCGGCCAGCGCAGGCAGCTCGCGAGTGACCGACTCGATGGCCTCCGCCGCGACCTGCCGCGAACGAAGCTCGAAAAGCCGGCCCACGAGCAGGAGCGCCACGAACATGGTCACCGAGTCATAGTAGACCGGTCCGCCGCCGCCCAGCGTCGACCACGCGCTCGCGATGAACGCGGCAGCGATGCCCAGCGCCACCGGAAGGTCCATCCCTGCGCGCAGCATGCGCACGTCACGCCATGCGTTCCGGAAAAAAGGCGCTGCCGAATAGGTCACCACCGGCAGCGTCATGATCAGGCTTGCCCAGGACAGAAGGATCGCGTGCGCAGGCTCGACGCCGTCGTCGCTGAGATACGCGGGAATCGCGAACATCATGACCTGCATCATCGCCAGCAGCGCGATGCCCGCGCGTAGCAGCAGCGTGCGGCGCTCGCGCCGTGCGCCGGTCTCGCGGCGCGCGCGGTCGTAGGGATAGGCGCGGTACCCGACGCTTCCGATCGCGCGCAGCAGCGCGTCGAGCGAGACGCGGCCGCCGTCCCAGCGCACGCGTGCGCGCCGCGTGGCGAAATTGACGTTGACCTCGCGCACGCCGGGCTGACGGCCGAGATAGCTCTCGATAAGCCAGGTGCACGCGGCGCAGTGAATGCCCTCAAGCAGGAGCGAGACGGAGCGCTCGCCGCGAGCGTGCTCTTCGATCAGCCCCCCGCTGTCTGCCGCCGCGGCAAGCCGCGACGGCTCGTCGCCAGCGGCGGGTTCCTCGGCAAACGGCGCGTCCGGCGCTTCGCGGCGCGTATAAAACTGCCCGAGTCCCGCAGCGCCGATGGTTTGCGCAATCGCGCGGCATCCCGCACAGCAAAATTGCCGCGACTCGCCTTCGACCATGCCGTCAAAGGCGTGCGCCGGGTTGGCCCGGCCGCACTGGAAGCACGTCGCGATGGCATCGCGACATGGAGCTGCAGCCGTCATTGCGTGGATAGCTGGCGCAGCGCCTCGATGTCGAGCAGCTTCAATGACCGCTGATCGATCTTGATCAGGCCCGCCTGCTGAAAGCGCGAGAACAGCCGGCTCACCGTTTCCAGCTTTAGGCCGAGGAAACTGCCGATGTCCTCGCGCGTCATCCGCAGCACGAACTCGGTCGGCGAATAACCTAGCCGCAGGTAGCGCGCCGACTGCTCGATCAGGAACATCGACAGTCGCTGCTCGGCGCGCATCGTTCCCAGCAGGAGCATCATGCGCTGCTCGTTGACGAGCTCGTGACTCATGAGATGCATGAACCGGCGCTGCACGGCGGCCGAGGAGCGCGCAACGCGCTCGAAGTCAGAATACGAGATCGCGCAGGCATCGCCGTCCTCGAGCGCGACAATCGATGTGTGGTGCGTCC
>DASXBS010000205.1:0-6936 GCA_036491555.1 Casimicrobiaceae bacterium
GCTCAAGGACCCCGAGACGCGTCTGCGCCGCGCGTCGGAACTCGACCGCGTCGACGCCAACCTGTTGATCGCTGCGACCGAGCGGGACGCGGGCAGGACCTTCGACGAAAAGCTGCCGCAGTTCACCGCGCGCGCGAAGGAGCTCTACCTCGTCAATGCCGACAAGTACCGCACCGGCGACGAGGTCGACGTCTCTCACATCCTGATCGACACCAAAAAGCGCGAGCGCGCCGAGGCGCTGAAGATCGCGCAGGACGTGCGCGCGCGGCTGGCCGCCGGCGCCGACTTTGCCGCGCTCGCCAAAGAGCTTTCGGACGATCCCTCGGCGCAGCAGAATGCCGGGCGCCTGGGATTTTTCGGCAAGGGACAGATGGATGCCGCGTTCACCGACGCGTCGTTCTCGCTTACCAGCGTGGGCGAGATTACCGGCCCGATCCTCTCCAGCTTTGGTTATCACATCATCCGTCTCGAGGCACGCAAGCCCGGGCGCGTGCGTCCATTCGAGGAAGTCGCCCCCGAGCTCATCGCGGAGGAGCGCAAGAAGTACACCGAGTCGCAGCGCGACCTGCTCATCTCGCGCGTTCGAGAGGATTCGATGTCCAGGATCAACCAGCCCGCCGTCGACGCGCTGATGGTGAAGACCAATCCCGACGTTCTACGCAAGGCGAACGAGCTCGCGCCGCCCAAATAGCGCTCGCGACCGACACGCCTGCTATGCTGCACGCCATCTGCCCGCGCGGAGGCAGCGATGACGGGGCGCGCTGAATGACCGAGGTTTTTCCTGGCGCGCGCCAGCGTGCGCTGTTCGCCAATTTCCTGCGCCGCGAGATCCGCTCTCGCTATCTCGGCAGCTACAGCGGCATGGCGTGGGCGCTGCTCCACCCGCTGGCACTGCTCGCGGTCTACGGTTTCGTCTTCACCACGGTATTCCGCACCGGAGCGATGGACGGGCGCGCCTTCCTGCCCTTTGTCGCGGTGGCGCTGTGGCCCTGGCTCGCGGCACAGGAGGCGCTGCAGCGCGGGACGCTTGCTATCGGCGCGCACGCAGGGCTCATACGCAAGGTCGCGTTCCCGCACGAGCTCGTCGTCTACGCCGCAGTAGCCGCGACGCTGCTGCTGCAGTTCGCAGGCTATGTCGCTGTCCTCATCGCGCTGCGCTTGATGGGAGAGACGGTGCATTTTTCCGGATTGTTGATCGCGATCCCGCTCTGGATCCTTATGGCGATCGCCGTCGCCGGGTTGGCGCTCGCGCTCGCCGCGCTGCAGGTGTTCATTCGTGACGTCGAGCATGTGCTGGTTCCGGTGCTCATGATCCTCATGTACCTCACACCGATCCTGTATCCGTTGACGCTTGTTCCCGAGCAAATGCGGCCGTGGGTTGCGGCCAATCCGTTTGGCTATCTGGTAACGCGCCTTCGCGAGGCATTGCTCGACGGCAGCCTGGCAGTGAGCGGCGGCGACCTCCTGGCGCTCGCGATCGCATGCGCGATATTCGTTGGCGGGCGCTGGGTCTTCACGCGCCTGTCACCGCACTTCGAGGACTTCGTGTGAGCGCCGCATTTCCGATCGGCCGATCCCGCGAGCACCGCCGCGCCAAGCGCGTGGGTGGCGCGATGCACGCAACGTCGACGAGCGGCCTCGTGCGCCTCGTTCCCCAACGTGTCCGAGCATGCAGCGTCAAGGTACTTAAGTGAGCTCGGCGACGCTGCTGCAGCTCGAAGGCGTAGGCAAGGACTATCCCAAGGTGGACGCTCGCGGCGGACGCCTCCGGTTGGTGCTCGACCTACTTCGGGGGCGCGCCGCTGCGAGCGTGTTCCGCGCGCTCGATGATGTGTCGTTCTCTCTCGCTGCCGGGGAGTCGCTGGCGATCATCGGCGAAAACGGAGCTGGCAAGTCGACGCTGCTCAAGGTCGTTGCCGGAGTCATCGCGCCGACGCGCGGGAACGCTTCGGTGAGTGGGCGCGTCGCCGCCCTGCTCGAGCTGGGTTCCGGCTTCCATCCCGAGTATTCGGGACTCGAAAACATCGATCTCGCCGCGGCGCTGCTCGGCCTCTCGCGCACCGAGATCGCCGACAAGCGAGAGGAGATCATCGCCTTCGCCGACATCGGCGAACATATCCGCGATCCGATCAAACATTACTCATCGGGCATGGTGGTTCGGCTGGGGTTCGCCATCGCCACGGCACTGCGTCCCGACGTGCTGATCACCGATGAAGTGCTCGCCGTCGGCGACGAATCGTTCCAAAAAAAATGCATCGCCTGGATCGAGGGTTTCCTTCAGGGTGGTGGCACGCTGTTGCTCTGCTCGCACAGCATGTATCACGTACAGAAGCTATGCCGCCGCGCGTTGTGGCTGCGCGACGGTCGCGTCAACATGAGCGGCGCGGCCGACGAAGTCACTCAAGCCTACATGGCGTTCCACGAAGAGAAATCAGCGAAGTCGAGATCGCCGGTCACGCTGCCCCGCACGATGACGGGCGGGGTCTATGCGGTGCAGTCGCTCGAGCTCGATCCGCCCGTGCGAATCGAAACCGGCTCACCGCTAAGGGTGAGCGGCAGCGTATATTCGCCCGATACGCGCGTGCCGGTGGTGCTGATCGGGATCGTCCGCGCCGACGGAACACCCGTGTATGGGGTCGCGACCGATATGGATGGCGTCGAGCCGCGCCGCGTCGATCGCCACCGTTTCGACTTCGAGCTCGTGTTTTCGTCGATGCCACTGCTTCCGGGCAAGTACTTCGTGCGCGCGCACGCCCTCGATCCTGAAGGAGTACGCCTGTTCGACAACGTGGAAGTCGCGTTCGCGGTCGAAGGCCACACGCGCGAGCTGGGATTCACCCGCATTGAACATCGCTGGGGGCGGCCTCAGTGAGGCTTGGAGCGCGACCGCGAACTGATGCCTTCGCGGGTTTGAAGATGCCGCACCGCGCGGCGCGGCGGCGTGCATGCTCATTGGGTAAAATACAACAGGACATGCGCTGATCCACGCCAGGCGACACACCTTGGCGACCGCGCGACGATGCCGACAGTCGATGACGCTGACTTTCACCGGTGAACGCTTCCTGCCCGACTGCTCGGGTGAGATCGCTTATGAGCACTGGCATCGCTACGCCTTCGCACGGCGGCTGGTGACCGGCAAGCGCGTGCTCGACGCAGCGTGCGGGGAGGGATACGGATCGGCGCTGCTTGCCGCGAATGCGGCTGAAGTGATCGGTGTGGACATCGACGTCGCCACGCTCGAGCATGCCGCCGCTCGCTACTCGCCGATCGAACGGCTGCGCTTCATTCACGGCTCGTGTTCCGCGCTGCCAATCCCGGGTGCCAGCGTTGACCTGGTCGTATCGTTCGAGACCGTGGAGCACCTGAGCGAAGCCGATCAGGGGGCGATGCTGCGTGAATTCGAGCGCGTATTGGCGCCCGATGGCGTTCTGGTCATTTCGTCGCCCAACAAGCGCCTGTATAGCGACGCACGCAACTACCGCAACGAATTCCACCTCCACGAACTCTATCGCGACGGGCTGACCGCGTTGCTCGGAGAAGCGTTCCCAGCACAGCGCTGGTATCACCAGCGGCTGGGGACGTGGTCGGGCATATGGTACGAAGGAGAAGCTCCCGAAGGCGAGGCGTGGGTTGCCCATAGCGGGGGCGTCGAGCGCTCACCAGCGCCCGAGGGCATGTACTTCATCGTGGTCGCCGCGCGACGTACGCAGGCATTGCCAGCGCCGGGGCCGGGCATGTCGCTGCTGGCCGACGCCGCCGATAGTGAAGGTACGCGCGCGGCATTCAATGCCGGCGAGGTCCTGAGGTTGGACGCGCTGCTGCGCGGCGCAAATGCCGCTCTCGCCAGCAGCGAAAAACGGCTCGCGGAGCAGCAGGATCTGGCCGGTCGGCGCGGCCAACTCCTTGCGATGCGCGAGGCGCAGCTCGAGGCGGCCGCGGAACGCGAGCGCGCGGCCATTGCCGAGCGCGAGCACTCCATCGACGCGTTGCGCAATGAATGCGTGCGGCTGAACGGCGTCGCCGACGCGCTCGAGCGCGAGGTCACCCGGCGGCAGGGCGTTCGCTGGTGGCTTGCGCTGCCACTGATCCGCCTCGGCCTGATGCGGGCGGCTCCCCGGAACTGACGGTCATGCGGCGCTCTATCGACATCGTCATCCCCGTGCACAATGCTGCCGCCGACCTTCGGCGCTGCGTGGCGAGTGTGCTTGCGCACATGCCCGACGTCGGCAGTATCGACGCGCGTTTGATATTGATCGACGACGCATCCACCGAGGCCGAAGTGGTCGAATTCTGGCGCGAGCTTGCCGCACTCGGTCGACGCGACATCGTCCTCGCAACCAACGAGCTCAACCTCGGGTTCCCGCTGACCGTCAATCGTGGCATGCGCGAGGCGAGGCCCGACGCCGATATCGTCCTGCTCAACTCCGACACCATCGTAACTTCGGGCTGGCTCGATGCGCTGGCGCGCTGCGTGCATTCGGACGCGAGCATCGGTACGGCCACGCCATTTTCCAACAATGCGGAGATCTGTTCGCTGCCGGAGTTTTGCGTAAACAATCCGTGGCCGATGGATTCGGACCCCGAGCCGATGGCGCGTGCGCTTCGGGTCAGCGCCGTGCCGACGTATCCCCGCCTGCCGACAGGAGTGGGATTTTGTCTGTACGTCCGCCGCGAGCTGGTGGATCGCATCGGGCCCTTCGACCCCGCATTCGGCCGTGGCTACGGCGAGGAGTGCGACTTCTGCATGCGCGCCGCCGCGGCAGGGTGGCATAGCGTTCTCTGCGAAGACGCGTTCGTGGTGCACACCGGCAGCCGCTCGTTCGGCGCCGCGCGTTCGGCACTGATGGAGCGCAATGGCGCGCTGCTCGCCGAGCGTTTTCCCGACTACGACCTGCTGGTGCGTGAATTCATCACCGCTGATCCGCTGCGCGCACTGCGCGAACTGGCCCTGTGCGAACTGCGCATTCGGACGTCGGCGCTGCCAGGCGTTCTACATGTCACCCACGACCATGGCGGAGGCTCTGCGGCGCACGTGCGGTCGCTCGCGACGGTCTTGTCGGTCGACTTTCGCCACTACGTGCTAAGTGTCTCTGCAGCCGTATGCCGCATCGATGAACACGATGGCAATCGCGTGCTCCGCCGCTTTCGATTCGTGCGTGATGAAGGCGAATCGTGGAGCGTATTCCTGCGCGCAGTGTGCGCGCGCTTCTCGATTGCGCTGGTCCACGTGCACAACGCGGTCGGGGGCATCGTCGAGGCGCTCGCGGAGCCCGACTCGGATGTCGCTTACGGCGTGACTGTGCACGACCTGTCGCTGGCGTGTCCCACCGTGACATGCCTCGACGCCGACCAGGCGTACTGTGGTGGCGTCACAGAAGTGAAAGCCTGTCGAGCCTGCTTGGGCGCGCAACTCGAATTTTCATCCGTTGACATCTCCGCACTACGCGAAAAACATGCGCGCCTGCTCGCAGGGGCGGCGTTCGTGGCGGCTCCGTCGCGCTTTGCCGCAGACATGGTGCGTCGATATTATCCCGGCACGCTGGTCGACATCGTCCCGCACGCGCTCCCAAATGCCGAGGATCGCGTCGATGCCATCGCGCACGCGCTACCGATGGCCGATGACGGCCGTCCGGTGGTCGCGATCCTTGGCGCCATCGGGCCCGACAAGGGATCGCGGCGCATCGAGCGCATGGTGACGATCACCCGCCAACGCGGTTTCCGGTTGCGCTGGGTCCTGATCGGGTATCTCGATCGCAGCCGCGAACCCTGGCAGGCGCACGACGGCGTCTTCACCATGCACGGTCCGTACGATGCCCGTGCGCTGCCCCGGCTCCTCGATCATTATCGCGTCGAGGCGGTAGCGTACCCGTCGGTAGGACCGGAATCGTTCAGTTTTACGCTGTCCGAGGCATGGGACGCTGGACGCCCGGCGATAGTACCGCCTATCGGCGCGCTGGCAGAGCGAGTGGCGCGGACGGGCGCCGGATGGGTGCTCGACGATTCGCAGTGGCGCTCAGACGAGGCGCTGGTCGAGCGCATCGCCCAACTGATGTCGCCGGACGCCTTGGCCGAACGCACAGCGGTCGTCGCAAAGACGCGCGAACTTCACTTGCCGGATGCCGCGGCGATGGCAGCGCGCATGGGCGCGCATTATCGGCGTTCAGCACGCGCAGTTGCGTTCGACGCGCCACTGTCGACGCGTCGCTGCCGCGATGCGCTGGGTTATGCGGCCTGGCCGCCACCGGCGACAATGAACCCGGTCGAAACGGTCGAGCCTAAGGCCGAGCGTTCCGGCAACGGATCGAATACCCGCATCGGAACGATCGCGCGCTTCGCGCGCGCGGCGCTGAGCATCAGACACACGGCGCCGGGACGCGTGCTCTACCGGCTCGCGCCGCGCACGCTGGTCGACCTGCTCAAGGCTCGGCTGCCTTCATGATCGATGCGGCGTACGGCGACTGGCTCGCGCGCGGGCAGGCGCATCAGCGCTCGGGGCTGCCCATCGATGCCATGCTGTGCTTTCGTCAGGCGCTGAGGCTCAACCGGCACGCGGTGGTGGCGCAGCACCACTTGGGCGAGGTGCTTGGATCGCTCCGGCAGCGCGCCGAGGCGATCGAGGCGTGGCGCGCGGCGCTCGCGATGCAACCGCAGCACCTGCCGTCGCGCCTCGCGCTCGCCACCGAGCTCTTTCGGTCGGGCGCGCACGCTGAGGCGCTCGTGCAGTACCGCCAGGCATTGGCGATCGAGCCGCACAACGCCGAAGCGCGCATGGGTGCGGCGTTGACCGCACTCGCGAAAGGAGATGAGGATCGGGATCATGCAGGTGCGACGGCGGGCGCGCTCATCATGGAGGATGGCGTCGCCGTCCCGTGGGACGACGTTGCACAAGTCGTTGCAGCGTTGCCTGCCTCGCCGGCGAGGAGCGCCGTTCTTGCG
>DASXBS010000206.1:0-3450 GCA_036491555.1 Casimicrobiaceae bacterium
CGTCACCGCACCGCCGACCTGTGCGCTCTTGCCGTACCGCGATGCTATGAAGTCGGCGAGCGACGTGATGCGATTCGCCTTCGAGATGCGGAGGATCTTGCGCATCACGACCCACCAGAGTGCGATCATCAGCGTCGGCCCGATGTAGATCGGCAGAAAACCGACGCCGTCGCTCGCCGCGCGTCCGACACTGCCGTAGAATGTCCACGCTGTTGCGTAGACGGCAAGCGAGAGACTGTAGATGGTCGGGCTGGCGATCACCGAGCGCCCCTGGTCGGCGCGCTGGTCGGCAAAATACGCGATGGCGAACAGCAGCCCCAGGTAGGCGAACGAGGTGAGGATGACAACCCAGCCTTGGAGCACCGCGCCCTCGCGCCTTGCCGCCGTCAGGCTCGCCAGCTTAGCTGCCGGCGCGCCCGACGAACCACGCCATCCCGGCGACGAGGAGTCCCCAGGCAGCGAAGATGTAAGCGTAGATCAGGGGGATCCCGAGAAACAGCGTCGGCTTGTTGAACAACGCGAGGATCGGGTAATTGAAAAGCAGGAATCCGAGCATGCACATCGCAACAAGCCGCTGCGCCTTCTTTTCGTCCGTGCCCATGGTGTGCCTTTCCGGCGACCGCAGCGCGGCGCCCATGGCGTCGGCCGCACATCGAGGGTACGAGCCGCGGCGCCACGCTGTCAACCGCAATTGACGCTGCGCGAACAGGTCTTGATCTGGATCATGAGCGTGAGCGCGGTGCCGCGTCGTCGGCGTCCCAGCCATCAACGATGCTTTGGCCTACGTCGAACAGCTCGTTGGCTACGAGCCGAAGCTGGTCCCGAATACTGATGCTCAGCGCGTCGCAGCCTGCTAGGCCGCCACCGGGACGGTGATGTCGTCGTTGACGCTTATGTGCAACTCGATTAAAAAAACACGCCGTCGAAGGTGACGGTGCGAAGCTGCCCGCGAGGAAGCTTGAGCGCGGGACGCTAGGGAGCTGCCGGAGAGGATTGTGCTGCTAGCTACGTGCTGTTGATGATATACGAGCACGCCTAAAATCGCGGCTTACAGTAAATGATGGTGCATACATATCGTCATATTAAGAAGGCGCGAAATTCGTCGGGCCGGTGCGCGAGCGTCAGGAAAACGTTGGGGATGAAGCCCGCCTTGTCCTGCACCTCGAGCATTCGCGCCTTGATGTCGTCAGGAAGGTCCTCGAGCTTGGGAACGGGGTAACGGCTGATGGCCGGTTTCATGATCGCGGTGACCATCAGCGTATGACGTCGTCGGCGCGCAACAACAACGCCGGCGGAATCGTGATGCCCACGGCGCTGGCGGCCTTTAGGTCAATGACCAACTCGAATTTGGTCGGACGCTCGATGGGCAGATCGGGAGGCTTGGCGCCCCTGAGGATTTTGTCGACGTAGAGTGCGGCACGCCCGACGAAATCGGCTTTCAACGCATTCGCCATCAGACCGCCGGCCTCGACGTTTTCCCGGTAGCTGTATATCGCGGGCAGCCGCGTCCTGGGCGCGAGCTCGGCGACCCTCGCCTGATTCACCATGAACGTCGAGCCTCCGATAACGAACAGTGCGTCGGCATGTTCGCGTCCCATCGAAGAAAGGCCATGCACAGCCCGGTCGATAACCGCCGCGAGCCGTCAGTCCTTCGGCGGAACGTAGCCCTGCGCAACGTCGGCGCCGCCGCCGAAAAAGTGACGCTCCATCTGCTCGGCGAGATACTTGCGCGCGCGCGGATCGGCGAGGCTCAGACGATTCTCGTTGACCAGCATGGTCTGGTGCTTGAGCCATTGCGCCCATGCTTCCTTGGAAACATTCTCGTAGATGCGCTTGCCCAGCTCGCCGGGATACGGCGGAAAGTCGAGGCCCTCGGCGTCCTTGCCCAGCTTGATACAGTGAACGGTACGTGCCATTGCGGTCCTTGCGAATGCGAATCGGGAAGATACGTAGCGGCGCCGCGTCTATCAGGTCAACGATTTTTCGTAGACCAGCGAGCGACGCTGCCAATTGTATAGGTCGCGCTTCTGTTGCGGGAGCCGGCTGGGGTCGCTCTCGACGTAGCCGCGCTCGATGAACCAACCCGAGGTCCGGGTGGTCAATACGAACAGGCGCTGCAGGCGCAGTTTTCGAGCGCGCTGCTCGATTTCCTGCATCAGTGCTTCGCCGTAGCCTTCACGGCGAAAGTCGGGATGCACCGCGAGGGCGGCGAGCTCGCCGCTGCGATCGACAGGAAAGGCGTACAGCGCGGCGCAGCCGATGATCGCACCGTCGTGCTCGGCGACCACGAAGCGCTCGATTTCCATTTCCAGGCGCTCGCGCGAGCGCCGGACGAGGACGCCTTCGGTCTCCAGCGGCTCGATGATGGCCAGTATTCCGCCTACGTCGTCGATGGTCGCATTGCGCAGGTTGGCCAAAGGCGACGCCGCGATCATCGTGCCGACGCCGTCACGGGTGAACAGCTCTAGCAGCAACGCGCCATCGTTGTGGCGCGACAGCAGATGGGCGCGCTTCACGCCGTTGTCGCAGGCGCGGATCGCGCAGGGAAGGTAATGCACGACGTCGGGAGGAAGGTTGGCGCGGTGTGCGAGCAACGCTTCGGCGTCACGGGTCGAGAGCTCGCTGATGAGTTGTCGGCGGCCGTTGCGCACGCCGTCGGTATCCATGAGAAAGATGAGCTTGTGCGCCGAGAGACGGACCGCGACCTGCGTGGCGACCTCCTCCAGCGCGAGATTGAAGATCTCGCCGGTGGGCGAGTAGCCGAGCGGAGAAACGAGCACGATGTCGCCGTCGTCGAGGCGCTGACGCATCGCTTCGACGTCGATGCGCCTGACCTCTCCGGTCCACTGCATATCGACGCCGTCGAGAACGCCGAGCGGTTTCGCCGTGATGAAATTACCGCCGGTGACGCGAATGCGCGCGCCGGCCATCGGCGAGTTCGCCACGCCAAGCGAAAGCAGCGCCTCGACGCGGCTGCGTGCATGACCGGTACCCTCAAGCACGCAGTCGAGCGTTTCGGCGTCGGTAATG
The DNA here is from genome assembly GCA_036491555.1 of Casimicrobiaceae bacterium. Taxonomy (GTDB): domain Bacteria; phylum Pseudomonadota; class Gammaproteobacteria; order Burkholderiales; family Casimicrobiaceae; genus PALSA-1003. The sequence goes on from DASXBS010000206.1 coordinate 3,031, forward strand.
CGAAGGCCGCGGTTATAGCGGCTCGGGATGTTCTGCTGCTTGAGGATCACCTCGATCTGGGGACGCGAGCCGTGCACGACGACCAAGCGCACGCCGAGACTGTGCAGAAGGTTGAGATCGTGGATGATGCCGAGGAACGTGTCGTCAGCGACGACTTCGCCGCCGAAGGCGATGACCAGCGTCCTGCCGCGCAATGCGTGAATGTATGGCGCCGCGGAACGGATCCATTGCACGAAGGCTCGCGTCGTCGCCGAGTTCGCCGCCGGGCTTATGCGCTTGATGTTGGGCATGCCTGCGCCCGGGAAAAGATCGGCCACGATTATAGCGTCCGGTGCGCGCATGCCACCTATAATTGCAGCCTCGGCGCACCGACGCCGTGAATCGCCGGGTCGATCCATGCGATTGTGCCCAAACAGGAAT
>DASXBS010000207.1:0-7945 GCA_036491555.1 Casimicrobiaceae bacterium
GCATCAAGCGGCATGGTTGCGTTACACGAGCAGACATGCAGCGTTTTGTCGGCCAGGCTCATGACTTGTTCGTCGGCGTGGTGCGCGACGCATCAGCCGACGCCGTATCGTGCGTTTCCAGCGCCGAATCGGAAATGGTCAACGCCGGTGCGGCGGCAGGCTGTGCGGGCAACGAGGCGGCGGCGGAGAGCGACGGCGGCGTGTCGATGCCTTCCCCTTCCACGAGCGGGGGCGCCTCACGATGCTCGGGCGCCAGGAATTGCTGCGCGTGCGCCATGCGTCGCAGTACGCTTTCGGGAATCGGATCTTCGCGCGTGTAATCGTCGATGTAGGTGTCGAGGCCGTCCATCACGTTGAAGCGCGGGTCGCGAAGCAGCGTCTTGAGCGCGGCGCGCTTGAGTGCGTCGTCGACTGGCGTCTTGGCGCTGAAAAACGCGGTGAAATCCGACTCCGGCGTGAGCGATTCGAGCGGGGGCAGCGCCGCAGTCGCATTGGCGCTCGCGACCGGCTCTGTTAGTGCCGTGGCTGGCGCCGTCGCGACCGGTGCGACAGATTCGGCTTGGACTTGCGGCTCGGCGCGCCGCGCTTCGAGCTTGCGCTGCGACCAGCGCCTGAGCGAAAGCGGTCGCTCGTCGGGCGCGGCAGGATCGGGCTTGCGATTCATGGTCTTGCGCATCAGCGACTCATTACTCGCTCTTCGGCACGGGACCGTCGTCGCGGTCGCGCTCATAGAGTTGGTTGCGCCGCGACTTGCGCTTGGGCTCCGGTTTGTAGTGCTCGGCGACAAAAGGCTCCATCCACGCGCGGATTGCCTGCGCCAGCGGAACGGCTTCGACCTGTTCGCCGCCATCTAGCAGGCGGCCAGCCTCGTTATAGCTCACGCTCACCAGCTGCGCCGCGATGGCAATCCCATCCGCCGCGTCGTCGCCCGCTTCGCGATTGCGCCACATCACGAACGCCTTGGGCTCCGGCGCGCTGATGTTCAGGAAATAGCCTTCGGCTTCGGTTCGATTGAGCTCGATCGCGTGACCGCCGACGATCCAGCGCGTGCCACCCTCGGCATCGATGCGCTCCACCGCGGCCGCCTCGCTCGCCTCGCGGTCATCGGGCACCACCGCGACGATTCTCCATTGCTCGCTGACCCAGCGATTGACGAGCGGGATGCGCTCGATGACGACGGCCACGGGAAATCTCGGATTATGATTGGACATGGGACCAGGCTAAGCGCGCCGGAGACGGGCCAGGGCGGTTTGGCTCGGCCGGATCATACCCCAGCGCTGCAACGGGTCGTCGGCTCTGCTAAGATCATCGGTCGCATGCCAGAGTTTCATGCGGCAGTTGCAATGACCAAAATCATACCCGTCGCCGACCTGCGCGCCGGCCGCCCGGACGGCGCCGCCGGCCTCGAATCCGTGGCCCACGTTGCGCCCACCGGGATGCTCGCCGATGCCCGCGGGCGGCTGCTGCGCGACCTGCGCATTTCGGTCACCGACCGCTGCAATTTCCGCTGCGTCTACTGCATGCCCAAGGATGTGTTCGGGCACGATTACCCTTTTTTGCCGCATGGGGATCTGCTGAGCTTCGAGGAAATCACGCGGCTCGCGCGGATGTTCAAGGGCCACGGCGTCGAAAAAATCCGGCTGACCGGCGGCGAGCCGCTGCTGCGCCGGCACCTCGAGGGACTGGTGGCGATGCTCGCCGACATCGGCGGGCTCGACCTCACGCTGACCACCAACGGCGCGGCGCTGGCCGCCAAGGCACAGGCGCTGCGCGACGCCGGACTCGATCGCGTCACGGTGAGCCTCGACGCGCTCGACGACACCGTCTTCCGCGCGATGAACGACGTCGACTTTCCCGTCGCCAGGGTACTCGAAGGCATCGACGCCGCGGCGGCAGCGGGACTCTCGCCGATCAAGATCAACATGGTGGTCAAGCGCGGCGTCAACGAGCGCGAAATCCTGCCGATGGCGCGCTACTTCAAGGGCAGCGGCCACATCCTGCGCTTCATCGAGTACATGGACGTCGGCCACAGCAACGGCTGGCGCATGGACGACGTGGTGCCCTCCTCGGAAGTCGTTCGCATGATCGACCGCGAACTGCCCCTGGCGCCTGCGGACGCCAACTACACCGGCGAAGTCGCGCAGCGCTGGGCATACGCCGATGGCAGCGGCGAGATCGGCGCCATCTCGTCGGTGACGCAGGCGTTCTGCGCCGATTGCACGCGCGCGCGACTCGCCACCGACGGCAAGCTCTATACCTGCCTGTTCGCGACCACCGGCTACGATTTGCGCGCGCTGCTGCGCGGCGGGCGCAGCGACGTCGAGATCGGTAACTACCTGGCGGCGATCTGGCTGCAGCGCGCCGACCGCTATTCGGAAATCCGCTCGGAAAACACCGTCGCGATTCCCAAGATCGAAATGAGCTACATCGGCGGCTAAGGTCGCACCGAAATCTCGTAACCACTGCCGTACCACGCCTGCCTGCATGCACCTCAATGCGCTGATCGAGTTTCTGAGCGGCCTCGAACAGAACAACAACCGTCCGTGGTTCGCCTGGAACAAGCCCGCCTACGACGTCCTGCGCGAGGAGTTCGAGGCGCTGTGCAAGGACGTGATCGTGCGCACGGCCCGGTTCGATCGCCAGCTCGGTCCGGTCGACGCGAAAAAAGCAATGTTCCGCATCTATCGCGACACACGCTTTCGCCAGGACAAGACGCCCTACAAGACACATTTCAGCGCGGCCATTCGCGACCGTGCCAAGCGCGGCCTCGAGCCCGGCTACTATTTCGAGATAGACCATCGCGGCATACTGATGGTCGGTGGCGGCATCTATCGTCCCGAGCCGGCAATCCTGAAACGCATCCGTCAGCACATCGCCGAGAAACCGGCCGCATTCTCGGCGATGCTGCGCCACCCGCGCTTCAGCAGGACCTACGGCGGGCTCATGGACGAGGACGCGCTGGCGCGTCCCCCAAAGGGTTTCAGCGCGGACCTGAAGCACATCGACGCGATCAAGCAGCGCCATTACTTCGGACTGGTCGAGGTGAATATCAAGCGCAAGGCGCCGAAGGATCTCGCCGCGGCGCTCGCCGGCTATTTCGAAGACCTGCTGCCGCTGATGAACTGGCTGCGCAAGGCAAGCGCCGAACGATGAACGCGCGCTGATTATGCGATGAACGCCCCCGACACTGCCGTACCTCTCTATCGTCCGCAGTTGAGCGACGCCGCGCGCCCATCGACGTTCACCGTCGGCGCGGTCGACGAGACCGGCGCCACGCGCGACACGCCCATCGCCGGCGAGCATCCGCTGACGCTGTATGTGGACAAGCGCGAGATCCTCACCCTGATGACCCTGGGCGCGGCACCCGAGGCACTGGCCATCGGCTACCTGCGCAACCAGCGCCTGCTCGATCGCGTCGAGGACATCGTCTCGGTGCAAGTCGACTGGGACGTCAATGCGGTCGTCATCACCACGCGCAACGGGCTCAAGGACCTGGACGCGAAGCTCGGCAAGCGCACCACGACCAGCGGTTGCGGACAGGGCACCGTATTCGGCGACCTGATGGCCGAGATCGATTCGGTGCAGCTTCCTGCCGATGCCGCGCTCTCGCGCGCCACGCTCTACGCGCTGCTCGACCGCGTGCGCGTCCACGAGACGATCTACAAGCAGGCCGGCGCAGTGCATGGCTGCGCGCTGGCGTCGAACGGCGACGGCGCCAGTGAGATCCTGTACTTCGTCGAGGACGTCGGTCGCCACAACGCGGTCGACGCGATCGCCGGTAAGATGTGGCTCGATCGCGTCGACGGCGGCGACAAGATTTTCTACACGACCGGCCGTCTCACGTCCGAGATGGTGATCAAGGCCGCGCAGATGGGCATTCCGTTCCTGGTGTCACGGTCGGGATTGACGCAGATGGGCTACGAGATTGCGCAGAAGGTGGGCATCACCATGATCGGCCGCGCCACCGGCAAGCACTTCCTGCTGTTCACCGGCGGGACGCGCTTTCGCGGCGCATAGCTGTACTTACGAGAGACGGAATATGAACGCTTCCAGTTCCACCGAAGCGCGCGGAAGCTGCCATTGCGGCAGCGTGCAGTTCGTGGCTCGCTTTCCGTCGCGCTTCTGCTCGCATTGCCATTGCGAGAGCTGCCGGCGCGCGCACAGCGCGGCGTTCGTCACCTGGATCGGTTTCAAGTCGGACCAGGTCGACGTCGTCGTCGGCGCCGAGCACCTCGCGCGCCACGAGTCGTCGCCGCGCACCTTCCGCAGCTTTTGCGCGAAGTGCGGCACCAAGGTGATGTTCGAGTCCGATCGCTGGCCCGGTGAGCGGCACATTCCGCTGGCCGCGATCACCACGGCAGTCGACCGCGTTCCCGCGAACCACTATTGCTACGAGGAGCACGTGGCGTGGATCCCCTGGCCCGAGACCGTGCCTTCATAATGACCGGCGTCACCGGGGTGGTGCTCGCCGGCGGCCAGGGTCGGCGCATGGGCGGCGTCGACAAGGGCCTGGTCGCGCTCGACGGCAAGTCTATGGTCGCGCATGTGCTCGCGCGCTTCGCGCCGCAGGTTGACGAGGTGCTCATTAACGCCAACCAGCACACGACCGAGTACGCCGCGTTCGGGCATCGCGTCATCGCCGACGCCATCGGCGGGTTCGCAGGCCCGCTGGCGGGACTGCACGTCGCGCTCACGCATGCGGCGAAGCCGCTGGTGGCGACGGTGCCGTGCGATTCCCCTTTTTTGCCATTCGATCTGGTCGGGCGACTGCGCGGCGCGCTCGACGCCAACGACGCCCAGCTCGCGGTGGCGCGCACCTTCTACCAGCCGCATCCGGTGTTCGCGCTGGTCCGGCGTGGCGTGCTCGCGCACCTGACGCGCTTTCTCGAAAGTGGTGGCCGCAAAATCGACGCGTGGTACGCAACGCTGTCGACCATCGAAGTCGCCTTCGACGACGAGGCCGATGCCTTTCGCAACATCAACACCGCAGAGGAGTTGTCGGCGGCGGGTGCCGCACCTACGACCGGGCCGGCTAGGTGATCCGCCTCGGCGACCACACCTCCGGCCGCGCGAACAACACCCAGCTGCTGCGATTGCTCGCCGCCAGTGCGGTGATGTTCTTCCACAGCTACGCGTTCACCGGAAGAACCAACGACGAGCCGCTCTACCAGCTCACGCTGCATACGCATTTCGGATCGCTCGGCGTCAAGTGCTTTTTCGTCCTGTCGGGGTTCCTGGTCACTCAGAGCTGGCTGCGACGGTCGCATCTGCCCACATTCGCTGCGGCGCGCGCGCTGCGCATCTATCCCGCGCTGTTCGCGGCAGTTGCACTGTCGATCCTGCTCGGGAGCATGGCGACGATCGTGCCCTGGCGGGAATACATGTCCAGTCCGATGACGATCAGCTACGCGTGGCACAACGCGCTCGGATGGCACGTGGAGTATCTGCTCCCGGGCGCGTTCGCGAGCAATCCATTCCCCAACGGCGTGAACGGCTCGCTGTGGACGCTGGCGATTGAGCTGCGACTCTACGTCGCGGTCGCGGTGTTCGGCGCCATCGGCCTGCTCGCACGCAAACGGTATTGGGCGGCTGCCTTCTGCGCGCTGCTGGCGTTGTTTTCCATGCGACCCGAGTGGCTGCTGGTCAAGCCCAACGAGCTGGTTGCGCACGAACTCGTCCTGTTGTTCGCGCTGGGCTCGCTGGCGTATGCCTGGCGCGATTCGATCCCATTGTCGATCGTCGCCACGCTGGCCGGCGTCGCGCTGTATGCGTGGAATCCGGCAGGTTCGATGCGCGGGTTCGCCTTCAACGTGCTGGTCACGTACACGGTGCTGGTGCTAGCCTATCATCCGCGGCTGCAATGGCCGCCGGCGAATCGGCTGGGAGATTACTCGTACGGAATGTACGTGTACGCCTTTCCGATCCAGCAGACGATCGTCTACCGGTTCCCGGGCGTGACCGTCACCGAACTGTTCTTCGCCGGTTTCATGGTCACGCTCGCGACGGCCGCGGCGTCGTGGCATTTTCTCGAAAAACCCTTTCTCCGCCTAAAATTGCGATTCCAGACTCAACCGGCACAAACCGATGAACGCGCCCAAAACCCTGCGTGAGGCGTCCTGCGCGGACGACTACGATCCGAACTCGATGCCGGTGGCGAAGGCGCGCGAGCTGATCCGCACGTTCCTCGCTCCCGTTGCGGCAATCGAGCGCGTGCACGTGCGCAGCGCCCTCGGACGCGTGCTGGCGCAGGACATCGTTTCGCCCATCGCGGTACCGGGTCACGACAATTCGGCGATGGACGGCTACGCGGTGCGCTTCGCCGACCTCGATGCAACGGGCGAAACAACCTTGAAGCGTGTCGGCGAATCGTTCGCCGGCAAGCCGTGGACGGGCACCTTGAGCGCAGGCCAGTGCGTGCGCATTTTCACCGGTGGCGTGATGCCGGCAGGCGCCGACTCGGTGGTGATGCAGGAGCGCGCCAGCGAAGCCGGCGGCGTCGTTCGCATCGCCGCGGGCGCGCTCGGCAAGCTCGGCCAGAACCGCCGCTTCGCCGGCGAGGATCTCAAGGCGGGACAGCTCGTGTTCCGCGCCGGACAGCGCGTGCATCCTGCCGAGCTCGGCATGATCGCGTCGCTCGGCATCGGTGAAGTCGGCGTATACCGGCGGCTGCGCGTCGCGTTCTTTTCCACCGGCGACGAGCTCAAGTCCATCGGCACGCCGCTCGCTGCCGGGGAGATCTACGACAGCAACCGCTACACGCTGCACGGCATGCTGCAGCGCCTGGGCTGCGAGACCATCGACATGGGCGTGATCGCCGACGCTCCGGAGGCGCTCGAGCGCGGATTCGCGACCGCCGCCGCGAGCGCGGACGTGGTGATCACCTCTGGCGGCGTCTCGGTCGGCGAAGCCGATTACGTCAAGCAGCTGCTCGACAAGCTGGGCGAAGTGCTGTTCTGGAAAATCGCGATGAAGCCGGGGCGCCCGCTCGCGTACGGCAAGCTGGGCGGCGCGCATTTTTTCGGGCTGCCCGGCAACCCGGTGTCGGTGATGGTGACCTTCTATCAGTTCGTGCGCGACGCACTGCTCATCATGCAAGGACAGCGCGAGGTGGCGCAGCTGCCGTTGTTCAAGGTGCCGCTGTCGGCGCCGATACGCAAGGTCCCAGGCCGCACCGAGTTCCAGCGCGGAATCCTGACCGGCGATGCGCACGGCGGCTACAGCGTGCGCACGACCGGCGACCAGGGCTCGGGCATCCTGTCGTCGATGTCGCAGGCCAACTGCTTCATCGTGCTCGGCAGCGACGTCGGCAACGTCGCCGCCGGCGAGCTTGTCGACGTGCAACTGCTCGAAGGGCTCATCTGAGCGCAGGTTGACGCTGTTGCAGCGCTCACCGTATGATCGTTTAGGGGCTCGCAGACGCCCCGCTGCACCGACAATCCCGTCCAAGTCTGCTTCGTTGCCGCACTCGCGGCAGGAGGCAATCATGGATGCGGTCTCCTTCCCCGGTTCCTTTCCCGCATCGTGGTGTCGCGCAGCGTGAGCACCGTGTCGACTTCCGCCGAAGCGCCGCCGCGTGCTCCGACGTTTGCGGCGGCGCTGCGCTACTGGTGGAAGCTGGGCTGGATCAGCTTCGGCGGTCCCGCGGGTCAGATCGCGATCATGCACCAGGAGCTGGTCGAGCGACGGCGCTGGATTTCGGAAGCACGTTTCCTGCACGCGCTCAACTACTGCATGGTGCTGCCCGGTCCGGAGGCGCAGCAGCTGGCGACCTATATCGGCTGGCTCATGCATCGCACGCGCGGCGGCATCGCCGCGGGCGTGCTGTTCGTGCTGCCATCGCTGCTGGTGCTGGTCGTGCTGTCGTGGATCTACATGGCGTACGGAAACACGCCCGCAATCGAAGGCATGCTCTACGGAATCAAGCCCGCGGTCACCGCGATCGTCG
>DASXBS010000208.1:0-7809 GCA_036491555.1 Casimicrobiaceae bacterium
CGCTGATGTTCATCCCGGGCAGTCACCGCCTGGGTGTGATCGACGCGGCGCATGACACCTCGACCACCAGCTATCCGCTGTGGACCATCGACCACGACACGATCGCGAAGCTGGTCGCGCGCGGGGGCATCGTCGCACCGAAGGGGGCGCCGGGCTCGATGATCCTGTTCCATTCCTGCCTGGTTCACGCGTCGACGTCGAACCTGTCTCCGTGGAATCGCGTCAGCGTGTATCTGAGCCTGTGCGCGGTCTCCAACCACATTCGCCGGTTCAAGCGCCCGGAATACATCGCACATCGCGACTTTGCGCCGATCGAGTGCCTGCCCGACGATTGCCTGCTGCGCGACTACCCGGTCGCGCTGCCGTGGAAGGATGGCACGCCGGAAGACGCGCTCAAGCCGGCGCTCGTAGCGTGAGCGCCGCATGCGCACGATCGGCCGCCCCGATCGCCGGTTGGGGAGCCGGAGCGCGCAGCGCGAAGGTCTCGCGTGAGCGCGACGGGCCGCCCCGATCGCCGGGTTACGCAGTGAGCCGGAGCGCGCAGCGCGAAGGTCTCGTATGAGTCTCTACACGAAGCTGCAGGCGCGAGCGGAGCAGGGAACGCCGCTTCGTGTCGGACTGATCGGCGCCGGCAAGTTCGGCGCGATGTATCTCGCCCAGGTTCCAAAGACGCCCGGTGTGCACCTGGTCGGCATCGCGGACCTCTCTCCGGCATCGGCGATCGCAAGCCTCGCGCGCGTTGGCTGGAACGCCGAGCGCTACGGCGCCGCTTCGCTCGATCACGCGTTGAAGAGCGGAATCACCCACGTCGGCGATGACTGGCAGGCGCTGGTGCGCCATCCGCAACTCGACATCGTCGTCGAGTGCACTGGGAATCCGGTCGCCGCAGTCGAGCATTGTCTGGCCGCGTTCGAGCAAGGCAAGCACGTCGTCAACGTCACCGTCGAGGCCGATGCCTTCTGTGGTCCGTGGCTCGCACGCAAGGCCGCCGAGCGCGGCGTCGTCTACAGCCTGGCCTTCGGCGACCAGCCGGCGCTCATCTGCGATCTGGTCGACTGGGCGCGCGCCGCGGGTTTCCCGGTGGTCGCGGCGGGGCGCGGACACAAGTGGCTGCCGCATTTCGCGCAGTCGACCCCGGAGACCGTCTGGGGCCATTACGGGCTCACGCCGGAGCAGGCGAAAATCGGCGGGCTCAATCCGAAGATGTTCAATTCGTTTCTCGATGGTTCCAAGCCGGCCATCGAGAGCACCGCCGTATGCAACGCCACCGGACTGATGCCCCCTGATGACGGGCTGGCGTATCCGCCGGCGTCGATCGACGACATCCCGAACGTGTGCAGGCCGGTCGCCGAGGGCGGCGTGCTGCAGCGCAAGGGACAGGTCGAGGTCATCTCGTCGCTGGAGCGCGATGGAACGCCGATCGGCTACGACATCCGCTTCGGCGTGTTCGTCGTCTTCGAAGGCGACAGCGAATACATCCGCAACTGCTTTCGCGAATACATGGTGCGTACCGACTCGAGCGGACGCTACGCGTGCCTGTACAAGCGCTGGCACCTGATCGGGCTGGAGGTCGGCGTGTCGGTCGCCTCGGTGGGCTTGCGTGGCGAAGCCACCGGCAGTCCCACCTGCTTCAATGCCGACGTGGTCGCTACCGCCAAACGCGATCTGGCAGCCGGAGAGACACTCGATGGCGAAGGCGGTTACACGGTGTGGGGGAAACTCCTGCCGGCGGTCACTTCGCTGGACTTGGGCGGCCTCCCGCTCGGGCTCGCCCACAACCTGCGGCTGACCCGCGCGGTGCGGCAGGGACAGTCACTGACGTGGGCCGACGTGCGCGTCGACGCAGCGCTGTCGGCGTACCGCGTGCGCCGCGACATGGAGGCTGCATTCGGTCCCGAAGCCAGGCGAACCCAGCGCGCTGCGTAGATACTCGGGGAAATGAGGGTCACTGCGGGCGCGGCACTCGTCCCGATCAATCGACCCGGTACAGCCGTCCGCTGCGATCGAAATACGCGCCGTCGATGTTGTGATTCAGTTCCAGCGAGACCTGCGCATAAACCGGCCCGCAGGCGTCGGGCCGTTCGACGGATACGGCGCGCTGCCGACCTCGCCTGAGCTGGCCATCCGTTATCGGAGCATCGTCGGTACGCGCGAGGGCTGCCGACAGGACGAGCGCGGCCGTCGCGAGTGCCGATCCTGCGCTACGCGCGCGCACGATGTTCGCCTTCAGGCCGACGGAATTCGCGCGACGTTCACCCAGGCGCCCGACTCCTGCGACGCGAGGCACGCCTCGACGAACGCCATGGTATGCGCGCCGTCCTCGATGCGAGGGTACGGCAGTCGGGGAATCGCTTCACCGAGTGCGCGCGCCATGCGCTCGTGCGCCACCTCGGCGTAGATGTTGGCGAACGCCTCGCGCAATCCTTCGGGATGGCCTCGCGGCGTGCGGCCGAGGGCGATGATGTCTGCGGGCAGAAGGGTGTCGCCACGCCCGAACACGCGCGCCGGCTCGCCCTGCATCGACACGCGCAGGTAGCTCGCTTCGCGATGCGACCATTCGAGCATGCCGAGTTCGCCGTAGACGCGCAGGCGGATATCGTTCTCGCCGCCGGCCGCGGCTTGCGTCACCGTGAAGGTGCCGCGTACGCCGCCTTCGAACTCGAGCAGCGCCGACGCATAATCGATCAGTTGGCGGCCGGGGAACAGCGCGCCGACGTCGGCGCACACGCGAGTGATGGCGCGATCGACCGTCGCGCAGGCAAGATGCTGCGCGTGGCAGCCGATCGCGCCCATCACCAGCGCGAGTCCGCTGCGCTTCGGGTCGAGGACCCATTGAAGACGGCTGGTCTTCGGTGCGTCCTCGAGGCGGGTCGCCATGCCCGACTGGATGTATTCGACCTGAATGAGGCGCAGCGCGCCCAGCGCACCGCCGGTCGCCAGCTTGCGCGCATAGCGCGTCATCGGATACGCCGAGTAGCCATGCGCGATCGCGAACAGACGCTCGTGCGTGCGCGTGCGCGTGACCAGGTCGCACGCTTGCGCGAAATCATGCGTGACCGGCTTGTCGCACACCACGTCGAGACCGGCATCGAGCGCGGCCGCCGAATAGGCGTAGTGCGTGTCGTTCGGGGACATGATCGCGACCGCGTCGAGGCCATCGGCGCGCGCGCCTTCCCGGGCGAGCATGGTCGCGACATCGCCGTAGCTTCGCGCCGGATCGAAACCCATGGCGGCGCCGGCGATACGCGAGCGCTGCGCGTCGCTGGAAAAAACGCCGGCGACGGCGTGCCACCAACCGTCGTACTCGGCGGCGCCGCGGTGCATGCGTCCGATCCACGACTCAGGACCGCCGCCGATGATTCCCAGTCGCAACGGACGTCCGAAGCGCTCACGAAGTGCCGTCATGCCTTCCTCCCGCCAAGCGTTACCTGCTGGATTTGCGCGCGCGAGATCGTATGAGATCATGCCTCGCGATGCTGACTCAGGGGTCGCGTTTCGCCTCAGGATGATACAGCCAACCGAATCCGCGTTGACCGGTCCCCGGCCCGCACGTCCGCTGGGAGGATCGGCCGCGTGAAGCTTTTCCAGAGCATGCGTCCGCTGTCGCGCGCGAGCTTGCTTCGCGACGGTCTGGCAGGTGTCGAGCTCGCGTCGATGAGCATTCCGCAAGTGCTCGGTTACGCCCGCATTGCCGGCGCTCCCGTCGTCACCGGTCTCTACACGCTGCTGCTGCCGCCGCTTACGTACGCCATGGTGGGCTCGTCACGTCACCTTGTCGTCGCCGCGGATTCCGCGACCGCGGCGATCTTGCGCTCGGGGTTGTCCGGCCTCGCGGAACCGGGAAGCGCGCGTTACGTGCTCATGCTCGGCATGGTCGCGCTGCTCGCCGCAGCGATGCTGCTGCTGGCGCGCGCATTCCGGCTGGGATTCCTGGCCGACTTCCTGTCGCGCACGGTACTCGTCGGCTTTCTCGCTGGCGTTGGGCTGAAGGTAGGTCTGGCCATGATGGGTGACATGCTGGGCATCACCGCCAGCGCGCCCGGCACAGCCGACCAGGTCGCCGCGCTCTACGACCATCGCTCAGCCGTGCATCCAGCCACCGTGGCGATTTCCGCGGGAGTGCTCGCGTGCCTGCTTGTGGGGAGGCGATGGACGCCGCGCGTGCCGGTCGCGCTCGGCGTGGTGGTCGCTGCAATCGTACTGAGTGCAGCGACGAGTCTTGGCGAGCGCGGCATCGCGCTGATCGGTGCGGTGTCGGCCGGACTCCCGCCGCTGCGCGTACCGGCCATTAGCGCGTCCGACATCGTGGCGCTCCTGCCCATCGCGGGATCGTGCTTCGTCATCATCGTGGCGCAGAGCACCGCGGCGTCACGCGTCTTCGCGCTGCGTCACCACGAGCGCGTCGACGCCGACGCCGACATCGCGGGGCTCGCTGCGGCCAATGCCGCGGCCGCCATCACCGGCGGATTCGTCGTCAATGGCAGCCTAACGCAGACGGCGATGGGTGAGCGCGCCGGCGCGCAGAGCCAGTTCTCGCAGGTGGCGGTGGCGTGCGTCGTGGTCGCCGTGCTGCTGTTCTTCACCGCGTGGCTGCAGTACCTGCCGCGCTGCGTGCTCGCCACGCTGGTGTTCAGCCTAGCGATCGGACTCATCGAAGTGCGCACGCTGGCCGACATGCGGCGCGAGAGCCCCGGCGAGTTCGCGCTGGCGATCGGCACCGCGGCTTTGGTCGCGTGGTTCGGTGTGGAGCAGGGCATCATCGCCGCCATCGCGTTGTCACTGCTTCGCCACGTTCGTCAAAGCTATCGCCCGCACACGTCGGTGCTTGCACCCGGCCCCAGCGGTCGCTGGGAGCCAGTGCCGGCGAGGCCGGGGATGCAGACCGAGCCGGGTCTGATCGTCTATCGCTTCGGCGCCGACCTTTTCTATGCCAACGAGCATCGCTTCGGCGATGAAGTGCGTGCGCTGGTGGCGAGCGCTCCCGCGGCCGTACGCTGGCTGGTGATCGACGCGGGCGCGATCACGGCGATCGACTACTCGGCGTCGCGTGCGCTGCTCGATGCCTGCGCCGATCTCGCCAGCAAAGGGGTGGAAGTCGTGTTCGCCCGCGTGAGCGTGTATCTGCGCGCCGACATGCAACGCCACGGCATCGTTGACGCCCTCGGCGCATCGCGCCTCGTTCCGACGCTGCACGCGGCGCTCGACATGGTGCACAGCGGCGAGCGCCAGCCGCGAGCCGCTCCTGTCTGAGGGTCGCGAATCAGTGCCCGCGTCGCGCACGCAACGAACGCAGCTCGGCCTCCAGCGCGTCCACGCGTTCCGCGTATCCTAATACGACGCTCAGAGCGTGGGTGTCGAGGTCGAATTCGCGGCGCAGCCCACTCGCCCTGCGCACGATCATCATGGCCTCGGCGCGAAATCGCCACTGCGGCGCCGACTCGTCAATCGGCTCCAGCGCGCCATAACGCACCAGATCGCGCACGTCCTGCTCGGACATGCCGGCGACGGTCACGAGCTCGGTATACGACACCGTGCCTTGCTCTTCGATGTACAGCGCATGTTCGACGATCGTACTCATGATCAGGTCTCCGTTTGCAGGTGCGCGCGAGGGTTGAAGGTCGAGCCCTCGGCGAGCTTGCGATAGAGCGCGCGTTGCGCGTCGTCGACGCTGGCGGGGACGTCGATGCGCGCTACCGCATACAGGTTGCCGGGTGTGCTGCTGCCGCGCGCGAGTCCGCGCCCGCCCAGGCGCAGGCGCTGCCCGCCACGCGTGCCGGCGGGGATCTTGAGCGAGACCTCACCCGCAGGCGTGGGAACGCGCACCTCGGCGCCGAGCACCGCTTCCCATGGCGTCAGCGGAAGGTCCATGTACAGATCGCGGCCGTCGACGCGGAAAAGCGGATGGTCGGCGACTTCGATGTCGAGATAGAGGTCGCCGGCCGGGCCGCCGCGATAACCGGGGCCACCCTTGCCCGGCACCCGCAGCTTCTCGCCGTGGGTGACGCCGCGTGGAACACGGATGGTGATGGTGCGTGGCACGCGGCGTCCGTTGCCTTGCTCGTCCCACTCGAGCCCGTTCATCTGCAGAGCAACCTCGGCGCCGTTGAAAGCCTGGTCGAAGGTGAGGCTCACACCCGCTTCGTAATCGTGTCCGCGGCGGGGTGCATCCGGTCGACGCGCGCTCGGACCGCCCCCGCCGAACGCCGCGAACAGGTCCGCCAGATCGATGTCCTCGAACGATCCAGCGCCCTGTCCGAAGGACTGTCCCCAGTCCGGCGGGGGGCGAAACTCCTCGCCCTGCGTGTGGCGGCCGAGCTGGTCATAGGCGGCGCGCTTTTCGGTGTCCTTGAGCGTTTCGTAGGCCTCGGCCATCTCCTTGAATTTCTCCTCGGCATCCTTCTCCTTCGACACGTCGGGGTGGTACTTGCGCGCGAGCCGTCGATACGCGTTCTTGATGTTGTCAGCGCTGGCATCGCGCTTGACGCCGAGAATCTCGTAGTAGTCCTTGTACTTCATCGTGGTCTCTTCACTGTTTCGACCGATTTGCCGGGCGCCCGTCGAAGCACCGCGGCGTCCTTGATTTTCTGGCAGCGCCCCACCAGGTCGACCAGTACGCTTCCGGACCAGCCGAACGTGAAAAGACCCGAAATCGCCATGATAGGCGCCAGCATGTGCCATCCGAGCGGCAGCACGA
The DNA here is from genome assembly GCA_036491555.1 of Casimicrobiaceae bacterium. GTDB lineage: Bacteria > Pseudomonadota > Gammaproteobacteria > Burkholderiales > Casimicrobiaceae > PALSA-1003. The sequence goes on from DASXBS010000208.1 coordinate 6,695, forward strand.
ACGCGCCGTACCCGACGGTGGTGTAGGTGTTGCCGGCGAAAAATCCCGCGCTGCGCCAGTCGGAGACCAGTCCCGAATACACCAGTGCCGCGGCCCAGATCACGATTTCCGCCAGGTGCAGCGCGAGCAGCATGAAGACGGCGCTGCTCATGAGCAGATCGGCGCGCCACGCCGTGGGGTTCTTGAGGATGATCGTGGAACGCTGTGCGACGTGGCCGGTCACGATGCGAACGCCCGTCGCGTGAATGAGCACGATGAACAGCAGCATCCCTCCGCCATACAGCAGGTCCGCCGCCGGAATGACATCGCCCAGCTGCTGCAGCCCCGGCAACTGCTGCAGGTCATGCGGCAGCGCTTCGAGCCCGCTGACGCCGGACTGCACCGCCTGCGGCAGCATGTCGGCGGTGCTGCCCGTCGAGTTGGCGCCCGCGGCGATATGCACAGTCTCATATACGCTCATGGCCGCGATCTGCGTGGCCTGCGCAAGACACGCGGATCGTGCAGGTGTATCTCTCGCAGGGGCCTGGTGGGCGCGGTGGTCATTCGATCGGTTCGTCCGAGTGGGCGCGGCAGCAGCGAACGATTATACGCAGGCGCACGGCCGGTCATCTCGCCCGACCGGATGAATGCACACAGGATGAGGTCACCGTGTGGCCTTCGCGACCTTGTCCCGAAGCTGCTCGAGAAAAGGACGTTGGCCGGGAAGCATTTTTTCCATGGCGCGTGCGATGGTGAACCATCCGCCCGCATCGACTTCCGGGAATTCGCGCTGCACCCCTGAGCGAGGCGGCCATTCCATCGCGAACACTTCGCTGCGGATCGAGGCGGCGTCGATGTTGCCCTCCACCGCCCACGCGTGGACTGTCTTGCCGCCCGGCTGGCGCAGCGGCTCGAGTGCGATGAACTCGCCGTCGATAGCCGAGCCTGTCTCCTCGCGAAACTCGCGTCGCGCGGCGGCCAGCGTCTCCTCGCCGACGTCGTATTCGCCCTTGGGAATCGACCACGCGCCCTTGTCTTTCCGCGCCCAGAACGGCCCGCCGGGGTGAACGAGAAACACTTCGAGGGCGCCTGCGTCAATGCGGAAGAGAAGGATGCCGGCGCTGTTTTTTCTTGCC
>DASXBS010000209.1:0-5502 GCA_036491555.1 Casimicrobiaceae bacterium
CCGTGTCCGCGCGGCTACGATTGCGATGAGAGCTGGCGCGCTTCTTCGAGCCAGTCCGGGAACCATTCGAGCGCGGCATCCTCGGCGAGCGTGCCGCCGCTCGCGTCGTGGCGGGTCACCGCGCCGATGCGCTGCGCACCCGCGGCGGCCAGCGCCTCGTCGAAATGCCTCCCGCCGTCGCAGAAGGTGCCTACGTGCGTCCTGTCGCCGAGCGCGAACACGCCGTAGCGCACGTGCGCGAGGTCGGGCTTGCGCTCGACCAGGGCCGCGTAAAGCGCCTTGGCGTTGTCGGGGACGTCGCCGTGTCCGTAGGTCGACGTGCAGATGAGGAACACGCCGGGCTGCGCGAATACGCTTGCGTCCAGATCGTCCATCAGCTGCGTGTCGATCGTTAGGTCGGCGTCGCCGAAGGCAAGCTCAAGCTCCTGCGCCACGAGCTGCGCGGTGCCGGTCATGGTTCCTACCAGGATGTGCAGCGCGAGCGCCATCGGCGTGCACTATACGACATTCGCCGGTACAATGACGGCGTACACCCGCGCCCTGTTCCCGCCCTATTTCCCTCATTTTCCTATCGGACCGATGGTCAGCTTCGACACCCATCCCGATCGCTACCTACACTGGCGTCTCGCGGTCGACGGCAGCGTTGCGACGCTTTCGCTCGACGTGAATGAGGACTGCGGCATCGCTCCCGGGTACAAGCTCAAGCTCAATTCGTACGACCTCGGCGTCGATATCGAGCTTGCCGACGCGCTGCAGCGCCTGCGCTTCGAGCATCCCGGTGTGCGCTGCGTCGTGCTGACCAGCGCCAAGGAGCGCATGTTCTGCTCCGGTGCCAACATCTACATGCTCGGCCAGTCGACGCATGCGTGGAAGGTAAATTTCTGCAAGTTCACCAACGAGACTCGCAACGGCATCGAGGACGCGAGCCGTTATTCGGGCCTGAAGTCGATCGCCGCGCTCAACGGCACTGCTGCGGGCGGAGGCTACGAGCTCGCGCTTGCGTGCGACGAGATCGTCATGGTCGACGACCGCTCGTCGACGGTGAGCCTCCCCGAGGTTCCGCTGCTCGCGGTGCTTCCCGGCACCGGCGGCTTGACGCGGCTCACCGACAAGCGCCGCGTGCGCCGTGATCTCGCCGATGTTTTCTGCACGACGATCGAAGGCGTGCGCGCCGATCGCGCACTCGAGTGGAACCTGGTCGACGCCGTGGCGAGGCCCCAGCAGTTTTCGCAGACGGTGCTTCAGCGCGCCCGAGCGCTCGCCGCGAGCGCGGGCGACGGCGCCGAGATCGGCATCGCCCTCACGCCGCTGGAACGCGTCGTCACCGACAGCGGCTGGCGCACGTCGAATCTCGAGATAGCGATCGACCGCGGCGCGCGCATCGCCACGCTCACCGTGCGCGGACCCGCTCGCGACACCCCTGACTCCATCGAGGCCATCGTCGCTCTGGGCGCGGCGTGGTGGCCGCTCGCCGCCGCGCGCGAGCTCGACGACGCGATCCTGCGCCTGCGCAGCAACGAGCTTGATGTCGGCACCTGGGTGCTGCGCACGCAGGGCGATCCCGATGCGGTGCTGGCTGTTGACGCTTCGCTCGCGCGCCTTGCGCCGCATTGGCTGGTGCGCGAGACGATCGGACTGTGGCGGCGCACGCTGTCGCGTCTCGACGTTTCCTCGCGCACGCTGTTCGCGTTGATCGATCGCGGGTCGTGCTTCGCCGGCACGCTCTTCGAACTCGCGCTCGCCGCCGATCGCAGCTACATGCAATCGCTGCCCGACGATCCCGCCGGCGAGCCGCGCATCGCGCTGTCGGCGATGAACCAAGGTGCGTACCCGATGGCGAACGGGCGCACTCGACTCGCCAACCGCTTCTGCGCCGATGCGTATGCAGGCCCGGCTGCGGGAGTGCTCATGGGCGCGCAGGCTGCGGCCGAGGCGCAGCTGGTGACTTTCACGCCCGACGACATCGACTGGGGCGACGAGATCAGGCTGGCTCTCGAGGAGCGCGCCAGCCTGTCGCCGGACGCGCTCACCGGCATGGAGGCGAGCCTGCGCTTTACCGGGCCGGAAACCATGGATACCCGGATTTTCGGGCGGCTCTCGGCGTGGCAGAACTGGGTGTTTCAGCGACCCAACGCGGTGGGTGAGGGTGGAGCGCTGAAGCGCTTCGGGAGCGGGACGCGCGCTGCATTTAACTGGGAGCGCGTCTGACGACGCGCGGGCGAGCGCGTTTGAGCATTGCGGCGCGGCGGATGCGAACATGAGAACGCGATGAACATCGATTACAACCAGCGCATCCCCAACAATGTCGACCTTGCCGGCGACCGCGCGCTGCAGCGCGCGCTCGAGCACTGGCAGCCGCGCTTTCTCGACTGGTGGAAAGAGCTCGGACCGTCCGACTTCGCCGCGGCGGATGTGTATCTGCGTACCGCGGTGGGCGTTGATGCGGCGGGATGGGCGAGTTACGGGCGCGTGCGCATGCCCGACTACCGCTGGGGAATTTTCCTCGCCGATGCCGCCCCGGATCGCCACATCGGATTCGGCGATCATCTCGGCGAGCCGGTGTGGCAGCAGGTGCCGGGAGAATACCGATCGCCGCTGCGGCGGCTGATCGTCACGCAGGGCGATACCGAGCCGGCATCGGTCGAGCAGCAGCGTATGCTCGGCCACTGCGCTCCGTCGCTCTACGATTTGCGCAACCTGTTCCAGATCAACGTCGAGGAAGGCCGCCACCTCTGGGCGATGGTGTACCTGCTGCACGCGTACTTCGGCCGTGACGGACGGGAGGAAGCCGAGGAGCTACTCGAGCGCCATTCGGGCGACCCCGACAAGCCGCGCATCCTCGGGACCTTCAACGAGCCCATCACCGACTGGCTGTCGCTGTTCATGTTCACTTACTTCACCGATCGCGACGGCAAGTATCAGCTGAAGAGCCTCGCCGAGTCCGCGTTCGATCCGCTCGCACGCACCACGCAGTTCATGCTGACCGAGGAAGCGCACCACATGTTCGTCGGCGAGACCGGACTCGCGCGCGTGCTCAAGCGTACGCTCGAGGTCATGACCGCACAGGGCAGCGACGATCCGGCTCGGGTGCGAGGCGCTGGGGCGATCGACCTTCCGACTTTCCAGCGCTATCTCAATTTCTGGTTCTCGTCGTCGCTGGACCTGTTCGGGTCCGAAGTCTCGTCGAACGCGGCGTCGAGCTTCGCGACCGGGCTCAAGGGGCGTCCCGACGAGACCCAGTACACCGATCATCGCTGTGTCGACGCGAGCTATGAGCTCGCGATGCCCGACGCAGGCGGGACGCGCGTCGAGCACGTCCCGATGCGCAACGCGATGAACGAGGTCCTGCGCAGCGCCTACGTGCGCGATTGCGAGCTGGGATTGAAGCGCTGGAACCGCCTGCTCGAACGTAGCGGCTTCGACGTGCGGGTGGCGCTGCCGTCCGCGCGCTTCAACCGCAGCATCGGCGTGTGGTCGGCGGCGCACTGCGATCCATCCGGAACGCAGTTGGGCGCCGAGGAATTCGAGCGGCGCGAGGACGAATGGCTGCCCTCCTCCTCGGATCGGGCGTTCGTGCACGGACTCATGCAGCGTGTCGTGGCGCCGGGCCGCATGGCGGCGTGGATCGCGCCGCCCGAGCGCGGCATCAACAATCTCGCGATCGACTACGAATACGTGCACCTTGCTTAGCCGCCAATTCGCGACGAGGTCGCGCATGGCGTTAAACTGCGCGCATGGGAGACGGTGACGCCGCGGTATACGCGAACGTGGATTCGGGATCGCGCTGGCACGCCGCGCTTGCGCTGGCCTACGCGCGTGACGGTGAGCGCAGCGTGCTCGCGCGGCGCACGCATCGCGGCCCCCTGGTCGTGCAGCGCTCGTTGTATCCGGAGGGCGAGCGCGTCTGCCAGAGCATCATCGTGCATCCCCCCGCCGGCATCGTCGGCGGCGACATGTTGCAACTGGACATCGATGTCGACACAGGCGCGTGTGCGCAGATCACGACCCCGGGCGCGGCCAAGTGGTACCGCTCCTCGGGCGCTGCTGCGCGCCAGGATGTCGCGGCACGGGTGCATGCCGGTTCGACGCTCGAATGGCTGCCTCAGGAGTCGATCGTCTTCGACGGCGCGATCGCCGGGCTTCATAACCGTGTCGATCTCGAAGACGATGCAACGTTCATCGGATGGGACGTGGTTTGTCTCGGCCGTTCGGCGTCGGGCGAGCGCTTCGAGCGGGGCAACCTGCGCCAGAGCCTGGTGGTCGCGCGCGACGGTGTGGAAATCTTCGTCGAGCGCGCGAACCTCGCTGGTGGCGATGCGCTGCTCGAGTCGGCTGTCGGCTTGAACGGCGCGGTAGTCTTTGGCACATTCATTGCTGCCGTAAGCGCCGTGCCGGATTCTTTGCTCGCCGCGTGTCGCGGGATTGCCGCTGTCGACGGCGACACCGGTGTTACGCGGATGCGGGGCTGTGTGGTGGGCCGATATCGCGGCATGTCAGCGCAGTCGGCGCGTGCGTACTTTGTGCAATTGTGGTGCGCGGTGCGCCCCATCGCGATCCGACGCGATGCGGTGACGCCGCGCATCTGGGCGACCTGAGCAGGACCGGAGCCAACCGAGCACGCCATGGAACTCACGCCGCGCGAGCGCGACAAGCTCCTGATCTTCACCGCGGGTCTGGTCGCCGAGCGCAGGCTCGCGCGCGGGCTGAAGCTCAACTATCCCGAAGCGGTCGCGTATATCAGCGCGGCGATCCTGGAAGGCGCACGCGACGGGCGCAGTGTCGCCGACTTGATGAGCCACGGGGCGACATTGCTCCGACGCTCGCAGGTGATGGAGGGCGTCCCCGAGATGATGCCCGAGATCCAGGTCGAAGCAACTTTCCCCGACGGTACCAAGCTGGTCACTGTTCACGCGCCGATCCCATGAACCCAGGCGAAATCATCACGCGCGAAGGCGAGATCGAGCTCAACGCAGGCCGACCGACGCTGCGCCTCGAAGTCGCCAACACCGGTGACCGGCCCGTGCAGGTGGGCTCGCACTATCATTTTTTCGAGACCAACGCGGCGCTGCGCTTCGATCGCGCCGCGGCGCGCGGCTTTCGGCTCAACATCGCCGCGGGCACTGCGGTGCGCTTCGAGCCCGGCCAGACACGCACTGTCGAGCTGGTCGCGCTCGCGGGCGATCGCATCATCATTGGCTTCTCCGGCGCGGTGATGGGCGCGCTCGACAAGCAGGTCGTGCGCAAGCCGCGCGGCAAGCCTGCGCCGACCAAGGTGAAACCCGCACGACGCACTGCGGCGCGATGAAAATCACCCGGCGCGCCTATGCTGAAATGTACGGCCCGACCGTCGGCGACCGCGTGCGCCTGGCCGACACCGACCTGTTCATCGAAGTCGAGAAAGACCTCACCGTCTACGGCGAGGAGGTCAAGTTCGGCGGCGGCAAGGTGATCCGCGACGGCATGGGCCAGAGCCAGCGCATGTCGAAGGACAGCGCCGATACC
>DASXBS010000210.1:0-5099 GCA_036491555.1 Casimicrobiaceae bacterium
GCTGCGCAGTCTGGGGATGTCTTCCGGGCGCCGGGTCAGGCCGTAGAGCCTCACCCTTCCACGCAGCAGATCGGCGGTGCGCAATGCGACGTCTCCGCAGCCGATCAATAGAACCCTGATCACGACGAGCCCGTTAATTGCGCAGTCATAGAGAAAGCGATGCGCAGTGAAGCGCAGAACGCACCGATGCCATATCAGATTACCATAAAACCCAGCGATCACTCCTTCGCCTGCGCGGACGACGAGACCGTGCTTGCAGCAGCGATGCGCGCCGACCTGATGATTCCCTACGGTTGCCGCAACGGCGCTTGCGGAACGTGCAAGAGCCGCATCGTTTCGGGCGAGGTCGAATACGGCGCGCACCAGGCATCGACGCTCACCGACAGCGAGAAGAAGCTGGGCATGGCGCTGCTTTGCCTGGCGCGCCCGCGCTCCGATATCACCATCGAAGTGCGCGAAGTGCGGCGCGCCGGGGACATTCGCATTCGCAAGCTGCCTTGTCGCGTCGAGAAGATCGAGAAGGTCGCGAACGACGTCGCCATCGTGTCGCTGAAACTCCCGGCCAACGAGCGCCTCCAGTATCTCGCCGGGCAGTACGTCGACTTCCTGCTCAAGGACGGACGGCGGCGCAGCTTTTCACTGGCGACGCCGCCTGAGGACGACGAGCTTCTCCAGCTTCACGTGCGCCACGTCCCGGGCGGATTCTTTTCCGACCAGCTGTTCACGCAGTTCAAGGGACGCGAAATCCTTCGCATCGAAGGCCCGCTCGGCACTTTTTTCCTGCGCGAGGAATCCGACAAGCCGATCATTTTCGTCGCCGGCGGAACCGGCTTCGCACCGATCAAGGCCGTGATCGAACACGCGCTCCATCACGAGGTCACGCGCCCGATGGTGCTCTACTGGGGCGTGCGCTCGCTCGCCGACCTGTATATGCCTCACCTGCCGGCACAGTGGGCGACCGAGCATCGCGATTTCACGTTCATCCCGGTGCTCTCCGACCCGCTGCCCGAAGACCACTGGCCGGGCCGGACCGGATTCGTGCACAAGGCGGTGATGGCCGATTTCGCCGATCTTTCCGGCTACCAGGTGTACGCCTGCGGCGGTCCGGCGATGATCGACACCGCGCGCGCCGAATTCACCGCCGAACGCAAGCTGCCGGCGGAAGAATTCTTCGCCGACTCGTTTACCTACGCCGCGCAGAGCGAAGCGCCGACGTAGCATCGTCTGCCTTAGTCCCGATCGAGCGCGTCGGTGGCGAGCTTGAGCGCGGCGACGAAATGCGCATTCGCGTCGCGGTCGCGGCCCTGTCGACCGAGCATTTCCCCCAGCGCGAGATGCGCGCGCCAGCCGTCATCCAGCGCGAGGCTCGCCTCGAGATAGGTCTGCGCCTTGCCCCACAGCTGCGCACGCTGGCACAACACGCCCAGCACGCGCAGCAGCACCGCATCGTGGTTGTGCGTGGTCAGCCAGCGCTCGGCCTGCTCGAGCTGGCGGGTCGCATCGGCGACGTGGCAGCGCCCGTACAGCTCGACGAGTTCGGGATTCCACTCTTGCTGCAGGCTCGTGCTCAGGATTTCCGCCGCTTCGCGATCGCCGCCGAGCTTGAGGAAGCTGGCCGCTGCGGCACGCGCGACCCTGGGGTGCAAGCGCGTAGCGTCGGGCACGCGCGCCCAGGTCTCGCGCAGGCCCACCGCGTCATGCTGCAACGCCTTGAGCTGCTCGCTGTACGCGCTGATGCGCACGAGATCAGCCTGCGAAGCATCGAACACCTTGCGCTTGACCAGCTGCTCGAGCAGCGTCGGAACTTCGCCCCAGCGTCGCGCCGCTTGCAGTGTGCGCAGCTCCAGACGAAGCGCCGCAGTGTGCATTCCGGCTTCCTTGCGCAGGTCCTGAAGCAGGGCGAGCGCGACCTGGGGCTGCCCCTGCTCGAGCGCGATCTCCGCCGAGAGCATCAGACGAAGCACGGCCAGGCTTTGCACTTGCGCCTCCGGCCGCGCGAGCAACGATTCGGCGGCGTCGTAATCGCGCACGTCCATTGCCGCGCGCGCCGCCACCATGACGTTGAGCGACGACGATCCTGGAATCGCCAGCGCCTCCTCCGCGTGCTGGCGCGCCTTACCGAATCGTCCCTCGAGCAGCGCCACCAGCGCCGCGTCCTGCTTGGCGCGCGCGCGAGCGATTTTCTGCTCGCGTCGCCAGGCGCGCACCTGCCTGGGCATGCGCATGGTGCGCGTCACCAGTCGGATCGACAGGTAGACGGCGAGGAAACCGCCGACGACGAGGAAGAGCAGGAGGTTGAGCGATAGCTCGATCCGGTACGGCGGCGCCACCAGAAGCGCGTAGCCGGTGTTCAGGCGCACCGCGAGCGCCGCGACCACCGCCGCCGCGGCGAGCATCAGAAACCAGAACAGGAAGCGCACGCGCGGTCGCCCGCTTCAGCGCAACGGCTTGTCGCGCGCGAGCTTGAGCACGCGGACCGCCTCGAGGCTGCCTATCAGGTCGGGGACCTCGACGGCCATTTCCGTGGCCTGCAGCTGCTTGGTCAGCACCAGGAGCGCCTGCACCGGCGCGGCACGCGTGTCGAAGTATTTGCGCAGCCAGCCTTCCGCCGCGGCGAGATCGGCGCGAAAGGAGGCCTGGTCGCGCGCGAACAGATCGAAGCGCGCCGCCATCAGTCGCAGCCTGAGATTCTCGCGCAGGAAATACTGTTGCTGAGGAACCAGCAGTGGCACCTCGGGCCGATCCAGATTCTCGACGCGAACCAGGCCGCGGACATCCTGCCATACTTCGCGCAGGAATCGCCGCCACGCCGATTCGTTGACCGGTGACACCGGCGCAGGCGGCGCGGGAGGTCGCTCCTCGAGCGCGAGCGGAAGCGAATCGATGGTCGCGATCGCCTGGTCCAGTCGCAGAGACAACCCGGTCACGTCGACGAAGGGCACCGCCTTGAGCCGATCCATGTCGCGCGCGAGCGCGCGGCGCAGCGGCGTGAACTGCGGACGATCCAGGCGCTGCAGCTTGGCGTCAGCGAGCTGGAGCGCCGCGAGCGCCGAAGGCACGTTGCCGGCGAGCTGGAGCTGCTGGCTCGCCAGCAACAGGACCTGCTCGATCTCGGTGAGCGCCCATTCGTCGCGCGACGGCGCAAGCTCGCGGTAGAGCGCTTCGAGCGCGGCCTGCTGGGTCTGCGATTCGCCGAGCCGGTTTTCAAGCAGCGTGATCTTGGCCTGCGCCTCGCGCAGGCTTTCCTGCGTCTCCTTCTGGATGGCGCGGTCGCCCTGCTCGCTGGTCTCGATCGCGGCGAAACGCTTGGCGACGTCGAGCCGCGTCGCGCGCTGCGTATTGCGAAGATCGATCCACGCCGCGGCGATGGCAAGCGCAAGCACGACCCACGCGGCAATCATGAGCACCCGCGTCCGCGCGCCGCCGGGGGACGCGGTCGGCTGCGTCGCCACAGGCTGCGCCGCGCCGGAAACGTCGTCCACCGGGTCGGACATGAGCAAAGATCGCATTCGAAAGGGGCGAAGATTGTAGCAGTTACGTCGACGGATAACTGGCTGCTGGCGGCGCAGTCGACTAGAATCTGCGCTTGGCGGCCGAGTGCTCGCAACGAAGCGCCTCCGCTTAAAGTCCGGTTCGCGCCGGCGATCCTATTCCGTGCTGATCGTCTCCATCGTCATTATCATCACCGCGTTCGGCGTGCTCGCCGGCTATGCGTTCGGCGTGCGACGGACCGCGCGTGATGTGTTGGCTGTGCAGCCTGCCTCGCCGCCTGCGCCTGCACCGTTGCCCACTGGCGCGGGCGCCATGCCATTGGACGACCCCGCGGCCGCGATCGAGCGCGAACACATCGATCAGGAAAAGGCGCGCATTATCCGTAGCCAGGAAGCGGAAGGCGCCCTGCTGCGCGAGCGAGTGTACAGGCAAGCCGCAGCGGCCGATCCAGCGCCGGACGTGGCCGCGATCGAGCGCGCGCTGCTCGAAGCGCGCGCCGAAACCACGCGCTACCGGCAACTGGTCATCGATATCGAGAACAACGCGCCGCCGCCGATCCTCCAGGGTGCCGCCGAGCCCGACGATCTCAAGCTCATTGTCGGCGTCGGTCCCGTGCTCGAGCGCATGCTGCGCAATCTCGGTGTCACGACGTTTCGCCAGATCGCGCGCTGGACCTCTCGCGAAGTCGCCGAATTCGACGCGAAGCTGCCAGAATTTCCGGGCCGCATAGTGCGTGATCAGTGGGTGACGCAAGCGCGCGCGCTGCACGAGTCCAAGTACGGGGAAAGCGCGCTGGGCAGGCCTTCGTGAGCGCGACGTCGCGCTCACGTGCGCGCACGCGCAGAGATGCACCCGTCGCCACTCACGGCGTGCCCGCGTCGAGCCTGCTGCAAATTGCGATTCTCACGCTGGTGTGGGGCTGCAACTGGCCCGTGCTCAAGCTCGGCGTGAACGAGCTGCCGCCGCTCACGTTTCGCGGTTCGACGCTGATTTTCGCGGCGCTCGGGCTGCTCGCGGTGGCGAAGCTTTCCGGACATTCGCTGCGCATTCCACGTGAGTGGTGGGGACGCGTGCTCGTTCTGGCGATCCTCAACATCGCGGCATGGAACGGACTCATACTGTTCGGCGTGCAGCAGATGCAGGCAGGACGCTCGGCGATTCTCGCCTACACAATGCCGATCTGGTCGGTGCTGTTCAGCCTGGTACTGCTTCATGAGGCGTTGTCGAAGCGCAAGGTCGTAGGCCTCCTGCTGGGCGTGGCGGGAATGATCGTGCTTCTGGGCGACGATTTGCGCAGCGTGCAGCGCTCGCCGCTGGGCGCGATGTTCATCCTCGCGGCGGCGATCACCTGGGCGTTCGGCACGGTGCTGCTCAGGCGGTGGAAGCCGCCGATCCCTCAGAGCACGCTGACTGGATGGATGATGATCATCGGCTGGATACCGATCGCAGTATGCGTGCCGCTGCTCGACGCGCATCCATTTGAATCGCTCGCGCGCACGTCGGCGACGGCTTGGTTCGCCATCGTCTACAACATTTTCTTCGCCGGAACGCTCGCACACTGGGCGTGGTTCATGATGGCGCGCACGCTGCCGGTCGCGGTGAGCTCG
>DASXBS010000211.1:0-2709 GCA_036491555.1 Casimicrobiaceae bacterium
AGCAGTCGAGGCACTTGCAGCGGGCGCACCGCCTCTCGTACTGGCCTTCAACGCGGTTTCGACTGTAACCGGAGTGTTCCTGTTCATCGGCTTCTGGACACCGATCGCGGGCGTGCTCGTCGCGCTGGTCGCGGCATGGCACGCCTTCGTCGATCCCGGCAGCGCGAGCTTCTATGGGATGTTGGGCGTTCTCGGCGTTGGGCTGGCGTTGCTCGGGCCGGGCGCGTGGTCGCTGGATGCGCGTCTCTTCGGATGGAAGCGCGTCGACATCCGCAACGGCAAGTCCAGCGGCAGCGGCAAAGCGCCATGAGAAGCCATTCCGTCCGAGGCGCGAGACTGTGTCCTATGCGATATGTGTTCGGGAGGCGTTAATGAATGCTTCAGTGATCCCGTTTCGAGCAGTGCGCGCCCCGATCAGGCGCGCGCAGGTTCAAGAGCGCACGCGCGATGCCCGAAGCACAAACGATGGCGCGGCTGTTGCAGCGGGGATAGCTCACGACCTCAACAACGTTCTCGGCACGCTGATGAGCTGCGGCGAAATGCTGGTGGCCGAAACGGCGCAGGAATCGCGGCCGCACCGTCACGCCCGGATGGTCGTTGCGGCCGTCGAGCGCGGCATGGATCTGGTCGAGCAACTCGCGGCCTATACACGCAGCGATGCAATCGAGTGCACGCCGACGAATGCATGCCGTGCGATTTCAGGGGCGCTTGATCTCGTTCGATGCACGCTGCCTTCACGCATCGCGCTGCACGCGGTCGTGCCGCTCGCGAAGCTTATCGTTGCAGCCGACGCGACCCAGCTTCATCGGCTGGTGATGAACCTTTGCGGCAACGCCATTCACGCCATGCAGCAGGGCGGTGTTCTGCGCGTGAAGTTGGCGCGGAGCGATGTTGCCGCGCGCCGTGCACTATCGCACGGCACTCTGATGCCTGGCCCATACGCTGTGTTGAGCGTCGAAGACGAGGGGTGCGGCATGGACCGCGCGACGCTTGCGCGCATGTTCGAACCGTTCTTCACGACACGGCCATCCGGGCAGGGCAGTGGCCTCGGGCTCGCAGTCGTGAAGGCGATCGTCGGCCAGTGTCGCGGCGCGATCGACGTGAAGAGCGCGCGCTCGCGCGGCACCACTTTCACCATTTACCTGCGTTGTATCGAGCCGGAGCTCGAGATAGCATGAAGGCCGAGGCCAGTCCTGTCGTGTTCGTGATCGATGACGACGCGATGATGCGACGCGCGATTACGGACCTCCTCGAATCGGTCGACGTCCGCGTGCACGCCTTTGGCGCCACGCACGAATTCCTCGCCGTCAAGCGTCCCGATGCGCCCGGATGTCTGGTGCTGGATGTGCGCCTGCCGGGCCAGAGCGGCCTCGATTTCCAGCGCTCTCTCGCGAGTCAGGGAATCGAGATTCCCGTCGTGTTCGTCAGCGGCCATGGCAACGTCTCCATGTGCGTCCGAGCGATGAAATACGGTGCAGTGGATTTTCTGACCAAGCCATTCCACAACCAGGAATTGCTCGACGCCGTGCAGAGCGCGATCGAACGCGATCGGCTGCGTCGCGTGCGCGACGAAGGGGTGGAAGAGTTGCGCAAACGCTTCGCGGCGCTCACCGCACGCGAGCGCGAACTGTTTTCCCACGTGGCGAGCGGGCGAATGAACAAGCAGATCGCCGCCGATCTCGATCTGAGCGTGACGACGGTGAAGCTGCACCGCGGCCAGATCATGCGCAAGATGCAGGCGAAATCGCTTCCCCAGCTCGTGCGGTTTGCCGATCGCCTCGGCGTGAGCACTTCGTTAGACAAGCAGGCGCCGCTTCCGGTCGTCGACCGTCATGACGGCGCACCAGTACATCACATTGGTTGGGACTGCAATCAGGGAGCACGAACATGCGGCGCCACACCTACATCACGGTGAAGACCGAGCAGGACATCGAGGCGGCATGCAAGCGCATGGATGATCGGGAGCGCGAAATGCTCGAGGAATTCGGTGACGACGTCGCCGACGGCGAGTATGAGCAGCGCGCTCGGTGGGCGCAGAAGTGCCTGGGCAGTTTCGACGACGCCTGGTAGCGAAACTGCTCGTGCTGGTTCTGCCGATCGCCCGCGCTTGTTGTCCTTCCGTTCGCACGGTTGCAGCCGCACCGTGACCAGATGCAAGTTTTCAAAGACTTAGGATCGCAAAGCCAGATCCTCGGCCGGAATTCTGGCATTGCGGCGTGACCCTTCATGCGCACGGAGATCTGGGCGTTATGAAGACTCGGTTTCACGAGCCATAAAAACGTACACGTCGCGTTCGAGGTCACCCTGATCCTGAAAGGCGCTTTCGCCGTAGCCGAGATTGTGAGCGGTATCGGGGTGTATTTTGTGACGGAACATGTTGTGCTGAGCGAGCGGCGCGCTAGCGAGCTGGCAACGCTCAAGGACCTGCGGCGGGCCGTGGGGCGCACTCAGGAAGAGCTGGCCGCGAGTCTTGGAGTAGGGCAGGACACGGTGTCGCGCATCGAGCGGCGGAGCGACATCCTGCTCTCGACGCTTCGTCGCTATGTGGACGCTATGGGGGGCGAGCTGAACCTCGCTTCGCCTGGTACTGGGTCAGCATGTCGCGCTGCCGCGATAGCGCACGCAGCACGCAGATCTCGCCCTTGGGACGGAAGGCCCCCGACAGTAGTCCGTAACTCATGAGCTGCTGCAGCCACTGGCAGTCGAGCA
>DASXBS010000212.1:0-16692 GCA_036491555.1 Casimicrobiaceae bacterium
CCGCAAGGTTGGCCGGCTTGGCCGGCGTGTTGCGCAGGCGCTTGCGGCACTGACGCTCGAGGGCGTCGATTTCATCCAGGACGAAGGAGATGTCCTCGCGCTGTTGCTCGAGCATGGCGCGTCGCGCAGCCAGCACCTCGAGGAACTTGATGAGCTGCGGACGCTCGCCGCCGGTGGCGTCGTAGAGGTCGAGGAGTTCGCGAATTTCGGAAAGCGACAGGCCCAGGCGCTTGCCGCGCAGCAGGAGCTTGATGCGAACGCGGTCGCGCTCCCCGTAGACCCGGTGCCTGCCGCTTCGCAGCGGCGCGAGCAGTCCCTCGTCCTCGTAGAAGCGTATCGCGCGCGTGGTGAGCGCGAACTCCTTGGCGAGGTCCGAGATGGTATAGGTGATGGACGGCGGCCGGGACGACATCGAATCGATCTCAACGCCACACGCTGCGGCTTGTCCAACATAGCATATTCATTGTCCAGCGGACTTGACACACCTAGACGATTCCACGACGATGCTGCGTCGCACAACAAGGGTGCGCGCTCTCCCGCCTGTGCAACCCTCCGTCATGAACGCATCCCTTCCCGCGCTTCTCGGCTTTCCCTTCGCCGCGCCCCCGTCCGCCGGTGACGCAACCGAGGTCGCCGCCGGGATTTTCTGGTTGCGCATGCCGCTGCCGTTTGCACTCGACCACATCAACCTTTGGCTGCTCGCGGACGGCGAGCGCTGGACCCAGATCGACTGCGGCTATGGCGACGCGGCGACACGCTCGCTCTGGGAGACCCACTTCGAGCGCACTCTGCAGGGGCGCCCTCTCGAGCGGGTCGTCGCGACGCATTACCACCCCGACCATCTGGGCAACGCCGCTTGGCTGGTCGATCGCTTCGGCTGCCCGCTGGTGATGGCACAGGGCGAATACCTCACCGCGCACATGATGGGCAATGGATGGGCGTCGTACAACAACTCGGCGATCTGCGAGCTCTTTCGCGTTCACGGGATGGACGAAGCACACCTCGAGCCGATGCGCGGGCGCGGAAACCACTACCGGCGCGGCGTTCCCGAACTGCCCTCGACCTACCGCCGCGTCGTCGACGGCGACGTCATGACCATCGGCAGGCAGCGCTGGCGGAGCTTTGCCGGGTACGGCCACTCGCCCGAGCACATGGCGCTGCACTGCGAAGGGCGTGGCGTGTGCATCTCGGGCGATATGCTGCTGCCCAAGATCAGCACCAATGTTTCGGTCTCCGCGTCCGAGCCCGAGGGTGACCCGCTGGGACGATTTCTCGACTCGCTCGCCGCCTTCTCCTCGCTGCCGCCGGACACCCTCGTGCTACCGTCGCACGGGCTTCCATTCGTTGGCGCCGCGGTGCGGGTCGCGCAGCTGCACGCGCATCACGCCGCGCGGCTGACCGAGCTCGAGGCCGCCGCACAGGAGCCGCGATCGGCTGCCGAACTCGTCCCGGTGCTTTTCCGGCGCGAGCTCGACGTACAGCAGCGCTTCTTCGCGATGGGCGAGGCAATCGCGCACCTCAACCACCTCTGGCACGCCGGCCGGCTCGCGCGCATCATCGACGACGACGGCACCATTCGCTTCCGCGGCACCCACTGACATCGCCCTTTGCAAGGAAAGAAACGATGAGTACTGTTGAAAACGCGAGCGCCGCCAAGGCTGCCTGTGACCCGGTTGCGCTCGCCGCGTCCTACGCCAGCGCCGCTGACAAGAGCGCAAAACTCCTCGGAGAATTCGTCTCGCGGCAAGCCGGCACGGGAACCTCGGCCGCGTCCGCGGCGAGCGACGAGCTCGGCCTGTCGAAAGCCTTCTTCGAGCTCGCCGCCAAGATGCTCTCGAATCCGTATCGGCTGGCCGAAACGCAGCTCAATCTCATGTGGGACTACTCGGCGCTCTGGCAGTCGTCGATGATGCGCCTGCTAGGGCAGACCGCGGCGCCAGTCGTCGAGCCCGCGAAGGGCGACAAGCGATTCCGCCACGAGGACTGGCAGGAGCACTTCCTGTTCGACTACGTCAAGCAGTCGTACCTGATCGCGGCGCGGTGGCTGCACAAGTCGGTCGCCAACGTCGAGGGCCTCGACGAGCACACGCAGAAAAAAGTCGAGTTTTTCACGCGCCAGTACATCGACGCGTTGGCGCCCTCGAATTTCGCTCTGACCAATCCCGAGGTGTTTCGCGAGACCGTCGCCACCGGGGGGCAGAACCTCGTCAAGGGACTCAACAACCTGCTCGACGACATCGAGCGCGGTAATGGCAAGCTCAAGATCTCGATGACCGACACCAAGGCCTTCGAGCTCGGAGTCAACATCGCGACCACCCCGGGCAAGGTCGTATTCCAGAACGACCTGATGCAGCTCATCCAGTACGAGCCAACGACGGCGAAGGTCTACCAGCGTCCGCTGCTCATCATGCCGCCGTGGATCAACAAGTACTACATCCTCGACCTGCGCGAAAAGAATTCTCTGGTGCGCTGGTTCGTCGATCAGGGCCTCACGGTGTTCGTCATCTCATGGGTTAATCCCGACGCCAAGCTCGCCAGCAAGGATTTCGTCGACTACATGCACGAGGGACCGCTCGCCGCGCTCGATGCGATCGAGAAAGCGACCGGCCAGCGCGAGATCAACGCGCTGGGCTACTGCCTCGGCGGCACGCTGCTCGCCGCCACGCTTGGCTACATGGCGGCGAAAAAGGACAAGCGCATCGTCAGCGCCGGCTTCATGACCACGCTGGTCGACTTCAAGGCCAGCGGTGAACTCGAGGTGTTCATCGATGAGGACCAAGTCGCCTCGCTCGAGCGCAAGATGAACGAGCGCGGCTACCTCGAAGGTTCCGAAATGGCGAACACCTTCAACATGCTGCGCAGCAACGATCTCATCTGGTCGTTCGTCATCAACAACTATCTGATGGGCCGCGATCCCTTTCCTTTCGACCTTCTGCACTGGAACTGCGATTCCACGCGCATGCCCGCCACCATGCACAGCTTCTACCTGCGCAACATGTACCTGAAAAATGCGCTGATGGCGCCGGGCGGCGTGACTTTGGACGGCGTTCCGATCGACTTGTCGAAGATCGACGTGCCCGCATACTTCGTCTCCGCGATCGAGGACCACATCGCGCCCTGGAAGGCGACTTACTCGGGACCGCAACTGCTCGGAGGGAAATCGCGCTTCGTGCTGTCGGGATCCGGCCACATCGCTGGCATGATCAACCCTCCCGCCGCCAACAAATATGGCTATTGGAGCAACGATAAATTGACCGAAAGTCCCGAGCAGTGGCTCGAAGGCGCCAGGCAACACGAAGGTTCGTGGTGGCCCAACTTTCTCGATTGGCTCAAGCCGCATCTAGGCGCACGCGTCGCAGCTCGCACCGTGGGGAAGCACAACGGGAAAAAGGGTCTTCGTGCGATCGAAGCGGCACCCGGAAGTTACGCCCGACTGCGGGCGGATGGGCGCTGACCCGCGCGCGGCGGCGCGCTATAGTATTATTTCTGCACGATCTTCGAGGAAAGCAGCCATGAAAGCGTATTTCGCGATGACGATCGCGCTCGCGGCGTGGTGCACGGCAGCACCCGCTCAGAACGCATCGAGCATGACTCCGCCGACGTCGCCGCCGCCAAGGTCCTGCACAACGTGCGGCACCATCCAGTCGATTCGCTATGTCGAGGAGAAAGGCCAGGGCAGCGGCGCCGGCGCAGTCGCCGGCGGAGTGCTCGGCGGCGTCGTCGGCCACCAGTTCGGCTCCGGGCGCGGTAATACGCTTTCGACCATTGCCGGGGTCGGCGTGGGCGCGGTGGCCGGTAACGCCGTCGAAAAGAACGTCAAGAAAAAAACCTACTACGTGGTGACGGTGCGCCTCGACAACGGCGGCACCAAGAGCGTAACGCAGAGCGCGAAACCCGCTGTGCACGAAGGCGACCGCGTGAAGGTCGTCGACGGCAACAAGCTGGCGCTACTCGCGAACTAGAGCGCGAGCTTCGCGGCCACGCTTCGTCTCACGCCTCAAGGTGCGGGCACAGGGCGAGACGGCATTCCTGCGGATCCGCATCGTCCGGCGCACAGCTTGGGGTCATCGGCCCAGCGGCATGCCTGCGCCTGTAGGCGTGGCCGCCGCTGGCGCCTGAAGCGGCACCGCGCGTGACGTCGCGACCGGCGCGGCAACCGCGGGAGGCGCCTGCGACGGCGAGACCGCGCGGCCGAGCGAAGGTGGCGCAACGACCGGAAGTTGCGGAGTCGGCGGTGCATACGTCATGACAGGTCGCTGCGGAGCCAAGGCGTGCTCGGCCGGCGCCGGCGCCTTTGGCCCGGGGGTCGGGGCAATTCCGGTATATGCGCCACGCCCGCTGGGCACGCCGCCGTAGGTGAGCGCCGACGCTGCCGAGCCAGTCGGGACGGAGGTTGCGGTGGACGGCATCGCACGCGGTGGAGGGTACTGCGCGCTGCGGGTGAGCTGCTGGAACTGCGCCCCCGCCGGGATGGGGGCCGCAAGGCCCGGCCGCACCGCGTTTCGCCCAGCAGCGGGCGCGAACGCCGGCGCGCCGGCCAGCATCGCAGCGCTCGAGGCCGTGGCGAGGCCGACTGGCACCTGGTTCGCCGCCACCGGACGCGAGGCGCTGAGCACGCTAGCGGGAACGGCGGTCATCGCGCCCGGCACAAGGGCGTTCGCATACTGGAGCGACGTGGCTTGCACGTCCCGCTGCGCGACGGCGAATGGCTGATTGTACTGACGCCAGCAGCGGCCGGAACACAGACGCCACGGCGGGACGTAGGGGTCGCCCCAGCCGAGCGGGATCCAGCCGTAAACGTTCGATTCCGCACCCCACCCCGGGCCGCGATACCACGCTACCAGCGCCGGCGACCAGCGTGGTCGTCCAGTTCGCTCTCCGGGACACCATCCCCATCGTCCCGACGCGTAGATCCAGCGTCCGTAGTGGAATGGGGCATAGCCCCACGGTGCCGAGTCGACCCAGGTCCAGCCGTAAGGCGCCAACCACGTCCACGTGCCGTAGCGATACGGCGCCCACCCCACCGCTACCGTCGAGGGATACCACACGGGTCCATACGTCTGCGTAGTCTCCCAGGTGCCGTAGTCGTCGAGATCGCGCGCGCCGACCATGTCGGCAGAAACATAGGCTGTCACCCGTGCCCTGTCGTAACGGTACTCGCGCACCATGCTCCACGCGTCGAAGCCATCGCTGCTGTAACCATTCTCGACTGCGAGCCCTGCGCCGTCGATGCCGCTGATCGTGGCGACCTGCCCGGACAATACCTGCTGCACACCATCCGCGAAGCGTATAGCCGCCTCGCCTTCGCGCACCGAAAGCGTGGTGCGATAGACGGCGGAATCGACATCGATGCGATAGACCCCGGGGCGCACGATGTCGATCTGCGTGTGCGGTGTCTCGACATGCGTCATCTCCCCGGGTGCCAGCGAGCGCATGCGCACGATAACCCGACCGGAAGCCACGAACAGCGCCAGGCGCGTCTCGTCCAATGCCGCAACCTGCAGGTTGGTGTCGGCTGCGAGTCTCAACCTCCCGTTGCCGAAATCGACTTCGGCGCGTCCATTGGCCGAGATCCACAGATTGTCGCCCGCCGTCACCGGGTAATTGAGCCCGATGGACGCCCACTCGTCAGCGTGATCCGGCGTGGCAAGGAAAAGGTCGCCCGCGACATCGCTGATACGTGCCACCCGCGATGGCGGGTCGAGACCCTCGTCCTGTCCGAGTGATGCTGTGCTCAATGCCGCCGATATCGTGAGCACGACGAGCGCGACGAAATCTGCAATGGTTTGCCGTTTCGGCAGCGGTAAGTGGATCAAGGACCGGTCATTCGAAGGTTTTTGCGGTCGTTCCGCGGGCGCGCCCATAACGTGGCCCCGGCGTGCGCGTGGACCGTGTTGGTGCGTATTGGGTACGCGCATTCGATTACAATGCCACGTTGGTTGGACCATACAACAGGGAGGAAATTCGCAATGCGAACGATCAAATCCGCGTTGTGCGCGAGCGTGCTCGCCGCCGCATTGATGTCGCAGGGAGAGGCAAGCGCCCAGTTCAACCAATTCTATTTTTTCGGCGACAGCCTGACCGACGCCGGATCATTCAAGCCCGTGCTTCCTCCGGGGACCGGCGAGTTCACGACCAACCCCGGCCCGATCTGGGCGCAGGTCCTCGCACAGCGTTATGGTTCGAGCGCATCGCCAGCCAATCAGGGTGGCAACGACTACGCACAGGGAGGCGCGCGCGTCACGCAGTTGCCGGGCGTGCCCAATTCTCCGCCAACCGGCACCGCGGTCCCGATCTCGACCCAGATCCAGACTTATCTGCAGTCGGGACCGATCAATCCGGGGGCGCTTTACTCGGTGTGGGGTGGTGCCAACGATCTGTTCTACCAGCTCGGCCTCGTGCAGGCGGGGGCCATCTCCACCACGCAGGCGCAGGCTAACGTCGCGCTCGCCGCGACGCAGCTCGCCCAGCAGGTCGGCGTGCTCAGTGCCGCCGGCGCGCGCTACATCATGGTCATGAACCTCCCCGATATCGGCAAGACACCCGCATTCGCTTCCACTGCGCAGTCGGGAACTGTCTCGGCGCTGACCAGCTTCTATAACAGTACGATGAATGCCGGTCTGGACGCCCTGCACATCAGCATCATCAGGCTCAACATCTTCGGGCTGTTCAACGAGGTCATCGCCTCACCCGTCGCATTCGGCCTCAGCAACGTCACCACGCCAGCGTGCACGACCTCGAGCTCGCTGCTCTGTACGCCGGCGACGCTGGTCTCGCCAACTGCGCCACAGACCTACGCGTTCGCGGACGGGGTGCATCCGACCACTGCCGGCCATCAGATCATTTCCGACTACGCGGCAGCGGTCATTAATGCGCCTCAGCAGGTAGGGCTGCTTGCCGAGGCGCCGATGGAGGCCGAGCAGGCCAACTTCCGAGCCCTCGATGGCAGGATGTGGTCGGCGCTCGAAGCTCCGCGTCCGCAGAACAAGTTCGATGCCTATGCCGTCTACGACTACGGCAACTACGACCGCAGCGGCGATTTCGGCGGCGGAAGCAGCAGCAACAACACCGTCGTCGTCGGCGGCGACGTGAAGGTGTCCGACCAGATGCTCGCCGGCCTCGAGTTCGGCTACTCTCACGACCACGCGAAGTTCGGTGGCGACGGTGGCTTTACGCTCAACGATGCCATGCTCACCGCGTACGTGGGCTACGGCTCCGGACCGTGGTACGTCGGCGCGACGCTCGGTGGCGGAAGCCTCGACTATCGCAACGTGCAGCGCAGCTTCGCCCTGGGCGCCGGGTCGCGCAGCGAAAGCGGCGACACCAACGGCACGCAGGTTGTCGGACGTCTGCTGGGCGGCTATTGGTTCAACACGTCGCAACAATTCATTCATGGGCCCTACGCGCGCCTGACCTATCAGGACATCAAGGTCGACGGTTACGCGGAGAGCGGAACATCGAGCACCGCGATGTCGTTCGGTGAGCAGAAGAACGACCTGTTTTCCTCCAGCCTGGGCTGGCAGGCGTCAGGCGTGATGGGCTCGATCCACCCCTACGGCCGCGTCAGTTGGGAATACGTCGACTACAAGAATCGCGACGTCACGGCGCAGCTGGTCTCGCTGCCAGGCACGTTTACCCTGCCCGCGTTCAAGCCTGGCAACAACTACGCGCTTTTCCTGATCGGCGCGAGCATGCCGATCGGCAAGGATCTGACCGGTTTCATCAGCGTGAATGCGAGCGCGGGCAACGACGCCGGCAATTATCAGGCGGTGACGCTGGGCATCCGCGCTCCGCTGTGAAGCGAAGCCAGCAGCGATCTCAGGCCGCGCACGCGCGGCCTTTTCTTACGTCGCGCGCGGCTTGCGCTTGGCGCGTGCGAACAGCGCGTCGTAGATTGGGCGCGGCAGCACGCGCAACAGTCTTCCAGTCAGCGCCATCTGCCAGGGAATGACGTGGAAGCGTCCTCCGCGCGCGATCGCGCGCGCGATGCGCTTCGCCGCATCGTCGACGGACAGCATGAAGGGCATGCGATAAGGATTGCGCGCGGTCATCGGCGTGGCGACATAGCCGGGACACACGGTGATGACTTTAACGCCGCTGCCTCTGAGCTCAACGCGAAGGCTCTCGAGATAGGCGATCGCGCCGGCCTTCGAGGCCGAATACGCGCCCGCTCCCGGCAGGCCGCGGAATCCGGCGACGCTGGCGATGCCGACCAGCGTGCCCTTCTTTGCTTCGAGCATCGCGGGGAGAAATGGCTGGAAGGTGTGCACCAGTCCGCGCAGATTGGTGTCGAGGATCGCGCCGAAAACCGAGGCGTCCTCGGGATGCTGTGTCGAAGTGCCGACCGAGATGCCGGCGTTGGCGATGACGATATCGGGAGTGCCCAGCCGGCGAACGAAATCCTCGCCGGCAGCCTGCAGCGCGGCGGCATCGCGTACATCGCCCCCATAGGTCAAGCACTCGGATGCAATGGTGGCGGCGAGCGCGTCCAGCGCCTCGCGACGCCGTGCAAACAGGCCGAGCGCGCAGTGCAGCGATCCATAATGCCGCGCCAGTGCCTCGCCGATACCGCTGCTCGCGCCCGTGATAAATACCTTCACGGCGCGCGCGGAAAGGTCAGGGTTTCGGACGCTCGGTGCGAGCCTTGGCGACCAGCGCGTCGATCGCTGCAGGCATCGCGGCGTGGCCGCCAACGCGATCGGACAGCGTGACGAATTTGCCGTCGACGACCACGGTTGGAACTGCCTGCACGTTGTATTCCTGAGCGACCACCATCGCGCGCTTGAGCTTGCTGTCGACGCCGAAGGAATTGTAGGTCTCGATCACCTTGGCTCGATCCAGGCCCTTGCTGGCTGCCCAGTCGAAGAACGCCTTGTCCTGGTACAAGGGAGTGCCGGTGACATGGACTGCCTTGAACACCTCCGGCGACAGACGCACATCCTCGCCCATGGCCTCCAGCGTGTAATAGACCTTCGCCAACCCCTTCCAGCGATCCTGGAACATCACCGGAACGCGACGAAACTGCACATCCGCCGGAATCGTCTTGAACCATGTCTGCAGGTACGGCTCGAGATCGTTGCAGTGCGGGCATCCATACGAGAAGAACTCGATCACCTCGATTTTCTTTCCGCTTTCGACCGCATGGGGAACCTTCATGCGCGAGTATTCCTTGCCTTCGACCAGGTCGGCCCGCACCGTCGCCGCGATCATCATCGCGACGATAGCTCCGAGCGCCTGGACCAGCCAACGATTCCTTGCATATTTCATTGCGGCTCCTGCCAAAAAAGAAAGGCGATCGATTGCTTCGTACCATTCGAACGCGCGAAGTTCATTCGTTTCCGTATCGTCTACGGATTTCTTATCACTGCAACGTCAAAGCCTCCCTTGCCCAGCTCGCCCTTGATGCGATTGAGCTCGTCGGTATTGTCATAGGGGCCCATGCGTACGCGATAGCGCACGCTCTTGTCGGGTAGCGGGACGGTCTGGACCACGGCTTCCCATCCCGAAAGCGCGAGCCTCGCCTTGAGATTTTCGGCGTCGGCCTCGCCATTGAAAGCGCCCGCCTGCAGCCAGAAGCGGTCGGCCGCCTTGGGCGTCTCCTTGGGGGCTTCCTTGGCGGCTTCCTTCTCGGGCGCCTTCGCGACCGGCGCGGGCGCAGGCTTGTCTGCCGGTCGCTCGAGCTTGTCGATCCCTCTGCGATCGGGGGCCTTCGGCTCCTCGCCTCCCGGCAGGATCTTGTAGAAATCGAAGCGTGGCTTGTCGGACTTGTCCTGCCCCGTCGACGCCACCGCGTCACTCTTGCCGCCGCGGCCAGCATCCCTGGCCGCGCCCGTGGGCGCCAGCGGCGCGGACAAACCGGATCGCGCCAGATAGAAAGCGACCCCGGCGGCCATCCCCAGGCCCAGGATCAGACCGACGAAAATTCCCAGGATCGTTCCACCCCGTGAAGTGCGGCGTGACCGGGCATTAGCCCGTCGCGGATGTCGTTGTTGGATGGTCTCTCTCACATTTTTTCGGGGGCACTCACGCCCAGTACCGCGAGTCCGTTGCGGATGACCTGCCCGGTGGCAACGACCAGCGCCAGGCGAGCCTTGCGCACTACAGGATCCTCGACCAGGAATTGCTCGGCATTATAGTAGCTGTGAAATTCTGCTGCCAATTCCTTGAGGAAAAAGGTGATGCGATGCGGCGCGAGCTCACGCGCCGCGATCGCGAGCTCGTCCGGAAAATCGGTGAGCCTGCGCATCAAGGCGTCCTCATAACGGCTCGCGAGCGGACTAAGATCGGCGTCGCGGAGCGTCGATGCCGAATCGCGAAGACCGATGCCCGCCTTGTCGAGGACGCTGCATACGCGCGCATGCGCATATTGGACGTAATACACGGGATTTTCCTCGGTTTGCGCGCGCGCGAGGTCGACATCGAACGTTAGCTGGGAATCGGACTTGCGCAGCAGGAAGAAGAACCGGACCGCATCGCGCCCTACTTCGTCAATCAGCTCGCGAAGCGTGACGCCGGTGCCCGCACGTTTTGAGAGTTTCACCTCCTCGCCGTCGCGCATCACCAGCACCATCTGATGCAGCACGTAATCGGGATAGCCCTTGGGGACACCCATTTCCAGCGCCTGCAGCCCCGCGCGAACGCGAGAAAGCGATCCGGCATGGTCGGCGCCGAGCTCGGTGACCGCGCGCCGATAGCCGCGCCGCCACTTGGTGAGGTGATACGCGATGTCAGGGACGAAGTAGGTGTAGCTGCCGTCGGACTTGCGCATCACGCGGTCCTTGTCGTCACCGTATTCGGTGGTGCGCAGCCACAGCGCGCCATCTTTCTCATAGGTCTTGCCGCGCGCGACGAGGGCGTTGACGGTCTGCTCGACGAGGCCGTCGGTGTACAGCGACGATTCAAGGAAGTAGCCGTCGAAGCGGACCCCGAACGCCGCGAGGTCGCCGTCCTGCTCGCGACGCAATGCCGTGACCGCGAATGCGCGAATGGCGTCGATGTCGTCGCCGCGTGTGTCCGCGGGATGCGCAAGCACATAATCACGCGCGATCTCGACGATGTACTCGCCCTGATAGCCGTCGGCGGGGAAAGACGTGGCAACGCCGCGAGCTTCGCGCAGCCGCGCCTGCACCGACAGGATGAGGTTGTTGATCTGCGCGCCAGCGTCGTTGTAGTAGAACTCGCGGCGAACCGCGTATCCCTGTATCTCGAGCAGGCGCGCCAGGGCGTCGCCGACGGCCGCGGCGCGTCCGTGGCCCACGTGCAGTGGTCCTGTCGGATTGGCGGAGACGAATTCGACGATCACGGGCATGGCGGCGCCGGCCTGCGAATGCCCGAAGCGCTCGCCCTCGGCGAGCACGCGTTCGACGACCAAGCGTCGCGCAGCCCCCGAAAGGAACACGTTGACGAATCCCGGACCGGCAACTTCGGCGCGTTCGATCCACGGTGAAGGCTCGAGCGCCGCCACCAGCTTGCCCGCCAGTTCGCGCGGATTCTGCTTGAGCGTTCGCGCGAGCTGCAGCGCGACACTGGTGGCGTAATCGCCATGCTCCGCTTGCTTGGAGCGCTCCAGCACCAGCGCGGGCGCCTGCGCCGGCGCGACGCGAGAAAGTCCGGCGCTGAGCCAGTCGGCGATGCGGGTCTTGACGTCGGTCACGGTCGATTGATGAACTTCGCGCGAAAAGTTTTGGATTATAGCTTGCGGCGAAGGGTCGGCTCGACGCGCGTCATGCAAATCCGAGCGGATCGACGTCGAGGTTCCAGCGCACCGTTCGGGCGTCGATGCTTTCAAGTTCGCCACGCCATCGTTTGAGCATGAGCTGCAGATCGCGCCGACTCGCCGACTGCACCAGTACCTGGGCACGAAAGCGGTCGGCGCGACGTGGGAGCGTCGCCGGCACGGCTGGGTAGATCTCGCACTCGACTTCCAGCAATGCCGCCAGCGCCCGCCCTTGTTGCACGGCGGCCGCAAGGAAGAAGCCGACCGAGGGCTCGCGTTTCGCCTCGGCGCTGAGCAGCGCCAGGTGCGAATACGGAGGCAACCCAAGCGTCGCGCGCTCGGCGAGCAGGGTACGCGCGAAGCCGGCGTAATCGTGATCGATCAACGCGCGGTACACCGGATGATCGGCGAAATCGGTCTGGACGAGCACCTCTCCCTCCTGCACGCCCCGTCCGGCCCGACCGGCAACCTGCTCGAGCAGCGCGAACAACGATTCGGTCGCACGAAATTCCGCGCTATAGAGGGCATTGTCCGCGCCGAGCACGCCAACCAGCGTCAGCCGTGGGAAGTCGTGTCCCTTGGCGAGCATTTGCGTGCCGATGAGAATGTCGGCGTCCCCATCGGAGATCGCCTCGCGCATGGCGTCGAACGATCCTTTGCGCCGGGTGCTGTCGCGGTCCACACGCACGATGCGAGCGCTGGGATGAAGCCGCGCGACCGCGGCTTCCAGACGTTGTGTCCCGAATCCCACGGGCAGCAGATCCTGGTTTCCGCATTCCGGACACGCCACAACGATTGCGGTGGCGTAACCACAATGGTGACAGGCGAGCCGGGCATGATCGCGGTGCACGACCAGGCGGGCGTCGCAGCGCGGGCACATTGCCTTCCAAAGGCACGCCGCGCAAAGCAGCGAAGGTGCGAATCCCCGGCGATTGACGAAGAGCAGCGTCTGCTCGCCGCGCGCGAGACGCGCTGCCATCGCCTCCTGAAGCGCCGCGCCGATGCCTTCGATGCTCGCGGGATCGCGGTTGGAAACCAGACGCACGCGCGGCAGCGTGGCATGGATTCCCGCGCGACGCGTCAGCGTGACCTTGCGATAGCGTCCGCGCTCCGACTGCGCGAAGCTTTCCAGCGAGGGCGTCGCGCTTCCGAGCACGACCGGCAGTGCGCGCAGGCGCGCGCGATACACCGCGAGATCGCGCGCGTGGTAGCGCACCCCCTCCTGCTGCTTGAAGGACGCGTCGTGTTCCTCGTCGACGATGATCAGCTTGAGCTTCGGCATGGGTGCGAATACCGCGAGGCGCGTCCCGACCACCAGTTGCGCGGCGCCGGTGGCCGCCGCCATCCACTGCCGATGGCGCTCGCCGGAGGCGAGGCGGCTGTGCAGCACGGCGATTTGTGCGTTCGGAAGCGCGGCGGCGATTCGATCGGCCAGCTGCGGCGTGAGATTTATCTCGGGAACCAGAAACAGCGCCTGCTCGCCGGCAGCGATGATTTCCGCAGCCGCTGCCAGATAAACCTCGGTCTTTCCGCTTCCGGTGATCCCCTGCAGCAGCGACGGCGAAAAAGTGTTTCGCTGGCGCAGCACCACGCCAAACGCGGCGCGCTGCTCGTCGTTGAGCGTCCATGCACGGGCATACACGCTCGCCGCGGGGCGGGATCGCGCGCGTCTGGGCACGGCGAGAGGCGGCAGCAAGTGCGCGTAGCAAAGACCGATCGGCGCCTGGTAGTACTCCGAAGCAAATCGCGCCAATTCGCGTACGTCGTCGGGCAACGCCGGAATCGAGCTGACGACCTCGGCGATGGGCGACAGATGCTCCGGCGCAACATCGCTCGCATCGATGAGGTCGGTGACGACGCCTGCGAGCCGACGGCGGGCGAGCTTGGCGATGACCACGCTGCCGGGCTGCACCGCAAGGCCGTCAGGAAGCCAGTAGTCGAACAGGTGGTGCGCTGCCACGGGCAGCGCGACGCGCACAAGTGCCACCGATTGAAGACCTAGGTGCGCAGCAGCACGATCGCGCGCTGCGCGTAGTTACAAGCTGTAGTCTTCTGAATCATCACCGCGGAGACAGGATTGTGCTCCAACTCGTTCTTTTTGCAGAGGTCAGACTTTTGGCCGATCGGCATGTGGATAATTCTGTGAGTAAGTACTACTGTCTCATTCGCGCCCATTGCGCGCGCGGCACGGGAGTCTCGAATCGCCCTTGGGCGGTGCGCCGAATAGGCAATAAAAATCAGCCGGTTAAAATTATCCTCTCCGTGGCGCAAAGTGGTTTCGCCCGTGGGCGCAGTCTTGACAAGCTTTGTGCATAAGTAGAGAGCCAGAGAGCAAGGTTTCCGAGTTGTGTCAAGACCGTGAAGAGCCGCGCGGGGCGCGGTTCTCGGCCATTTCACCGTAGGTCGCTCGAGCATCGAAATCGGGCCGACCCGTGGCTTGATGCACGCACTCCACCAGTGCCTCCACGTTTTCTACTGGCGTCGAAGGGACGATGCCATGGCCGAGATTGAAGACATGGCCGGGCTCGTTGCCTGCCGCGGCGAGAATCGCGCGAGCCTGTGATTCGATGACCTTTGGCGTTGAAAGAAGCGCGATCGGATCGAGATTGCCCTGTATCGCGACGCGCGCGCCGATGCGGCGACGCGCCGCGCCGATGTCGGTCGTCCAGTCGATGCCCACGGCATCGCATCCGATATCGGCAATCCGCTCAAGCCATTGTCCGCCGCCCTTCGTGAACACGATGACGGGCACCGAGGCGTGCATCGCGCGTATGCGCTCGACGACGCTTCGCATGCACGAGGCGGAGAACTGCTCGTACGCCTCGTGGGCGAGCAGTCCTCCCCACGTATCGAACAGCATCAACGCATCCGCGCCGTGAGCGATCTGCTGCGAGAGATACTCGGCGACACTTTCGGTGTTGACATCGAGAATACGGTGCAGGAGATCGGGGCGGGCGTAGAGCATTCGTCGCACGCGACTGAAATCCGCGCTGCCCGCGCCTTCGATCATGTAGCACGCAAGGGTGAAGGGGCTGCCCGCGAATCCCAGCAACGGCACACGACCGACGAGCGCGCGCTTGATCGACGAAACCGCATCGAACACGTAGCGCAGCTTTGCCATGTCGGGCACTGTCAAGCGCGCCACGTCGGTCTCATCGCGCAGCGGACGCGAGAACCGCGGTCCTTCACCGTCTGCGAACTCCAGGCCGAGGCCCATTGCATCGGGGATGGTCAAGATGTCAGAGAACAGAATCGCTGCATCGAGCCGAAAACGTTCCAGAGGCTGCAGCGTGACCTCAGTGGCCAGCTCAGGCGTCTGGCAGAGCTTCATGAAGCTGCCGGCGCGCTGCCGCACGACGTTGTATTCAGGCAGATAGCGGCCCGCCTGGCGCATCAGCCATATGGGTGTATGCGTCGTCGGCTCGCGGCGCAGTGCGCGTAGCAGCGTGTCGTTGAGCAATGCGGTCATCGCGGTCGGCACCGGTTGGGATGAGATCGGCGAGGCCGCGGCGGGCCGCCAAAAAATCGCGCGGCTAGGCCGCGGAGCGCAACGTCTTGCCGGTCAGTTGCTCGAGTATCGACAGCGGAGAGCTTGCTGGATCATACATCGCAGCAAGCGGAAGGTGGATGGTTTGTTCCAGCATGTGCTGACCTGAGACCGCAGCGTGCATCACCTGATCGGAAAAACACAGCCATGTGGTTCCCGGCGCGAAACGGACGATCTGCTGCGCGCAGTTCCTCTGGTATGCGAGGTCGGCCTTGGCGCGATCGTGCAGACCCAGCATCAGATGATCGTACTGGCTGCGCTTGCCCTTGGTGACGTGCAGAAGCGCAAGCGCCGCTGCGCTCCCGGGCAGTGCGGGACGAACGCGTGGAAGCAGCGTGCGCGCCATCGCCGTGAAGTCCTCGCCGACGCGCCAGACGCGATCCTCGTCTGGACTGACGTTGCAGAACACCCTCAGGATCCGCTCACCCCGATTGGGGCGCGAAGGAAACGCGTCGACGTGCAGACGTGAATCGTCCTTGCGCCACGACACGCGACGCCCCACCGCGGGTTGAGGGCGAAAGCTCGTTCGCGCCTGGCGAATCTGATCCGCGTAGCGCGGAAATAGCGATTCGACCAGGCTTGCGGCGCTCGATGCGAAGCGCGCGACCATCGCGCGCAGCGCTTCCAGGTCGTGCGCCGAGCCGCGCGCTCCCTTGAGCCGCGTTCCGTCGAAGCTGATGTTTTTGGCGCGGCCGTCCGACCAGTGCGGCGAGAGGAATCGCCGCTCTTCGTCGTGCAGCATGAACGGCAAATGCGGCAGCACGAGGACGCCACCGCCTTCGAGGGTGCGCACAGCGAGCTGCTGATCTGCGGACGTGGGTGTCGGCCTCCACTCGCGCACGTCTAGCGCAACGATCGACGTCATCGCTTCGATCGCCAGCGAGCTAGCGCGGAAGCTCAGACGAGCCCATCAGGAATTCGTCGATGCCGCGCGCGCACTGGCGGCCCTCGCGGATCGCCCACACGACCAGCGATTGCCCGCGCCGCGTATCACCCGCGGCGAATACCTTCGGCATCGAAGAGCGATAACTTTCGGTGTCGGCGGCGACGTTGCCGCGCGCGTCGTACTTCACGCGAAGTTCATCGAGCATGCCTTGGTGCACGGGGTGCACATAGCCCATCGCCAGGAGCACGAGATCGGCCTTGATCTCGAACTCGCTGCCGGGCACATCGACGAATTTGCCGTCGCGCAACTCGACCCGATGCGCGACCAATGCCGTGACCTTCCCACCAGCGCCCTTGAATGCCTTGGTCTGCACCGACCAGTCGCGCGCGCAGCCTTCCTCGTGCGACGACGAGGTGCGCAGCTTCATCGGCCAGTACGGCCAAACCAGCGGCTTGTTCTCCTGCGCCGGCGGCTGCGGCAGGAGCTCGAACTGCGTGACCGAGAGCGCCCCCTGTCGGTTGGACGTCCCCACGCAGTCGGATC
>DASXBS010000213.1:0-17640 GCA_036491555.1 Casimicrobiaceae bacterium
ACGTGCTCGACCTCCGAGGTGCCGATACCGAAGGCGAGGCAGGCGAAGGCGCCGTGCGTGCTGGTGTGCGAATCGCCGCAGACCACGGTCATGCCGGGCAGCGTGGCGCCGTTTTCCGGTCCGATGACGTGCACGATGCCCTGGCGCAAATCGCGAAACGGGAAATAGGCTTTGGCGCCGTGCTCGTGCATGTTGGCGTCGAGCGTCTCGACCTGAGTACGCGAGATCGGATCGTCGATGCCACGGTCCCAGTGCTGCGTCGGCGTGTTGTGGTCCGCTGTGGCGACGATCGAACCCACCCGCCACGGCTTGCGACCCGCCTGCTTGAGTCCTTCGAACGCCTGCGGGCTGGTCACCTCGTGGACGAGGTGACGATCGATGTAGATCAGCGCCGTGCCATCGCTTTCGGTGCGGACAACGTGGCTATCCCAGAGCTTGTCGTAGAGCGTGCGCGCAATCATGATGCAGTCCGCGCCAAAGGTGGCGAGAACCGAGAATTATTGCACGGCAGCAAGCCGTCGTCTAACTCGTCGATCCGCTCATTCGGTACGGATTCTCGCAACGACTGCTTCGGCGATCGCCTCGGGTTCCAGGCGGGATGTGTCGAAGCGCGTCGCCCCGGTCGAGCGCAGCCACGTCAGCTGGCGCTTCGCGAGCTGTCGTGTGGCGGCGATGCCGCGCTCGCGCAGCGTCTCCATGTCGGCATCGCCGGCAAGGAATTGCAGCGCCTGGCGATAGCCGACGCAGCGCATCGACGCCATGTTCGGCTGTAGCGCGTGGCGCGCGCGTAGCGCACGAAGCTCGTCGACGAGCCCGGCGGCCAGCATCGCGTCGAAGCGCAGCGCGATCCGCCGGTGTAGCTCGGCACGGTCGGTGGGATACAGGGCGAAGGCGAGAAATGCATGCTCGGGCTCGCGGGTGCGCGTGCCTTGCAACGCCGACAGCGGCTCACCGCTCAGCGCGTGCACTTCGAGCGCGCGCTGGATGCGCTGGGCATCGTGCGGCTGCAAACGAGCCGCCGTGGCCGGGTCCAGGCGCGCAAGCTCCGCGTGAAGCGCGGGCCACCCCTCGCGCGCGGCGCGCGCATCGAGCGCCGCGCGCACCGACGCATCGGCGCCGGGAAGATCCGATAGCCCTTCACGCAGGGCTTTGAAGTAAAGCATGGTTCCGCCAACCAATAACGGAATGCGGCCGCGCGCCTTGATCGCGTGGATCAGCGCCAGCGCGTCCTCTCGAAAGCGTGCCGCCGAGTACGCGCCATCGGGATCGATGATGTCGATGAGGTGATGGGGCACACGGGAACGGGTGGCCGCGTCGGGCTTGGCGGTCCCGATGTCCATACCGCGATACACCTGCGCCGAATCGACGCTGACGATCTCGACCGGAAAACGCGACGCGATCATGAGCGCGACCGCGCTCTTGCCCGATGCGGTCGGGCCCATGAGGAGCAGCGTGGGAAGCATCTAACGAGTTGACCCGTCGACTATCGGCCGCGCATGAACAGCCGGTCGAGGTCGCCCAGCGTGAGCTGGTACCACGTCGGGCGACCATGATTGCACTGCCCGGCGCGCTCGGTGGCCTCCATTTCGCGCAGCAGCGCATTCATCTCGGCGATCGCAAGGCTGCGGTGCGCGCGCACCGCGCCATGGCAGGCCATGGTCGAGAGCATCTGGTCGCGCTGGGCGGTGAGCACCTGGCTGCCGCCATATTCGCGAACATCGGCGAGAACGGCGCGCGCCAGCATCACGACATCGGTGTCGGCCAGCGGTGCTGGGACAGCGCGCACCGCGAGCGTCGATGGACCGAGAATCGACAGCGTGAATCCGAGCGCCCCCAGCACCGCGCCCTGCTCTTCCGCCGTGGCGACGTCGAGAGGATCGGCAGGAAACGTCGCTGGGACCAGCAGCGGCTGCATCGGTAAGCCCGATGCCAGCGCGTTCTTGAGACGCTCGTAGAGAATGCGTTCGTGCGCGGCGTGCATGTCGACCAGAACGAGGCCGTCGCGATTCTGAGCGAGCACGAAAATGCCGTGCAGCTGCGCCAACGCGAAGCCAAGCGGGTGATCGTCGTCGTTGGGCAGATCGGGACCGGTCGCGACATCGCGGCGCTCGCCGAAAAGTCGGGCGTAGAACGCCGCCGGCTCGGCGCTGCCGAGCGCCATGTGAGCCTGCTGCGCAAGCGGCAGCCGCTCGGGCATCCAGGGCGGAATGCGCGCCGCGGCGACGCCGAGTTTTTCGGCAGCGGATACCGCCGGCTGCGCCGCGGCCGTCGCCGCAAGCGCCTGTTCGACCACGCGACGGACGAATTGATGCACCGCGCCGCTGTCGCGAAAGCGCACTTCGGTCTTGGTCGGATGGACGTTGACGTCGACCAGCCGTGGATCGATGCTGAGCCATAGCGCATAGGTCGGCTGGCGGTCGTGATGCAGCACATCCCGATACGCTTCGCGCAGCGCGTGCGCGAGCACGCGGTCACGAACGAAGCGCCCGTTAACGAAAAGATACTGATGATCGCGTCCCGACGTCGCGTACGCCGGCCGCACCGCCCAGCCGGTCAGGCGCAGGCTGGCGACCTGTCCGTCGACGCTCGCGGCCTGCGCCGCGAATGCGTCGCCCAGCAGCGCGTCGACGCGCGCGCGCACGCCCTGCGCGAGTAGGCGGTAGCGGACGCTGCCGTTGTGCTGGAAGGTGAATGCCACTTCCGGGTGCGCCAGCGCGATGCGGCGAAACGCTTCCTCGCAGTGGCCGTACTCGGTGGCGTCGGTGCGCAGGAACTTGCGCCGCGCCGGCGTGTTGAAAAAAAGCTCGTGCACCGTCACGGTGGTGCCGCTCGCCAGCGCCGCCGGCTGCGGCAGACCGGCCTCGCCGCCGTCGACCTCGATGCGCCACGCGTGCGGCTTGTCGCGGGAGCGCGAGGTCAGCGACACGCGCGCGACCGACGCGATGCTGGCGAGCGCCTCGCCGCGAAATCCCAGCGTGGCGATCGCCTCCAGCCCGCTCGCGGTCGAGAGCTTCGAGGTTGCGTGGCGAGCGATCGCGAGCTGCAGGTCCTCGCGCTCGATGCCGCTGCCGTTGTCGGCGACGCGGATCAGCTTTACGCCGCCGCGCGCCAGGTCGACGTCGATCTCGGTAGCGCCGGCATCGACGCTGTTTTCGAGCAACTCCTTCAGCACCGACGCGGGCCGCTCGACGACTTCGCCCGCCGCGATCTGGTTGATGAGCTGATCGGGCAGCGCCCGGATCGACGGCATCAGCGCGCCAGTCCCTTCGCCCACCGGGCGTAGACGTCGTCGGCCACGCGCGAGAGCGCGGCCAGCCGTGCGTCGAGGTCGCGCATGATGTCGTCCCTGCTCTGCGTGGCGCGCACGGTCGACGGCGGAAGCTCGTTCGCGCCGGCGCGGCACCAGGTCTCGACCATCGAGCGCGTCATCTCGATGTGGCACTGGAAACCGACGTGCTTGCCGAGCGTATAGCCCTGGTTGCGGTTGAAATCGTTGGTAAGCACCCGCGTGGCGCCGGGCGGTAGTTCGAAAATATCGTAGTGCCACTGGAAGGTGGAGAAGGCGTGGCGGCCGCCGAACCACGAGGCATCGGCGGTGCGCACGTCGCCCCATCCGATCTCCGGGGTTTCGGTGCGGCGCACCTGCGCGCCCATGGCCTTAGCGAAAAGCTGGCCGCCGAGGCAATGCCCGATGACCGGAATCTCCTCGGCGACGGCGGCACGCACCAGTGCGAGCAGCGGCGCGTTCCACGGCAGCTCGTCGTTCGCGCTCATCGGCCCACCCATCATGCCGATGCCTGCGAACTCGCGCGGATTCGTTGGAACGGCGTCGCCGCGATCGATCGCGATGAGCTTCGAGGCGATGCCCTGCGCATCCAGCCATTCGCCGAAATGGCCGGCGCCTTCCGTGGGTGAAAAGCGGAAAATCGCGACCGGTTTCATGAAGTTGCATTGTACCGCGCGCCCCGCGGTGACCGCGTCGCCGGAGTCGAGCGCGGCGTCGCGCCGGTGCTATGATCGCCGCGCATGGGCACCTCCGCCGCCACGCGACCGGCGTCTCGCGCCGAGCTGGGCCTCGAGCGCGCCGCCTACGCGGCGCTGCGGGTGCTCGACACGCCGCAGAAGGTTCAGCAGTTCGTTTCCGCGATTCCCATCAACTACGAGCTCGGCGGCGAAACGCTGCTGTCGGTGAGCGAAGTTCTCGCGCAGCGCCGGGCACACTGCATCGAGGCGGCGTTCGTCGCCGCGTGTGCCATGTGGATCCATGGCCGCCCGCCGCTGGTGATGCACCTCGACTGCGCTCAGAGCGACGACCCGCATGTGATCGCGCTTTTTCGCGAACGCGGTGCGTGGGGTGCGATCTCCAAGAGCAACGGCATGCATCTTCGCCATCGCGACGCCGTGTATCGCAGCCTGCGCGAGCTGGCGATGTCGTATTTCCACGAGTACTTCGACCGCGATGGACGCAAGACCATGCGCAGCTACTCGTCGGCGTTCGACATGCGCCGCCTCGATCCCGCGCTCTGGGTGAACTCGACGCGCCCTTGCGATGAGGCCAACGCGCGCCTGGCGGCGCTGCGACACTACGCGGCTGTCACGACGGGACAGCTGCGGCAGCTCTCGCCGCGCGACGCCTTCGAGCGCGAGGCCGGAAGCGTGGCACAGTATCCACGTCCGCGCGCCCGCCCGCGATCCGTCTGACGCGTCCGCACCCTGCGCTCAGATGGCGCCGCGCGCGATCTCCGCGTATGCGGAGTGGTTGTGGATGGACTCGAAGTTCTCGGCGGCGACGCGAAACCCGGCGAACCGCGTGTCCCCCTGCAGGCGCGACGCGATGCCGCGCACCAGGTCTTCGACGAAACGCGGCCGCTCATACGCGCGCTCGGTGACATATTTCTCGTCGTTGCGCTTGAGCAGTCCGTAAAGCTCGCACGATGCCTCCTCCTCGCCGATGCGAACGAGCTCGGCGAGGGAGAGCCGCGCGCCGAACCTGGGTCGCACGTCGATGCTCAGATGCGAGCGTTGATTGTGCGCACCGTAGTCGGCGATTGCCTTGGAGCTCGGGCACAGGCTCATTACCGGGATGACGATGCTCGCGGTCACCTCGCAGCTTCGCGCATCGGCACGCGCGGCGAGCTTCACCGTGTAATCCATCACGCTGCCCACGCCGGACACCGGCGCTGTCTTGCGCATGAACCACGGAAATTCGATGTCGACGCTGCCGGCATCGCTTTCGAGCCTGCGCAGCAGCGCCGCAACCCACTCCGGCAGCTGCGCTAGCGAAAACGGCTCGTGCATCTCGTCGATGGCGGCGACCAGCCTCGACATGTGCGTACCTTTGCGGTCCGCAGGCAGCGCGACGTAAACGCCAAAGGTCGCCACCGTCGATTGCACGTCGACGCTGTCGCCGCTGCCGCGATCCTCGAAACGGATCGGGTAGCGAAGGCTACGAATGCCGACGCGGTCGATCGCGAGTGCGCGCTGATCGGCGTGCGATTGGACGTCGGGGATGCCGGGTGACTCGGGTCGGTTCATCACTGTCTTCGGAAAGATCAGGCCACGCCTTATGCCGCGGGCTTGGTCGCCGCATTCGCCATCGCCGGCGCGGCCACCGGCTGCACGCCAAAACGCTCTACGATCGATGCGGCGATGCCGTCGGCGTCGAGCCCGCATTGTGCCAGCAGCAGCGCCGGATCACCGTGTTCGATGAAGGCGTCGGGCAATCCGAGGTGGAGCATCGGTTTGACGATGCCGCGCTGGGCGAGCGCTTCGGCGACCGCGCTGCCGGCGCCACCGGCGATCACGTTCTCCTCGACCGTGACCAGCGCGTCGTGCGAATTCGCGAGCCGCACGATCAGGTCGGTGTCGATCGGCTTGACGAAACGCATGTTGGCGACGGTCGCATCGAGCTGTTCCGCGGCTTGCAGCGCCGGCTGCACCATGCTGCCGAAGGCGAGCACGGCGATGCGACGCGGCTGCTTGCACCTGGACTCGCGACGCACTTCGCCCTTGCCGATCGGCAGCGCCAGCATTTCACGCTGGATCGCCACACCGGGACCCGACCCGCGTGGATAGCGGACCGCACTGGGTGTGTCCATGAGAAAAGCCGTATAGAGCATCTGCCGGCATTCGTTCTCGTCCGCGGGCGCCATCACAGTCGTATTGGGCAGGCAGCGCAGATAGGTGAGGTCGAAACTCCCCGCGTGCGTGGGGCCATCGGCGCCGACGATGCCGCCGCGATCGATGGCGAACATCACCGGCAGGTTTTGCAGCACCACATCGTGGATCAGCTGATCGTAGGCACGCTGGAGGAACGTGGAGTAGATCGCTACGACGGGCTTCATGCCTTCGCAAGCAAGCCCGGCGGCGAACGTCACCGCATGCTGCTCGGCGATGCCGACGTCGAAGTAGCGGTTAGCGTGCTCCTTAGAGAAGCGCACCAGACCGGAGCCCTCGCGCATCGCCGGGGTGATGCCGATGAGTCTCGCGTCGCGATCGGCCATGTCGCACAACCAGTCGCCAAAAACCTGCGTGTAAGTCGGCTTGCCCGCGGCCTTCGCGGTGATGCCGATGTCGGGATCGAAACGGCTGACACCGTGATAGAGAATCGGGTCGTCCTCGGCTTTGGCGTAGCCGTGTCCCTTGCGCGTGACTACGTGCAACAGCTGCGGTCCGGAGAGCTGGCGGACGTTGTGCAGTGTGCGCACCAGCAGGCTGACGTCATGGCCGTCGATGGGGCCGATGTAATTGAAACCGAGCTCTTCGAACAGCGTGCCGGGAAGCACCATGCCCTTCATGTGCTCTTCCCAGCGCTTCGCAAAATCCTTGATCGGCGGCAGTTTCGACAACACCTCCTTGCCACCGCGACGCACCGTGTTGTAGACGCTGCCCGAGAGCAGGCGGGCCAGATAGTTGTTGAATGCGCCGACAGGCTCCGAGATCGACATGTCGTTGTCGTTGAGCACGACGAGCATGTTCGCATGCGCGGCGCCGGCGTTGTTCAGCGCTTCGAAGGCCATGCCGGCGCTCATGGCGCCGTCGCCGATAACCGCGACGACCTTGCGTTGCTCGCCACGGATTCGCGCCGCGATTGCCATGCCGAGCGCCGCCGAGATCGACGTCGACGAATGCGCGGTTCCGAAGGTGTCGTACTCGCTTTCGGCCCGGCGCGGAAACCCGGCGACACCACCGAGTTGACGAAGCGTCGCCATGCCTTCGCGGCGTCCGGTCAGCACCTTGTGCGCGTAGGTCTGGTGGCCGACGTCCCACACCAGGCGATCCCACGGCGTGTCGAAAACGTAGTGCAGCGCGACGGTGAGCTCGATGGTGCCGAGGTTCGATGAAAGATGACCGCCGGTGCGGCTGACCGATTGCACGACGAAGTCGCGAATCTCATGCGCAAGCGCTGGCAGCTGATCCGGCGCGAGACGGCGCAAATCGGCAGGAGCATGGATGGTTTCGAGCAGCATCGCAGTCTAGCTCGATCGAAGCGCGATCCAGTCGGCGATCTCGTGCAGCCGGCGCGCGGCGGTGCCGAAATCGACCAGATCAGCATGCGCCTTCTTGCGCAGCGCCTCGATGCGCTGGCGCGCGCCCTCGACGCCGAGCAGCGACACGTAAGTCGGTTTTTGCTGGGCGGCGTCCTTGCCCGCGGTCTTGCCGAGGCTCCGCGCAGTTCCCTCGACGTCGAGCACGTCGTCGACGACCTGGAACGCGAGGCCTACGTCCGCGGCGTATCGATCGAGCGCATCGACGTCGTGCGCCTTGGCACCGCACGCTGCGCCCAGACGAACGGCCGCATGAATCAGCGCGCCGGTCTTCAACCGGTGCATGCGCTCGACGTCCTCCAGCGCCGAAGCGTTGCCTACCGCTTGCAGATCGAGCGCCTGTCCGCCGGCCATGCCGCGTGATCCGGCAGCGTGGGCGAGCAGCGCGATGCGCGGCGACGCATCGGGCGCGCGCGCGACGACTTCGAAGGCGAGGCACTGCAGCGCATCGCCGGCGAGCAATGCCGTCGCTTCACCGAATGCGATGTGCACCGTGGGCTTGCCCCGGCGTAGCACGTCGTCGTCCATGCATGGGAGATCGTCGTGCACAAGCGAATAAGCATGGATGAGCTCGACCGCGGCCGCGACAGCGTCGACGCGATCGTCGTCGGCGCCGGCGAGTTCGCCACTCGCATAAGCGAGTAGCGCGCGCACGCGTTTTCCGCCGCCGAGCGCGGCGTAGCGCATCGCCGCGTGCAGCGCGAGCGGAGGGTCGTCGATGGGCGGCAGGTGATGCTCCATGACCGCGACGACGCGCTGCGCACGCTCGCCCGACCACACCGCGAATTCGATGTCAGGGTTCATCGCCCGCTTCGGCGCCCGCCTGGACCGTGAAGGATTTCAGCACGCCCTTTTCCAGGACCTGCACCTGCTGCTGCGCATCCTTCAGCGCGGCCTGGCAATACTGAAGCAGGTCGGCACCGCGCTTGTAGGCCGCCAGCGCGTCAGCCAGTGGCAGCTGGCCCGCCTCCATCCTGGCGACGATGGATTCAAGTTCGGCCAGCGCCGTCTCAAAGCTGGCGGGAGCCGGCGCGCCGGAAGGTGCGGTGGACGACGGGGTGGACATGGAAGCGGGGAAGGAGGGGGAAGGAGACGTTCGCGACGGACACCCAACGACGGCATGCGCAAAAGCGCCTGAATTTCAGTGAACCTACCGCAATTCTGCCTATGCGGCAATGCTCGAGGCGTGCTCCCGAGCGTGCATTTCGGCCGGAACTTTGGCGTGGACCGGGGGTCGATACGAGGCTATAATTGCAATCTCATTTGACGACGCAGCCTGGCTACGACTTTCGTAGGCGATGGCTGACTTAGCAAATCGGTTGGGGGGCGGCCTCCGTTCGCATCGAAGCCGCCACTTATATTGGTTGTTGGGTTGGCGGTTCACGAAAGGAAAGGCTGATGTCGAACCTCGCGACTGCGGACCGGCTGCGCTGTGCTACTTCGCAGCTTCCCGTATCCTGGTATTGCGATCCTGCGATCTATGCGCTCGAACAAAAGCATCTGTTCGCGCAGGGACCAGGCTATGTCGGCCACGAGCTCATGGTCCCGGAACCCGGGGACTACTACACGCTCGACTGGCGCGACAAGGCGCAAGTGCTGGTCCGTAACGGTGAGGGTGCCGGCGCGGTGGAACTCCTGTCAAACATCTGCCGTCACCGGCAGGCCATCATGCTCGACGGCCGCGGCAACGCGCCCAATATCGTCTGCCCCATCCATCGCTGGACCTATGACTTGAAGGGCGGCCTGCTCGGCGCGCCGCTGTTCGAGGACAAGCCCTGCGTGAAGCTTCGTAGCACTCCGCTCCAGCGCTGGAACGGCCTGCTGTTCGACGGCAAGCGCGACATTGCTCGCGAACTCGAGGGCGTTGACCCGGCTGGCAACTTTGACTTCTTCGGCTACGTGCTCGATCGCGTCGAGATCAAGCATTGCGCGTACAACTGGAAGACCTTCATCGAGGTCTATCTTGAGGACTACCACGTCGGCCCGTTCCATCCCGGACTGGGCCAGTTCGTCACCTGCGACGACCTGCGCTGGCAGTTCAACGATCGCTATTCGGTGCAGACGGTCGGCGTGAATGCGGGACTCGCGAAGCCCGGAACCAAGACCTACGAGCGCTGGCACAAGGCGGTCCTCGACTACTATCGCGGCGAGCCTCCTGCGCACGGCGCGATCTGGGCGACGCTGTACCCCAACGTCATGCTGGAATGGTACGCGCACGCGCTGATCGTGAGCTCGCTCATCCCCGATGGCGTCGACCGCACGACCAACATCGTCGAGTTCTACTACCCCGAGGAGATCGCGCTGTTCGAGCGCGAGTTCGTCGAGGCGGAACAGGCCGCGTACATGGAAACCGCGGGCGAGGACGACGAAATCGGCGAGCGCATGGACGCGGGGCGGCGCGCGCTGTGGAAGCAGGGGCGCAGCGAAGTCGGCCCCTACCAGTCCCCGATGGAAGACGGCATGCAGCACTTTCACGAATTCCTGCGGCGGGAACTGTCACCGCACATGTGACGTCGAAGCAATCGTTCCGAGTACCGCCGGTTAGGTTGCCGGCGGCTGCCGTACCTTCCCCTTCAAGGCCACCACTCCATGCGTTCCACGCGTTCGCTGCTCTCAGTCGCCGGACTGGCATTGACCCTCAACGCCGGTGCGAGTGGAGCCGTGACTCCGAGCCCGCTATCGCTTCCGACGATTCCCTACGAGAAATACCGGCTCAGCAATGGCCTTGAAGTGATACTCGCGCAGGACCGCACGCTGCCGGTGGTCGCAGTGAACCTCTGGTACCACGTCGGCGCTGCCAACGAGGAGCCGGGGCGCACCGGGTTCGCGCACTTGTTCGAACACATGATGTTCACCGGCACCAAGCACGCCAAGCGCGGACTCGCCGACGAGCTTCTGGCAGCGGCGGGCGTGAGCGATTCCAACGCCACGACCTCGTTCGACCGCACGAATTATTTCGACACGGTGCCGTCGAACCAGCTCGAGCTCGCGCTGTGGACGCACGCCGATCGCATGGGCTACCTGCTCGATTCGCTCGACCAGACCGCGCTCAGCAACCAGCAGGATGTCGTGCGCAACGAGCGCCGGCAATCGTCCGAGAACCGCCCCTACGGCATCGTCGACGAGGCGATGTTCCATGCGCTGTTTCCGGCGGGCCATCCATATCGTCCGATGATCATCGGGTCGCACGTCGACATCCAGGCCGCGCGCATCGCCGACGTACGCGACTTTTTCAAGCGCTACTACCGGCCCAACAACGCGACGCTGGTGATCGCGGGCGACTTCGACACCGCCAACGCGAAGCGCCTGGTGCAAAAGCAGTTCGGCACCTTTCGCCGCGGCGTCGACATTGCCTCACCCAGCGTCGTGACGCCAGCGCTCACGTCCGAACAACGACTGACTGTGACCGACCAGATCGAGCTCGAGCGCCTCGACATCGGTTGGCTCACGCCGCCCAAATTTGCGCCGGACGACGCCGAGTTGACCATCGCGTCGAGCATTCTCGCGGGAGGCAAGGCGAGCCGGCTCTACCAGAAGCTGGTGCACGATCTCGAGGTCGCCCAGGACGTCTCGGCCGACCAGGATTCGTACGCGTTGACCTCCATCTTCCAGCTGCAGGCCGTCGCGCGCGCCGGACACACTGCGGCCGAGCTGCAACCGCTCGTCGACGCCGAGCTCACGCGTCTTGCCGACGAAGGGCCGACCGATCGCGAAGTCGAGCGCGCGCGCAACCAGATCGAGCGCACGCTCTACGCGGACCTGCAAAAGGTCGGCGGTCGCGCCGATCAACTCAACATGTACAACCAGTATCTGGGCGATCCAGGTTACCTGCCCAAGGACATCGAGCGCTACGCTCGCGTGAGCGCCGCCGACGTCAAGCGCGCCGTGCGCGAGCGCTTGCGCGGCAATGCCCGCGTGGTCATCTACGCGGTGCGTGGCGAGAAAAAGCTCGACCCCGATCCGCCTCCGCCTGCGCCGATCGTCGCCAGCGGCACCGAGTCGATCAACGCTGACGAGCCGTGGCGCAACACTCCCCCCAAGCCCGGTCCGGTGCGTGTGCCGGTGCTCCCGAAGCCGCAGTCGTTCAAGCTTGCCAACGGCCTGACCGTGCTGCATCTTCAGCGCCCGCAGATGCCGCTGGTCAGCATCGAGCTGGTGGTCAATGGCGGGCTCGCCTCGACCGATCCCGCGCTGCCCGGCGTCCCCGATTTCGCTGCGTCGCTGCTCGACGAAGGGACGACCACGCGCGACTCGCTGGCCATCGCCGAGCAGCTCGAGCAACTGGGGAGCGCTTACAACGCGTTGACGTTGCGTGACACGACGACACTGGTGGTTGAAAGCCTGTCGCGCAATGCCGGTGATAGCATGCGCGTGCTCGCCGACATTGCGCAGCATCCGGTATTCCCGCCCGACGAGATCGAGCGCGAGCGCAAGTCGCGGGAGAGCGAGATCGCGAGCGCACGCGAAGAAGGAGCCACCCTTGCCGGCGCCGCGTTCGCGCGCGCCGTGTTCGGTCCGGCCAATCCGCTCGGCGTGCCGGGCATCGGCACCGAGCAATCGGTCGCGCAGACGACGCGCGATGATCTGAACCGCTGGTGGCAGGCGCGCTTTCGACCGCAGAACGCGGCGCTGATCGTCGTGGGCGCTATCGACGCCGCCAGCGCGCGAGAACTCGCCGAACGCGAATGGGGCGCATGGCAGGGAGTCGGCACGGCCCCCGCGCCGGCGGCAGTTCCGGTGCCAACGATGATCAAGGCGCACGCCATCATCGTCGACAAGCCCAATGCGCCACAGACTGAGCTTCGCGTCGGTCGCCTGGGAACGGTACGCACCACGCCGGATTACCCGGCATTGCAGGTGCTCAATTTCATCGTCGGCGGAGGTTACACGAGTCGCATCAACCAGAACCTCCGCGAGGACAAGGGCTACACCTACGGGGCGCAGTCGCGTTTCGACTACGGGCGAACCCAGGGAGCGTTCTACGTTGCGACGGCAGTGCGCACCGATGTTTCGGGCCCCGCGGTCGCGGAGATCCTCGCCGAATTGGCGCGCGCTCATTCCTCGGCCATCTCAGCGTCGGAAATGACGCAGGGCCGCGGTGCGCTGATGCAATCGCTGCCCGCGCGCTTCGAAACCAACGGCGCGGTGGCGGCGTCGTTCTCCGACCTTTTCGTCTACGCTTTTCCGCTCGACTATTTCCAGCGCTTGCCCGCGGAATACGCGAGCGTCCGCGCTCCGGCCGCGGATAAGCTCGCACATCGATACCTGGATCCGTCGACCATGGTCATCATCGCGGTCGGCGATCGCAAGCAGGTCGAGCCTGCACTCGCGAAGCTCGGTATCGAATCGATCCAGGTGTGGCCGATCGCGGGCACGCTTTTCTAAAGCGACGCGGCCGTCCAATGCAGTACAACACGCTCATCTCCACCGACGCTCTGGCGGCCAAGCTCGGCGACCCATCGCTGGTCATCGTCGATTGCCGGCATAACCTGAGCGACGTCGGCGCCGGCGAGGCGGCGTATCAATACGGGCACGTGCCGGGTGCTTTTTTCCTCCACCTCGATCGCGACCTGTCCGGCGTCAAAACCGGCAGCAACGGCCGGCATCCGCTTCCTGAGGTCGGCGCGCTGGTCGAGAAGCTCAGCAATATCGGCATCGGCCGCGATACGCAGGTCGTCGCGTACGACCAGAACACGGGCATGTGGGCATCGCGGTTGTGGTGGACCCTGCGCTGGCTCGGTCACGATCGCGTCGCGGTGCTCGATGGCGGGCTCGACAAGTGGATCGCGGAGGGACGCCCGCTCAGCGCCGAACTGCCCTCGCCGCGTCCTGCTCGATTCGAGCGTCAGACGTGCCGCGCCGCCGCGACGGCGGACGAGATTCTGGAGAATCTCGGCGACGGCACGTTGACCGTGCTCGACGCACGCGCGCCGGAACGCTTTCGCGGCGACATGGAGCCGATCGATCCGGTCG
Organism: Casimicrobiaceae bacterium; assembly: GCA_036491555.1. Classification (GTDB taxonomy): domain Bacteria; phylum Pseudomonadota; class Gammaproteobacteria; order Burkholderiales; family Casimicrobiaceae; genus PALSA-1003. The sequence continues at coordinate 13,521 of DASXBS010000213.1, forward strand.
CCGGACACATTCCCGGCGCGCTCAACCGACCGAACATGGTTAACCTCACGCCGCAGGGCACCTTCAAGTCCCCGCAAACACTGCGCCACGAGTTCGAGGCGCAACTGGGCGATCGCGCGCCCGCATCGGTCGTGCACCAGTGCGGCTCCGGCGTGACCGCGTGCCACAACGTCCTGGCGATGGAAGTCGCGGGCCTCTCCGGTTCGCGACTGTATCCTGGATCGTGGAGCGAATGGTCGTCCGATCCTTCGCGGCCGATCGCGCGCGGCGGCTGACGTATTTATACGTCCGAGCGCCAGGTTTCGATGATGCGATAGCGCACGCCGCCCGGAGCGAGCTCCGAAGCGACCAGCGCGAACGACGCGCTCTCCCAGACCAGCGGCTGGGCGAGCATCAGCGCGATGCGCGAGGCAACCTTACGCGCGAGCGTGACGTGCGGCGTGAAGCGCGATTCCTGAAATTCGATACCGATGGTCGCCAGCGCATCGAGCAATCGCGACTGCAGCGCCACGACGTTCGGGTCCGGTGCGCGCGAGCCCAGCCATGCGATGCCGCTCTTGCGCCAGCAACCGACTTCGTCGAGCACCAGCCGCATCGGCGAGACGCGCACGAGGGTCGCCGTATGGCAAAGCGTGGGCACCAGCGTCGTCGGGCGTTCTCCGATGAACGCCAGGGTCAGGTGCAGATTGCCGGCCGCGACTTCACGACCGCCCGTCTGCGCGACGACCGCGCTGGCACACGCCGCCAGCGCGCGCCGCGTCGCGTCGTCGGGCCAGAGCGCGAAAAAGAGTCGGATCGTCGCATCGGACATGCGTGAATCTTAATCGGCATGCGAATCGTCGGCTGTAGGGCGACATTTAGTCGACCAGACGCCATTCAAGTTTCTTGCCGGGGAGACTGCAATCGCCCGTTGGCGCCACTGCACCAGGCCCAAAGCAGACGGCGAATTTGTAGGAGCGGCCGTACCGCGGCCCGCAAGCGACCCCTTAGCGGGCATCGGCCGCTAGAACGCGTACCCAGTTTTTTAATAGGACCCCGTAGTTGCCGTCCTTACCATGCGCGTACTCAAGATTCAGAACGATGCCGGAGCCCCATTGGTCAACCGCGGCCCTTTGGCGCTACGCTGAAGAAGAATGGATCGATCGACACCGCAACCGGTGTTCTGTTGTCGAGGTTCAGGAGCTTCTGCGTCGTAAAATTGGCATTTCGCTGGTAGGTCACGCCACTCGGGAAGTTGGCATTGTTCGGCGTATTGTTCGCCGAAAAGATGCCGTAGAACGTGCGCCCGACGGCCATGACATGGACGTAGTCGCCGATATACGGCGTGAAGGCGACGGCCGGTGAAGCGGCTGGCACGGTGGCGAGAAAGATATCGGTCGCCGGACTTCTCCAATCGTCGGTGGTCAACTCCACGTGTGTGTCCCACCGCTGGCTGGTCGCCGGCCCCGTCACGGCCTGGAAGAGAAACGCGAGCTTGCCGGCGCTGTTGATGGCCAATGCAGGATTGGTCGCGTTGGTGATCGTCCTGATGTCGTCGGACCACGTGGCTCCGCGGTCCGTCGAACGCCGCACGTGCAGCGTGTAGTCGCTGGTGGACACGCGGTCCGCCCAGGCGATATAGACGACGCCGCTGTTCCTCGGGTCGACCGCGATGCTCAGATTCGACGCGACAAAGCGCTCCTGTCCGAACGTGGCTTGCGAAGTGCCGTTGAACGGCACGGTGACACCAGTGACCACGCGCACGCCGGCAAGGTTGTCGCCCGAATCGATCAGCGAACTAAATGGCGCGGCACCGGCGCCCCAGTTGTCGTCGCGCACGACGACGACGTCGGCGGTAATGTTGAAACCGCCGCCTGTGGTCGTAGTGGTCTTGGTCCAGCGATAGGTGATTGCGTATATCGTGCCGTCGGCATGCAGCGCAGGTCGGACGGGGGGACCGTTGCGAACCGCCGTGCGCCGCTCGAGGCGCGCCGGGCCGAAGCCTGAGGGAGCCGCAGCCGTGGCGTCCTGCGAAAGGTCGACGGTGGCCGTCTGGCCGGTGCCGGGCGAAAGGAATGCGCGGTCCTCGTTGCCGACGTAGACGCGATCGGCGGTTGGCCGGCCGGGTGTCGCGACGCTGATCGCCTCGACATAAGGCTGGTCGACGGCGGCGCGCGACACCAGCACCGACATCGCGGTGGCACCCGTGAAACCGCTAGTGCGAAGTATGTCGCGAGTGAAGACGCCGGGCGCCTGCAGGATGCCGGCGTAGAGGTTGTTGGTCGTCGTTGCGAAGCGAAGGGTGATATCGCCGGTCGTCGTGTTGCCTGCCGCCACCGGCACGATGTTATTCAGCACCCATGTGGCGCCACCATCCTGCGACACGAAAATGGGTGCAGTTCCCGCGGCGGCCACCGCAGGGTTCGGCGTGAACGCGGAGCCAGCGATCTGGCTTGTATTGGCCGGGTTGACGGCGATATTGGGCTCGCTGTCCTGGTTCGTCTCCGCACTGAGCGAGTTCGGGATCATGTTGATGACCCGGATGGTTTGTAGCGGAAAGCCCAGGACCCAGAAATCGTTGCCGCGCGACGTGCCCGTGTCGGGTGCAACCATGATCTCCGGTGCGTCGCCGTCGAAGTTGCCGACGACGATGGCCTTGGCCGGAAACTCCCGCGTGCTGCAGTCTACGTCCGCGTCCATCGGATGGTTAGGGATCGGCGACATGTGACCGAAGCTTCCGCCCGGAAACGCACCGAAGAATTTCATCACCCAGAAATCGTTTCCTTGCGATCCTCCCGCGTCAGGAACGACTACAAGCTCGTCGGCCCCGTCGCGATCGAAGTCCGCGGCGACGGCCAGCTTGGCCGCGAACTCGCGCCCGCTGCAGTCGATGTCCGCTTCCATCGGATGATTCGGGATCGGCGCCATGTGCTGCCACGTGCCGCGGGGAAACGAGCCGACGTATTTCATGACCCACAGGTCGTTGCCGCGCGAAGTGCCGGTGTCGGGCGCGACGACCAGCTCTGCACGAAAGTCACCGTCGAGGTCGGCAGAGAGGGCAAACTTGGCAGCGAACTGGAGTCCGCTGCAGTCGATGTCCGCGTTCATCGGGTGATTCGGAATCGGCGCCATGTGTTGCCACGTGCCGGTCGGAAACGTTCCGACGTACTTCATCACCCAGAGATCATTGCCCTGGGTGCCGCCCGCGTCGGGCGCCACCACCAGTTCGACGCTCTCGTCGCCGTCGAAATCCGCCGCGACGGCGAACTTGGCGGCGAATTCGCGGCCGCTGCAGTCGATGTCGGCGTTCATGGGGTGATTCGGGATCGGCGCCATGTGCTGCCACGTGCCGGTGGGGAAGTTGCCGACATACTTCATCACCCACAGGTCGTTGCCCTGGGTACCGCCAGCATCGGGTGCAACGACGAGCTCGTCGCGACCGTCACCATCGAAGTCCGCGACGATGGCGAACTTGGCGGCGAATTCGCGGCCGCTGCAGTCGATGTCGGCGTTCATCGGATGATTCGGGATCGGCGCCATGTGCTGCCACGTGCCGGTGGGGAAGTTGCCGACGTATTTCATCACCCACAGGTCGTTGCCCTGGGTACCGCCGGCGTCGGGTGCAACGACGAGCTCATCGCGACCGTCGCCATCGAAGTCCGCGACGATGGCGAACTTCGCGGCGAATTCGCGGCCGCTGCAGTCGATGTCGGCGTTCATCGGATGATTCGGGATCGGCGCCATGTGCTGCCACGTGCCGTTGGGGAACGTGCCGACGTGCTTCATCACCCACAGGTCGTTTCCGCGCGAGGTGCCAGTGTCGGGCGCGACGACGAGCTCATCGGCGCCATCGCCGTCGAAGTCTCCGACAACGGCGAACTTCGCGGGAAACTCGCGGCCGCTGCAGTCGATGTCGGCGCCCATCGGATGGTTCGGAATCGGCGCCATGTGCTGCCACGCGCCGGCGCCCACGTTGTACTTCATCACCCAGAAGTCGTTGCCAGAAGAGCGCGGCGCATCAGGCGCCACCGCCAGCTCGGTCAAGCCGTCCCCGTCGAAGTCGCCGCCGACCGTGAACTTAGCGGGAAACTGCAAGCCACTGCAGTCGATATCCGCTTGCATGGGATGACCATAGATCGGG
>DASXBS010000214.1:0-26735 GCA_036491555.1 Casimicrobiaceae bacterium
CACGAAGCGGGCGAGCTCGACTGGGACGAGGGCGAATTCTTCGACACGGCCAAGCTATACTTGGTCTGCGCAAGTCACGGTGCCCTCTACGATCCCGCGACCGGCGTATGCGTCGCCGGGCCGTGTCGCGGAGCCCGACTCGCGAAAGTCGAGGTTTGCGAGCGCGACGGCGACATCCTCTGCATGGGTGACTAAATGGCCGAAGAGAACTGGGAACGCGGCATCCTCGAGCGCCTCGCGACGGAAGGACTGCTCGAGCAGCAGCGCGCTCGGCGCTGGGGCATTTTCTTCAAGCTCCTCACCTTCGCACTGGTGTTCTTCGTGCTCTACCTGGTGCTCTCGTCGACGTCGGCCACCGATCGGGTATGCCTCGACAAGTGCACCGCGATGGTCGAATTGCGCGGCGAGCTCGACAGCGACGCGCGCGCCAGTGCCGATAACGTCATCGCCGGCCTGCAGGCCGCGTTCAAGGACAAGGGCACGCGCGGCGTCGTCCTGAAGATAGACAGCCCCGGCGGAAGTCCCGTGCAGGCTGGTGCGATCAACGACGAGATAAGGCGCCTGCGCGCGAAGCATCCCGACACTCCGATCTATGCTGTGGTCGAGGAGATATGCGCCTCAGGCGCCTACTACGTTGCAGTGGCCACCGATCGCATCTACGTCGACAAGGCGAGTCTGGTCGGCTCGATCGGCGTGATCATGGACGGGTTCGGCTTCGTCGGGACGATGGAGAAACTGGGCGTCGAGCGCCGCGCGCTTACTGCCGGCGAGAACAAGGATTTCCTCGACCCCTTCGCGCCGGTCGTACCCAAGCAGCGCGAATATGCGCAGCAGATGATCGACGAGATCCACGCGCAGTTCATCGCGGCGGTGAAACAGGGCCGCGGCGCGCGCCTGAAGGAAACGCCCGAGCTCTATTCGGGACTGGTGTGGTCGGGACAGCGCAGCATCGAGCTCGGTCTCGCCGACGCGCTCGGCAGCGTCGATTCCGTCGCGCGCGACGTGATCAAGGCCGATGACGTAGTCGACTTTACGCAGCAGGAATCGCTGACCGATCGCGTTGCGCGCAAGCTCGGTGCATCAATGGGACGCACCGCGGCGTCGCTGCTGCAGAAGTCGCCGCGCTGGCGGTAGGGGCGTCTTCCGCGCTATTCCCTGGCCTTGGGCGCCTTGTCGAGGCCCTGGATGCGGTCGCCTGCGCGGATGCCGCGTTCGGCGAACCAGCCCTTTTTCATTTCGAGCGCGTAGAGCGCGAGTCCCGCGGACGGATGCGTGTCGTCGGTTTGCGGTGCCATGTCGTCGATGTTCAGAATCCGCCCATCGGCGCCAGCGAAGGCAATCGACAGCGGCACGTAGGTGTTGTGCATCCAAAACGCCAGCGGCTGTGGCACGTCGAACACGAACAGCATGCCGTGATCGGGTTGGAGACTGAAGCGTCGCATCAGGCCGGTCGTGCGCGTGTCAGGCGTGGCCGCGATCTCGGCGATCAGCTTGTGGTTGCCGATCTTGAGTTCGACGGTCGGTAATTCCGCGGCAAGCGCGGACGTGGCGGTGAAGGCGAGACATGCAGCTCCGAGCAGGAGAGCTTTGAGATGTTTGAGCATGGTGTTCACGATGACGTCAGTGGCTTTCCCAGAGCGCGCATGTGGCGCAGGTAGACGAACCAGAGCGCGAGGCTCGCGCACGAGAAGGCAAGCATGCCCAGCGCCAGCGCGTGCAGCGATGTCGCCAGCAGCGGCGCGATCGACCCGGCGACGACCGCGGCCAGCGCAAAATGGAAGAATCCCTGCAGCGACGAAACCAGGCCGCGCAGGGTCGGAAACAGGTCAAGCATCAGCAGCGTCAACGTGGGCGTGATGATCGCGCTGCCGGTGGTGAATACCATGATCGGAAGCACGTGCCATGGTACCCCAGGAGCGACCAGCCACGTCGCGCCGAGGTCGAACGCGACTCCGCAGAACAGGATCGAATAACCCAGCCGCACGGTGCGCAGAGGAGTGAGGCGCCCGGCCGCGCGGCCCGAGATCGCCGCGCCGATCATGATGCCCGCGATCATGGGAACGAACAGCCACGCGAAGCCGTAGCTCGAAACTCCGAGCAGGTCGATCAAGAACGAGGGCGCGGCGGCGATATAGACGAAGAACGCCGCGAAATTGAGCGAGGGCACGGCGGCGAGCAGCAGGAATTCGCGGTGCCTCAGAACGCTGGCGTAGTTTCGCCACAGCCGCCGCGGCACCAGCGACTGTCGGGCGTGTACTGGCAGCGTCTCGGCAAGCGAGCGTACCGACCATACAAGCAGCGCGATCGTGAACATCAGCATCGCCCAGAAGATCGAGCGCCAGCCGAGCGTGTTGAGCAACACGCCTCCCAGCACCGGCGCGACCGCCGGCGCAATCCCGAAGAACATCGTGATCTGCGACATCAGGCGCTGCGCGTCGGCGCCGTGGAAGCGGTCGCGAATGATCGCACGCCCGACCACCATGCCGCTGCCCGCGCAGACGCCCTGCAGCGCGCGGAACAGCCATAGCGTCTCGATATTGCCGGCTATCGCGCAGCCCAGCGACGTGATCGCGAACATCGCCAGTCCTGCGAGGACCACGGTTCGGCGGCCCAGCGCATCGGCCAGCGCACCGTGCCAGAGCATCATGAATGCATATGCGAACAGATACACCGAAAGCGTCTGCTGTACCGCAATCTGCACGACGCCGAAGTCGCTGCCGATGGCGTGGAATGCGGGCAGATACGCGTCCACGGACAGCGGACCGAGCATCGCCAGCGCCGCCAGCAGAAGTGCTAGCGGCCACGTGCGAGTGCGGGTCATTGGCAGCGTACGGCAAGACGGCCATGCTCACAGCTCATAGTCGTCCGATTCGCCGCGCAACGCCGCCTCGACCGCTGCGCGATCGAACTGCGGCGCGAAGAACTTGATGAAATCGTAGACGAAGCCGCGCAGATACACGCCACGGCGAAGCGCGAGCCGCGTGGTGCTGGGCGCGAACAGGTGCGCCGCCTCGATCTTGTCGAACTGCGGATCGCGCACCGGGTCCCACGCCATCTGCGCGATGATGCCTACACCGAAGCCGGCGCCGACGTAGGTCTTGATCACGTCGGCGTCGAGCGCGGTAAGCACCACATTGGGCGACAATCCCTTCGCAGCGAACGCCGCATTGATCGCGGAGCGCCCGGTAAAGCTGAAGTCATACGTGACGATGGGGTAGTTCGCCAGCGCCTCGAGCGTGAGCGTGCCGACGCGCGTCAGCGGATGGCCCTTGGGAACGATCACGCAGCGGTTCCACGTGTAGCAGGGGAGCGTCACCAAATCGTTGAAATCGGACAGCGCCTCGGTGGCGATGCCGATGTCGACTTCCGAGCGCGCCGTCTGCTGCGCGACCTGCAAGGGGTTCCCCTGATGGAGCAGCAGGCGGACTTTGGGATAGCGCTCCGAGAACTGGGTGAGCACGCGAGGCAGCACGTAGCGCGCCTGCGTGTGCGTGGTGGCGATGGCGAGGGTTCCGGTGTCCTCGGCCTTGAATTCGGCGCCGACGCGCTTCAGATTGTTGAGTTCCTGCACGGCGCGGCGTGCGGTGGCGACGATGACCTCGCCACCTGCGGTAAGTGCCGCCAGACGCTTGCCCTGGCGCACGAAAATCGGCACCCCGAGTTCCTCTTCGAGTTGACGGATCTGCTTGCTGATACCGGGTTGGGAGGTGTAGAGCGCCTCGGCCGCCACGGACACGTTCATGCCGTGGTCGACGATCGCGCACAGGTATCGCAGCTGCTGCAGATTCATGGCGCCGTTATAACCATGCGTTAGAATTACCAAGAATTATATAACGAGTCCAGACTAAGGCGTTCGAGACCGCCCCAAGCTGCCATGGCCCAGTTCTTCTCGATCCATCCGGATAACCCGCAGCACCGACTCATCGCCGGTGCCGCGGCGATCGTGCGCGGCGGCGGCGTGATCGCCTATCCCACGGACTCGAGCTACGCGCTCGGGTGCAAGGTGGGTGATGTCGCCGCAGTGCAGCGCATTCGAGAATTGCGCGGGGTGGATGAGAAGCATCACCTCACGCTGATGTGTCGCAACCTTGCCGAGATCGGCCGCTACGCGCTGCTGGACAACTGGCAGTTCCGCATAGTCAAGCTAGGTGTTCCGGGGAGCTTCACGTTTCTGTTGCCGGCGACCCGCGAAGTCCCGCGTCGCCTGAAGCATCCCAAGCGCAGCACCATCGGGGTGCGCGTGCCCGATCACGCGGTCGCGCAGGCGCTACTCGCCGAGCTTGGAGAACCGTTGTTGTCGTCCACGCTGATTCCCGCCGGCGAACCCGAACCGCTCAACGACCCCGAGGAAATCCGGCGCCGCTATGACGGGACGCTGGACCTGATCATCGACAGCGGCGCGTGCCACCGCACGCCCACGACCGTGATCGATCTCGCGATATCGCCGCCGGTCGTCGTGCGCGCCGGGCGCGGCGATGCGGCGCGCCTGGGCCTCGCGCCAGCGCCCGCCTGAGACCGCGGACAGCACCCCCTAAACCCGGTACAATGGAAGGTTAATGGATTTAGTTCAGACCATCGTGCTCTGGGCAGTGCCGGTGGTCTTTGCGATCACGCTTCACGAGGCCGCCCACGGCTACGTCGCGCGGATGTTCGGCGACCAGACTGCGTGGATGCTGGGGCGGGTGACGCTCAATCCGATCAAGCACATCGACCCCGTGGGAACCATCGCGGTTCCGGGGGCGCTGATCGCGCTGTCGGTACTGACCAAGGCTCCGCTGTTCCTGTTCGGATGGGCGAAGCCGGTCCCGGTGAATTTCGACAACCTGCGCAACCCAAAGCGCGACATGTTCTGGGTCGCCGGGGCAGGACCGGCGATCAATTTCGTAATGGCGCTCGGCTGGGCGCTGTTGCTGCGCGCTGCGCTGCCCGGAGGTGCCTTCGGCAGCGACGGCCTTGAGGAAATGGCGAATGCAGGCATCCAGATCAACCTGATGCTCATGGCGCTCAATCTGCTGCCGATACTGCCGCTGGACGGCGGGCGCATCGCCGTGAGTCTGTTGCCGCGACCTCTCGCGGCAAGTTATGCGAAAACGGAGCGGTACGGCTTCATGCTGGTCATCCTACTTCTGGCTACCGGGTTGCTCGGTACCCTCATGCAGCCGCTGCTGCGACTCGGTCTGGCCGCCGTGCGCCTGATCGTCGGCCTCTGACTTCGAATGTTCGCTGATCGCGTGTTGTCGGGCATGCGCCCGACCGGCCGGATGCATATAGGTCACTATCACGGTGCACTGAAGAACTGGGTCCGCCTGCAGGAGGAGTACGAATGCCTGTACTTCGCCGCCGACTGGCACGCCTTGACCACGCACTACGAGACGCCCGAGCGCATCGAGGACAGCGTGTGGGAGATGTTCGTCGACTGGCTGGCGGTGGGCATCAACCCGTCGCGAGCGACAATTTTCATCCAATCGCGCGTAATTGAGCACGCCGAGCTCGCGTTGCTGCTGGGCATGATCGCGCCGGTCGGCTGGCTCGAGCGCGTGCCCACGTACAAGGATCAGCAGGAAAAGCTCTCGGATCGCGACCTGACGACGTACGGGTTCCTGGGCTATCCGGTCATGCAGGCCGCTGACATCCTGATCTATCGCGCCAACATGGTTCCGGTCGGCGAGGACCAGGTCTCGCACCTGGAGCTCGTGCGCCAGCTGGCGCGCCGCTTCAACCACATCTACGGCCGCGAGCCCGACTTCGAGGACAAGGCCAAGATCGCGATCAAGAAGCTCGGATCGCGCCGCGCCAAGCGCTACGACCAGCTGCGCACCGCGTTCCAGGAGCAGGGCGACGAGGCGGCGCTGCAGGCCGCGCGCGATATGCTCGACGAGGCACAAAACCTCGCCTTGGGCGACCGGGAGCGGCTATTCGGCTATCTCGAAGGCTCGCGTCGCGTCATCCTTCCCGAACCGCAGCCGCTCCTGACCGAGACGCCGAAAGTGCCGGGCCTCGACGGCACCAAGATGTCGAAGTCCTACGACAATGCGATCCTCCTGCGCGAGGATCCGGCGACGGTCACGCGCAAGATCCGCACCATGCAGACCGATCCGGCGCGCGTGCGCCGCTCCGATCCCGGCAATCCCGCCAATTGCCCGGTATGGCCGCTGCACCAGATCTATTCGGACCAAGCCACGCGCGACTGGGTGCAAAAAGGCTGCACCACCGCCGGCATCGGCTGCCTCGAATGCAAGCAGCCGGTGATCGATGCGATCATCGCCGAGCAGGCACCGATTCACGAGCGCGCGCAGAAGTATCTCGACGATCCTTCGCTGGTTCGAGCCATCGTCGCCGACGGCTGCGAAAAGGCGCGCAAGCTCGCCGACGAGACCATGCGCGACGTGCGCGATGCGATGGGGCTCGCCTACTCGTGAGCGCCATTACGCACGAACCTCAGTTGCGGGAGCCGATGGATCTGGCGCAGGCCGCCGGCGCGCCGGTGGCGCGCGTCTATGGCGAGCCGATGCTGGAGATCCCGCAGGATCTGTACATCCCGCCGGAAGCGCTCGAGGTGTTTCTCGAAAGCTTCGAAGGCCCGCTCGATCTGCTGCTCTACCTGATCCGCAAGCAGAACGTGAACGTGCTCGACATTCCCATGGCGGAGCTCACCAGACAGTACCTGGGCTACGTCGAGATGATGCGGCGCACGCAACTCGAGCTCGCTGCGGAGTACCTGCTGATGGCCGCGGTGCTGATCGAAATCAAGTCGCGGTTGCTGCTACCCAAGCCCCCGGCAGTTCCCGGCAGCGAAATCGAGGACCCGCGTGCCGAACTGGTGCGGCGCCTGCTCGAGTACGAGCGTATGAAAGCGGCGGCGCGTGCCATCGACGATCTGCCGCTCGCCGAGCGCGATTTCGCACTGGTGCGGGTCTGGTTCGAGCGCGTCGCGACCACGCGGCTGCCCGAGGTTCGCCCCGAGGACCTCAAGACTGCCTGGGCGGGACTGGTTGCGCGCGCCCGCGGTAACCGCCATCATCTCGTCACGCGCGAGCAACTGTCGGTGCGCAGCCAGATGAGTCGGCTGCTCAAGCTGCTCGAGCCGGGACGCTTTGTCGAATTCACCACGCTGTTCGAGGCCGACATCGACGTTCCCCGGCTGGTCGTCACCTTTCTGGCGGTCCTCGAGCTCGCGCGCGAACAATTGATCGATGTCGCGCAGGCGGCGCCTTTTGCGCCGATCTACGTGCAGCGCAAAGGCGACGCTGCGTTCGCGCTGCAGCCGGACGCGTGAGTCGCGTAGCCCTACGTCATTATGGAAGATCTGAGCAAGATTACGCATGTCCTTGAAGCCGCGCTGCTGACGGCAGGCGAGCCGGTGTCGATCGCGCAGCTGTCCAAGCTGTTCGATCCGCCGCTCGAAGCCGACGTCGTGCGCAAGCTGCTCGACGACTTGCGCTCGGCATGGAGCGGACGCAGCGTCGAGCTTGCGCAGGTCGCCAGCGGCTGGCGCTTCCAGGCGCGTGCAGAGATCCAGCCCTTTCTCGATCGCCTGTCTCCGGAAAAGCCGCCGCGTTATTCGCGGGCGCTCATGGAGACGCTGGCGATCGTCGCCTATCAGCAACCCGTCACCCGCGGAGATATCGAAGCCATCCGCGGCGTGGCGGTGTCCACCAACATCGTCAAGACTCTGGAGGACCGGCAGTGGATCGAGGTCGTCGGGCATCGCGAGACGCCCGGCCATCCTGCGATCTATGCCACCACCCGGCAGTTCCTGGACGATCTAGGCCTGCGTTCGCTGGCCGAGCTTCCGCCTCTCGCGGACCTTGATACATCCCACCTCCTGGAGCTACCCGATGCCCCCGCAAAGGCCGCCGAGGTCGAACTCGCGCTCGCGAGCCCACTCGTCGACACAACGGCAACCGAATCCGCAAACGCCCTTTCAACCGACGCGTCGGACGGACGACCGCAACCGCCAGAAGCCACGACGCTCCACTGAGCCTGTGTTCACGGAGCCGCAACGCCTGCACAAGGTGCTGGCGCAGTGCGGCTATGGCTCGCTGCGCGGTCTCGAGGAACTGATCATTGCCGGCCGGATCACGATCAACCGGCAGCCGGCGGAGGTCGGCCAGAAAGTTGGACCCGAGGATCAGGTGCGCATCAACGGCGAGTTGGTGCGGCTGCGCTTCGCGCCGCCACGCGTGCGTGTGCTGCTCTATCACAAGCCCGCGGGTGAAATCGTCAGCCGCAGCGATCCCGAAGGCCGACCAACCGTCTTCGACAAGCTGCCGCGTCTCGGTCACGCCAAGTGGATCGCGGTGGGACGCCTCGACTTCAACACCGAAGGGCTGCTCATGTTCACCACGTCGGGCGAGCTCGCCAACCGGCTCATGCACCCGCGCTACGAGGTCGAGCGCGAATACGCTGTGCGCACCGTCGGCACGCTGACCCCCGAGCAGGAAGCGGCACTGCTTTCCGGCGTGCAGCTCGAGGACGGTCCGGCCAAGGTCCTGACGCTTGCCGATGGCGGCGGTGAAGGCACCAATCACTGGTACAAGGTCACGCTGCCCGAAGGGCGTAACCGAGAGGTTCGGCGAATTTTCGAAGCTCTCGGGGTCATGGTGAGCCGGCTCACGCGGACACGCTATGGCATCGTCTCGTTGCCGCCGCAGCTGAAACGCAGTCAGACCGCCGAGCTCGAACGTTCGGAGCTCAACGCGCTGCTCAAATTCGCGGGCCTGCCTTCGCTCGATGGTCGCGATGCGGGACGAGACGAGGGAGCGAAGCTCGATCGCGACCCCGATGCGCAGCCCGATTTCGACCTCGACGCAGGTGCGTCGGAAGTCGACGGCAATCGCGGCACGTATGGCATCCCCACCGAGTTGCACGACGACGAGATCGACGAGGTCGACGGCAATCGCGCGCCGCCTCCACCCACCACGCCGAAGCAGCCGTTCGCCGCACGCCCACACCAGCCCAAGCACGCGCACCCGCGCGGACGCGGCAATGCGCCCAAGCAGGGCCATGCAGCGAACAATCCGAATTCCCAGCATTCGCCGCATGCTCCGCACGCCAGAGGACCCGGCGCACCGCATGCGCGCGGTCCCGGAAACGGATCGTCTCCACGCGCGCCCGCCGCGGGGCAGGGACGCAGTCGCCGCGGAAGGCGTGGCGGTCGCGGCGGCCGCAATGGGCCGGGCCCGGGGGCGGGTCAACCGGCATAGGATCGACGTACGGCGCGGCCGCCGCCCGGGCGCGCGCTACGATGATCCAAAGCGGGCCGGGCGCTTTTCCAGAAATGCGCGGATGCCTTCGGCAAAATCGCCGGTGGCTGCGCACGCGCTGAAGCTCGCCGCCTCCGCGGCAAGCTGTTCCGACAGCGATCGCGTCGACGACTGGTTGATCAGCCGCTTGCCGTTGGCGATCGCGAGCGCGGGTCCGCTGGCAATGGCTTCGGCGATCGCTGCCGTCGACGCGGCGAGTTCCGCGGCGACGACCACGCGGTTGACCAGTCCGATGCGCAACGCCTCTGCGGCGTCGAAACGCTGCGCGAGCAGAACCATTTCCATCGCCCTGCGAGTCCCCACCAGACGCGGCAGAGTCCAGGTGGACCCGCCGTCGGGAGTGGTGCCGATGTGGCGATACGCCAAGGTGAAGTAGGCGTCGTCGGCAGCGATCGCGAGGTCGCAGGCGGCGAGCAGCGACAGCCCGAATCCGGCCACGGCACCCTGCACGCTGGCGATCACCGGCTGCGGCATGCGATGGATGCCTTCGATCGCGGCGTGCACGCGCGCGATGATGCCGGCCAGGTGCTTTCGGCGCTCTTCGGGCGCAAGTGATAACTCGGAAGCGAACATGCGGATGTCGCCGCCGGCCATGAAATGCTTGCCGGCGCCATTGACGATCACGCAACGAACCGAGGCATCCGCGGCCAGTGCGGCGGTGTGCTCGACCAAGCCGTCGATCATTCCGAGGTCGAGCGCATTGAGCGATTCGGCCCGGTTTAGCGTCAGCGTGGCAACCGCACCGGCGCGCGACAGTAGCAGCGGGGCATTCATCGGCACTCCGAGGCGGAGGGCTCGGCCGCGTCCGGCACCCCGTGCTCCTGCCGGAACGGGCTCGCGCGCTCAAGCTCGTCGACGGTCTGCGCGACGTCCTCGCGCTCCACCGCGACAAAGCGGGCGATCGCCGCGGCGAAATCGCGGTCGGCGACCAGGTGAGCCGATCGTGTCGTGACCGGAAGCAGGCCGCGAGCGAGCTTGTGTCCGCCCTGTGCGCCGCCTTCGAACAACGCGATGTTGCGCTCGATGCAGAATTCGATCGCCTGGTAATAGCACGCCTCGAAGTGCAGCCCGGGAATGTACCCGGTCGCGCCCCAGTAGCGTCCCCACAGCGTGCCGCTGCAAAAGACGTCGAGCGCCGCGCAGATCGGCGTACCGTCCTGCGATCCCACGACCATCAACATGTTCTGCGGCATCTCACGACCGATGCGTTGGAAGAACTCGAGCGACAGATACGGCGTGGAATGATGATCGCGGTAGGTGTTCTGGTAGCAGCGGAAAAAAAATCGCCAGTCACGCTCGCCGATGTCGCTGCCGGTGATGCGCCGGAACGAAACGCCGCGCGCAGCGAGCTTGCGCCGCTCCTGGCGAATGTTGGCGCGCTTGCCGTGATTGAGTGTGGAAAGAAAGTCGGCGAAGTCGCGATAACCGGCGTTGCGCCAGTGGAACTGTACGCTGCTTCGCATCATGAAACCGGCGGTCGCGCATTCGTCGGCCTCGACGTCGCGCGGAAACAGGATGTGCAGCGACGACACGCCCTCATCGACCATCAGCGCGCGGGCCGCATCGAGCAAAGCGCTGCGCATCGCGGGATCATCCGAGATCAAGCGCGGCCCGGTCGCAGGCGTGAAAGGAATCGCCGCCAGCAGCTTGGGGTAGTAACGCCGGCCGTGACGCCGATACGCGTCGGCCCACGACCAGTCGAAGATGTATTCGCCGTAGGAATGCGCCTTGAGGTAGAGAGGCAGCGCGCCGACCACGCGCCCGGCGCGTGATGCGACGATGTAGCGTGGCGTCCAGCCGGTTTCGGGCGAGGCACAGCCGGTTTCATGCAGCGCATGCAGGAAAGCGTGCGAGAGCAGCGGCGCGTCGCCGATCAGCGCGTCCCATTCCGTCGAGGGAATGGCGCGCAGCGAGTCGGTGATCGAAAGCGAGACGGATTTCATTCGGAGAGGCGCACCCGATTGTCGCGTGGCGCCGTCGCCACCGCAAGCACTTTGAGTCTGTTCCGACGCGAAGGTGCGGTCGCGTCGCATGATAAAATTCGCACATGCGCGTCGCGATCGCTCAGCTCAATCAGGTGGTCGGCGATGTCGAGGGCAATGCGGCGCGCATCATCGAAGCGATCGCGGCCGGACGACGCGGCGCCGCCGATCTCGTCGTCACGCCCGAGCTTTCGCTGTGCGGCTATCCGCCGGAGGACCTGGTGATGCGCCCGGCGTTTCTCGACGCCTGCGCCAAAGCAGTGGCTTCGCTCGCCGCATCGAGTCGCGGTTTATGCGTTCTGGTGGGTTTTCCGCAGCTCACGGACGGCAAGCGTTACAACGCCGTGGCCGTCCTGCGCGACGGTCGCCTCGCCGCCGTCTATCGCAAGCAGATGCTCCCCAATCACACGGTGTTCGACGAGCAGCGCTATTTTTCGCCGGGTGAGCATCCCTGCGTCGTAGACGTAGCCGGCGTTCGCGTCGGCGTGGTGATCTGCGAGGACCTCTGGTTTCCGGGTCCGTCGCATCTCGCGCGCGACGCCGGCGCGCAACTGCTCGTCGTTCCGAACGGCTCGCCGTATCACACGCGCCAGCAGGAGCTTCGCCAGCGTATCGTCGCCGCGCGCGCCACCGAAACGGGTCTGCCCATCGTCTACGTCAATCGCGTCGGTGGCCAGGACGAGCTGGTGTTCGACGGTGCGTCGTTCATCGCCGATGCGAGCGGCGCGACGGTGCAACGCTTGCCCGCGTGGCACGAAACGATCGCACTCGCGCAGTTCGATGATGCGCGGCCGCGGCCGGTGCGCGGCGAGCTCGATACGCGCCTCGAGGCCAATGTCTACGCGGCGCTGGCGATGGGCGTTCGCGACTACGTTGACAAAAACGGCTTTGCTGGCGTTTTGATCGGACTTTCGGGCGGCGTCGATTCGGCGCTCACGCTTGCCGTCGCCGTCGACGCGCTCGGCCGCGAACGCGTGCGTGCGCTCATGCTTCCCGCCGTCTACAACGCGCCGATGAGCCTCGAGGACGCGCGCGCCATGGCGGGCATTCTCGGCGTTCGCTACGACGAGATTGCGATCGACGAGCCGTTCGGAGCGCTGCGGCGTGCGCTCGCCGATGAATTCGTGGGCCGCGCCGAGGATGCCACCGAGGAGAACATCCAGGCGCGCATTCGCGGCACGCTGCTGATGGCGATATCGAACAAGCTCGGCTCGATCGTGCTCACCACCGGCAACAAGTCGGAGATGGCGGTGGGCTACGCGACGCTGTACGGCGATATGGCCGGCGGCTTTGCCGTGCTCAAGGACGTCAGCAAGACGCTCGTCTACAAGTTGTGCCGCTATCGCAATAGCCTCGGGCGCGTCATCCCGGAACGCATCCTCACGCGCGCGCCTTCGGCAGAGCTGCGTGCCGACCAGACCGACCAGGACAGCCTGCCGCCCTACGACGTCCTCGATGCGATTCTTGAGGCGTACGTCGAGCAGGACCTGAGCCCGCATGAGATCGTCGCGCGCGGGTTCGCGACGGCTCACGTCGCGCAGGTGGTGCGTTTGATCGAGAGCAATGAACACAAGCGTCGCCAGGCGGCGCTGGGCATCCGCATCACGCCGCGCGGCTTCGGCAAGGACTGGCGTTATCCGGTGACATCGGCGTGGAACGAGTGGAAGTCACTCGGCGCGTAGTGTAATCTGCCTCCTGAAACATCCGGAGAAGCGCATGAAAAAGGTCGAAGCGATCATCAAGCCATTCAAGCTCGACGAGGTTCGCGAGGCGCTTTCCGAGCTGGGGGTGACCGGCCTCACCGTGACCGAGGTGAAGGGATTTGGCCGCCAGAAGGGTCACACCGAGCTCTATCGAGGCGCGGAATACGTGGTCGATTTTCTTCCCAAGGTGAAGGTCGAGGTGATCGTGGCCGACGGACTCGTCGATCGCGCCATCGAGGTCGTCGTCAAGGCTGCGCGCACCGGCAAGATCGGCGACGGCAAGATATTCGTGACCGACGTGGAGCAGGTGGTCCGCATTCGCACCGGCGAATCGGGCGAGGCGGCGGTCTAGCGCGAAGAGGAGAGCAACGTGTCATTCATGAGCGAGTTCCGCGAATTCGCGGTCAAGGGCAGCGTCGTCGATCTGGCGGTGGGGGTGATCATCGGCGGCGCCTTCGGCAAGATCGTCGACTCGCTGGTCAAGGACATCATCATGCCGGTGGTCAGCCGCATTTTCGGCGGGCTGGATTTCTCGAACTGGTTCATCATGCTCGGCTCGCCGCCGGCAGGTTACACCGGTCCGATGACGTATGAAGCACTCACCAAGGCCGGCGTGCCGTTGCTCGCTTACGGAAATTTCATCACCGTCTCGCTCAATTTCGCGATCCTGGCGTTCATCATTTTCGTCATGGTCAAGCAGATCAACCGCCTTCGCGAGAAAGCTCCGCCAGCGCCGCCGGCGCCGCCGGAGGACGTGGTTCTGTTGCGCGAGATCCGCGACGAGCTCAAGCGGCGCTGAGCGCCAGCGCGAGGGTGCCACGCCGCGCGAGATTTGACCCGCACGGGGCCCGGTGCCAGAATCGCAGGCCTTTTGGCGGGACCCCATCGCTCCACGGCGAACCAAGGCGGGCACAGGATAGCCGCCGGGACATAGATGGGACGGACGAAACCCTTGGGAGGAGTGGCATGCAGTCATTCAAACCGCTCATCGCCGCGGCAGCGCTGCTGTTCTGCGGCAACGTCCTAGCCGACATCAACGTCGGCGTCACACTTTCGGCGACCGGTCCTGCCGCGTCGCTCGGCATTCCAGAGAAGAACACGATCGAGATGCTCGGTTCGCCAACCATCGGCGGCCAGAAGGTCAACTTCATCGTCCTCGACGACAAGTCCGATACGACCGAGGCGGTGAAGAATACGCGCAAGCTGATCGGCGAAGACAAAGTCGACGTCATCGTCGGATCGACGGTGACGCCCAACTCGCTGGCGATGCGCGACGTCGTCGTCGAGGCCGAGGTCCCGATGATCTCGATGGCGGCTTCCGCGCTCATCATCAATCCGGTCGATCCGAAGACGCGCTGGGTGTTCAAGACGCCGCAGAACGATTCGCTGATGGCCGATGCGGTCGCGATCAGCATGAAGGCGAATGGCGTGGCTACGCTAGGCTACATCGGCTTCGCCGACGCCTACGGCGACAGCTGGCTCGCCGAGATCAAGCGATCGGCGCAGACCGCAGGCATCAAGGTCGTCGCCGAAGAGAAATACAACCGCAACGATCCCAGCGTCACCGGACAGATACTCAAGTTGCTCGCGGCCAAGCCAGACGCGATCCTGATCGCCGGGTCGGGGACCCCCGCGGCGACTCCTCACAAGGAGCTGGTCGCGCGCGGCTACAAGGGTAAGATCTATCAGACGCACGGTGTGGCCAATGCGGACTTCCTTCGCGTCGTCGGCAAGGACGGCAACGGCGCGCTCCTGCCGGCGGGCCCCATGCTGGTCTATGAGCAGCTCGCCGACGGCAACCCGGTGAAGAAATCCGCAGCCGCGTACGTGTCGAAGTACGAAGGCAAGTACGGCGCCGATTCGCGTACCACTTTCGGCGGACATGCGTGGGACGCGTACTTGTTGCTGGAGCACGCGATTCCCGAAGCGCTCAAGAAGGGCCAGCCGGGAACCAAGGCTTTTCGTGCGGCGCTGCGCGATGCACTGGAGAATGTCAAGGACGCCGCCGGCGCCAACGGGGTGTTCAACATGACCGCATCCGACCACAACGGCTTCGACAATCGGGCGCGCGTGATGGTCAAGATCGACAACGGCAAGTGGGTCCTCGTCAAATGATCCGCGCGTAGACGAGCCGGCTGCGGCGGTCGCTGTAGCCGGTTTTTTTTCGCTCCCCACTGACGACAACGCCGCGCGGAAGATCCGATGGACTTATCGATCGCGCTGCTGCTCGTTCAGGACGGCATCACCAACGGCGCGATCTACGCGCTGCTTGCGCTTGCGCTGGTGCTTGTGTTCACCGTGACCCGTGTCATCTTCGTGCCCGCGGGCGAGTTCGTGACCTACGGGACGCTGACCCTGGCGGCGCTGCAGCTCAACAAGCCACCGGGCACGGTAGGCCTGCTGCTCGGCCTCGCCGCCGTGGCGGGGACGATGGAGGTGTACGCCGCCGTGCGCGACCGTGCCTTGCGACGGCTACCGCGGCGGTTGGCGCTCTACGTGGCGGTGCCTGTGGTTATCGCGGCGCTGGTGTGGGTGGTGGCGCCGGCAGGTCTCGCCTTGCCGTTGCAGATCGCGTGCACCGTGGCCATCGTGACCGCGCTTGGTCCGCTGCTCTACAGGGTGGCGTATCAGCCGCTCGCCGAGGCCTCCGTGCTGGTGCTGCTCATCGTGTCGGTCGCGGCGCATCTCACCATGATCGGGCTCGGTCTCTGGTTCTTCGGCGCGGAGGGCTCGCGCACGCCGCCTTTCACCGGCGAGTCGTTGCACGTCGGCGACATGAGCTTCAGCGGCCAGAGCCTGCTGGTCCTGCTGTTCTCGATGGCGGTGATCGGCGCGCTGTGGCTGTTCTTCGACCGCACGCTCTACGGTAAGGCGTTGCGCGCGACCGCGCTCAATCGCACCGGTGCGCGGCTGGTCGGCATCAGTCCCAACCTCGCCGGGAGCCTGACCTTCATGCTCGCGGCGATGCTGGGCGCGTTCTCCGGCGTGCTGATCGGACCGATCACCACCATCTACTACGACTCGGGATTCCTTATCAGCCTGAAGGGCTTCGTCGGTGCGATCATCGGTGGATTGTCGAGCTATCCGCTGGCCGCCGCCGGCTCGCTGCTGGTCGGACTGCTGGAATCGTTTTCTTCGTTCTGGGCATCCGCCTTCAAGGAGGTGATCGTGTTCACGCTGATCATCCCGGTGCTGCTGTGGCGATCACTCACCACGCATCACCACGAGGAGGAGGAATGAACGCTGCAGGGTCGCCCGGGGGACACCATGCAAGCGTGGCGAGAGCATGGCGCGCGGCCGCGCTGTTCGCGCTGCTGGTCGTTCCGGCGCTCGCGCCGCCGTTCTGGATCACGCTGCTCAACTACATTGGTCTGTACAGCATCGTGGCGCTCGGATTGGTGCTGCTCACCGGCGTGGCCGGGCAGACTTCGTTCGGTCAGGCGGCGTTCGTCGGCGTCGGCGCGTACACGACGGCGTTCCTGTCGATCAACTATCCGGCGATCTCGCCGTGGCTCAATTTGATCGTTGGCGTCGGGCTCACCGCCCTGATCGCGCTATTCCTCGGTTTCATCACACTGCGCATGAAAGGCCATTATTTGCCCCTGGCGACTATCGCGTGGGGCATCAGCCTGTTCTACGTATTCGGCAATCTCGAATTCCTCGGCGGTCACACCGGGCTCACCGGAATCTCGGTGCTGAACCTGTTCGGACTGCCGCTTCGCAACGAACGCTATTTTTTCTACCTGATCTGGGCGATCGCGCTGGCGTCGCTGTGGATGACGCAGAACCTGCTCGATTCGCGTCCCGGTCGTGCAATACGCGCGCTCAAGGGCGCCCTGGAGATGGCGGAAGCGTTCGGCGTCGACGCGGTGCGCCTGAAAATCATCGTGTTCGTGTATGCCGCGGTGCTGGCGTGCGTCTCGGGATGGCTGTACGCGCATCTGCAACGATTCGTCAACCCGACGCCGTTCGGCATCGGTCAGGGGATCGAGTATCTGTTCATGGCCGTGGTCGGCGGGGCGGGGAGCGTGTGGGGCGCCGTCGTCGGCGCGACGCTCATCACGCTGCTCAAGCAGGTCCTGCAGGATGCGTTGCCGCATCTGCTCGGCCGCGAGGGCAATTTCGAGGTCGCGGTCTTCGGCGTGCTCATGATCGTGCTCCTCCAGCGCACACGCGACGGCGTGTGGCCGTGGCTCGCGCGATTGCTTCCCGGGCCGGTGCCCGCGCCGGTGTCGGCGCCGCCGCCCGGGACCGCGCTGGCGCGTCGCGAGCGCCCGCACCACGACGCCCCGCTGCTCACGGTCGATCGCGCGCGCAAGCAGTTCGGCGGACTGGTGGCGGTGAACGATTTATCGTTCGAGCTGCGCGCGGGCGAGATTCTCGGTCTCATCGGCCCCAACGGCGCGGGCAAGAGCACGATGTTCAATCTGATCAGCGGTGCATTGCCCTTGACCCGCGGCGAGATCCGCTTCGTCGGCGCGCCCATCGGCGATCTGCAGCCGTTCGACATCGCGCGTCGCGGCATCGGCAGGACCTTCCAGCACGTTCGACTGGTGCCGACCATGTCGGTGCTCGACAACGTCGCGTTGGGCGCCTATTTGCGCGGGCACGCCGGCGTGTTGCGCGCTGCGCTGCGCCTGGATCGCGCCGAGGAGTCGCGTGCGCGCGCCGAAGCCGCCGCGCAAATCACGCGCGTCGGGCTCGAAGGATCGCTCCATGCCGCGGCCGGTTCGCTGGCGCTTGGGCAGCAGCGCATCGTCGAGATCGCACGCGCGCTCGCCGCCGATCCCATGCTGCTGCTGCTCGACGAGCCGGCGGCGGGGCTGCGCTACCGCGAGAAGCAGGAGCTCGCTGCGCTGCTTCGCAACCTCCGGAAGGAAGGGATGACGATCCTGCTCGTCGAGCACGATATGGACTTCGTCATGGGACTCACCGATCGCCTGGTAGTGATGGACTTCGGCGAGAAACTGGCGGAAGGCCTGCCGGCGCAGATCCAGAATAACCCCGTCGTGCTCGAAGCCTACCTCGGCGCGGTATGAGCGCCGCCGGGCCGCCCCAAGACGCTCGCCTCCTTGGAGAGGGAGGTCGCGAAGCGACTTCGGGGGGAGACACATGAGCGCATTGCTCGCGGTTCGCGATTTGCGCGTCGCCTACGGCAAGGTCGAGGCGGTGCACGGTGTGTCGATAGACGTCGACGAAGGTCGCATCGTCACCGTCATCGGTCCGAATGGCGCCGGCAAGACGACGCTGCTTGGCGCGATCATGGGTCTGCTGCCTTCGCGCGGCGACGTCGAGCTCTTCGGCGTTCCGGCGCAGCGCATGCCCGTCGAGCAACGCGTGGCGAGCGGGCTGTGCCTGGTGCCCGAACGCAGGGAGCTGTTCGGCGCGATGAGCGTCGGCGACAACATCGAGCTGGGCGCATTTCCCCGGCGCCGCGATCGCACGGTCCGCGCCACGCGCGACGAGGTCTACCAGCGCTTCCCCCGGCTTGCGGAACGTCGCTCGCAGCTCGCCGCGACGCTTTCGGGTGGCGAGCGGCAAATGCTGGCGCTCGGACGCGCGCTCATGGGCAAACCGCGGCTGCTGATGCTCGACGAGCCCAGCCTTGGCCTCGCTCCGCTGATCGTGCGCGAAATCTTCAGTATCATCGCGACCCTCAAGGCCAGCGGCGTGTCGATTCTGCTAGTCGAGCAGAACGCGCGCGCGGCGTTGCAGGTCGCCGATTATGGCTACGTCCTGGAGACCGGCGAAGTCGTCGCCGAGGGCACGAGCGCGCTGCTTTCGGTCGACCCGCGCGTCGCGGCAACGTACCTGGGGCAAGCCGCGGCATCGGGCGCGTCGCCGGCGTAGGTAAAAGGTTCCGAGCTTGTGCGCCGGCGCCTGTCGCCGGACAATGCTTGCTTCCCATTGCAACAGGCGCTCCATGACCGACCTTGCGATTCCCACCGTCAACCCGAAGCTGCTCGACCAGGCGACAGGTCTGCTGCTGGCGCCGGCTCAACTCGAATTCCAGCAACTCTCGCGGGTGCTCGCGGACATCCATCTTCGTCATGTCGACTACGCCGATCTCTATTTCCAGTATTCGCGCGTCGAGAGCTGGAGCCTCGAGGAGGGCATCGTCAAGTCGGGCGCGTTTTCGATCGATCGCGGTGTCGGCGTGCGCGCCGTCTCCGGGGAGAAGACCGCGTTCGCCTACTCGGACGACATCACGATGGACGCGCTCACCGCAGCGGCGGGCGCGACGCGCGCGATCGGGCGCCAGGGGCAGCAGCACGTCGCAGCGCTGACCAAGCTCGGCGGAGCGCGCTCGCTCTACGTGCCGGCCGACCCGGTGGCCGCGATCTCGGATACCGAGAAGGTGGCGCTGCTCGAGCGGCTGGAACGCATGGCGCGCGCACGCGACCCGCGCGTGTCGCAGGTCATGGCATCGCTCGCCGGCGAATACGAGGCCATCCTGGTGGCGCGCAGCGATGGATTGATCGCGGCCGACGTGCGCCCGATGGTGCGCCTGTCGCTCAGCGTCATCGTCGAACACGGCGGACGACGCGAGCAGGGCATGTCGGGCGGTGGAGGACGCGTCGATTACCTTTATTTCACCGAGGCTATCCTCGACGAGTACGCGCGCATCGCGGTCGACCAGGCGCTCCAGAACCTCGACGCCGACGACGCGCCGGCCGGGACCATGACCGTCGTGCTCGGCCCGGGCTGGCCCGGGATACTGCTGCACGAGGCGATCGGTCACGGGCTGGAAGGCGATTTCAACCGCAAGGGAACGTCGGCGTTTTCCGGCCGCATCGGCGAGCGCGTCGGCGCCAAGGGCGTGACCGTGGTCGACGACGGCACGCTGCCTCACCGCCGCGGCTCGCTCAACATCGATGACGAGGGCAACCCGACCCAGCGCACGGTGCTGATCGAGGATGGCATTCTCAGGGGCTACATGCAGGACACCATGAATGCGCGCCTGATGGGCGTGGCCCCGACGGGCAACGGCCGGCGCGAATCGTTCGCGCACATTCCCATGCCGCGCATGACCAATACGATCATGCTCAACGGCGATCGCGAGCCTGCCGAGATCATCGCATCGGTGAAAAATGGACTCTACGCGGTCAACTTCGGCGGCGGGCAGGTGGACATTACCAGCGGCAAGTTCGTATTTTCGGCAGCCGAAGCGTGGAAAATCGAGAACGGAAAACTGGGTCGCGCGGTCAAAGGAGCGACGCTCATCGGCAACGGCCCCGACGCACTGACCCGCGTTTCCATGATCGGCAACGACATGGCGCTCGATTCAGGCGTGGGCAACTGCGGCAAGGAGGGTCAGAGCGTACCCGTCGGGGTAGGCCAGCCAACGCTGCGCATCGACGGGCTCACCGTGGGCGGAACCGCCTGAATCCATGAACCGGCTGTAACGAACGTAATCATGAAAAAAGTCGCGCTGTACAGTCGTTCTCAGGCTCCGCGTCCGCCGAAGGCGGCGGGGTCCGTCGAAGCGAAGCCCGCGGCAGGCGCTGCGCCGGCCACCACGGGCGGTTCCGCGCCACCTCCATCGCCGGGACCGCGGCGCGCCTGGCTCGCGCGCCTGGGACAACGGCACGAACGCGCGCTGCTGTTGCTCGCCGGCGCGCTGCTGGCGCTCACGGCGGCGGCGATCTGGCTGGGTACCCGGCCTGCGCCGCGCGAGCTTACCCAGAAGGACATCGACGGCGCGGTGCTGCATACGCTGGAGACGGCGCAGATTCCGTCGGTGGCGAGCAAGGCTTTCGAGGCGATTCGCCCGTCGGTGGTTCGCGTCATCGGTCTGGGCGCGGAGCCGGATCCCGGTGAAGGCAACAGTCCGGCGTCGCGTGCGGGTTACGGCATCGGATCCGGCGTTGTGATCGTCGACAAGGGAACGATTCTTACCAATCTGCACGTGGTCGCAGGCGCCGACCGGGTGAAAGTCGAGTTCTTCGACGGTCTCATCTCCGATGCCACCGTCGTCGGTACGCGCCCCGAGCATGATCTCGCGGTGCTGCAGGCGAAGACGATTCCCGACGACCTTGTCGCGGCGACATTGCGATCGACGGCGGATCTGTCGGTAGGCGACGAAGTCGTCGCGGTCGGCTTTCCGTTCGGGATCGGTCCCTCGGCGTCGTCGGGCATCGTCTCCGGCCTTCGCAGGGAATATCAGTCTCCCGAGGGCAAGGTGCTACTGACTAATCTGATTCAGTTCGACGCCGCGGCGAACCCCGGCAATTCAGGCGGACCGCTGGTGACGGCCGGCGGCGAAGTCGTCGGCATTGTCACCGCGATACTCAATCCATCCGAGCAGCGCGTATTCATCGGCATCGGCTTCGCGGTGCCGATCGAGAATGCTGCCGCAGCGGTAGGCATCTCGCCATTCTGATTCGACAACCGCAGGAAAAAGAGAGCGTATGAACGATACCGAGATCGATCGCGGCGAAGTCGCCTCGCTGATGGAGCGTATC
Organism: Casimicrobiaceae bacterium; assembly: GCA_036491555.1. Taxonomy (GTDB): domain Bacteria; phylum Pseudomonadota; class Gammaproteobacteria; order Burkholderiales; family Casimicrobiaceae; genus PALSA-1003. The sequence goes on from DASXBS010000214.1 coordinate 21,417, forward strand.
CTTTACGAGGTCAAGAAAGTCGTCGTGGGGCAGGACCATTTTCTGGAGCGCGTGCTTGTAGCGATGCTCGCGCAGGGACACCTGCTGGTCGAAGGCGTGCCGGGACTGGCCAAGACGCTTACCGTCAAGACCATCGCCAAGACCATCCGCGGGACGTTCAAGCGCATCCAGTTCACGCCAGACCTCGTCCCGGCCGACCTGGTCGGGACGCGTATCTACAATCAGCGCACGGGGGACTTCGCCACCTCGCTGGGACCCGTGTTCACGCACCTGCTGCTCGCCGACGAGATCAACCGCGCGCCGGCCAAGGTGCAGAGCGCCTTGCTCGAGGTGATGCAGGAGTATCAGGTGACCATTGCGGGCACCACGCATCGCGTGCCCGAGCCGTTTTTGGTGATGGCCACGCAGAATCCGATCGAAACTGAGGGAACGTACCCGCTGCCGGAGGCGCAGGTCGATCGCTTCATGATGAAGGTGCTGGTTGGATACCCGAGCGACGAGGAGGAGTTCGTCATCGTTCAGCGGGTCACCGGCGCCGCACAGGAAGTGGTCGCGGTCGCCACCACCGAGCAGCTCGCGGCGTTGCAGCGCGAGTGCCGCACCGGATATGTCGACCCCAATCTGATTCAGTACGCGGTGCGCCTGGTGGCGGCGACGCGTCAGCCGGGGCGTTTCGGGCTCGCCGAGATGCAGAAATACATCTCCTACGGCGCCAGCCCGCGGGCCACGATTCATCTGATCGAAGGCGCCCGCGCGCTCGCCTACCTGCGCGGCCGCACCTACGCATTGCCGGAGGATGTGCGTGACCTCGTCCCCGATGTCCTGAGGCATCGCCTGGTGCTGACCTACGAGGCGCTCGCCGACGGATTGAGCGCCGATCAGCTCATCATGCGCATCATGCAGCGCATTCCCGCGCCCGAGCGGCCCCTGGAGACCCATGTCCGAGTCGGCACCGACGCCTGACCGAATACTCCGACGCCTGGAGTGGACCGTCATTCGTCGACTCGACGGGTTGCTGCATGGCGACTATCGCACGTTGTTCCGCGGTCCCGGGCTCGACCTGGCCGACCTGCGTGAGTATCAGTACCACGATGACGTGCGCCACATCGACTGGAACGTCACCGCCCGCCTGCAATCGCCGTATGTCAGAGAGTTCAACGAGGAGCGCGAAGTCGCGGCTTGGTTCCTGCTCGACCTCAGCCCGTCGGTCGATTTCGGGTCGAAGCAGGTGCGCAAGAAAGCGCTCGCGGTCGAATTCGTGGCGGTGCTCTCGCGCCTGCTGACGCGGCACGGCAATCGCGTCGGTGCGATGCTCTACGGCGGCAAGGTCGACACGGTGATCCCGGTGCGCAGCGACCGTCGCCACGTGATGCACATCATGAACGCGATGATGAAGCGTCCCGACCATCCTGCCAGCAGTGCCACCGACCTGGGCGAGCTGCTGCGCACCGGCTACCGCATGCTGCGCCGGCGCTCGCTGGTGTTTCTGGTCTCCGACTTCATCAGCGTACCCGGCTGGGCACCGACGCTCGCGCATCTCGCGCAGCGCCACGAGGTGGTCGCGGTGCGGCTGTTCGATCCCCTCGAGATGGAGATGCCCGACCTGGGCATGATCGTCGTTCAGGACTCGGAAACCGGCGAGCAGCTTTTCGTCGACACGCATGACCGCGGCTTCCGCAAGCGCTTCGCGCAGGCCGCGCAGCGGCGCGAGGCTGAGCTGCGCGTTGGACTTTCGCGCGCGGGCGTGGACACGCTGGAATTGTCGACCGGCGAGGACCTCGTCGATGCAGTGCTGCGGTTCGCCGATCTGCGCAAGCGCCGCACGCAGCTCGCCGCGGGTGGCGGCATGCCTTCGCACTTGATTGCGCATCGATGACTTTCCTGTGGCCCGAGCTGTTGTGGCTGCTGCTCGCCTTGCCGGTGCTGGTCGGCATCTATCTGTATCTGATCGGGCGCAAGCACAAGCGCGCGCTCGCCTATGCAAGTCTGTCCGGAATGCGCGAGGCGATGGAAGGCGCGGGACGGCTTCGCCGACATGTCCCGCCGGCGCTTTTCCTGTTCGCGCTGATCGTGATGGTGGTCGCCATCGCGCGGCCCGCCGCGGTCGTGATGCTGCCCTCGGCACACAAGACGGTGATGCTAGCGATGGACGTGTCTGGAAGCATGCGCGCGACCGACGTCGAGCCCAATCGCATGGCGGCGGCGCAGACGGCGGCGCGCGCCTTCGTCAACGACCTGCCGTCGGCCACGCGCATTGGCATCGTGTCCTTTGCCGCCACGGCGTCGTTGGTTCAGGCGCCGACCTCCGACCGCGAGGACATACTTGCCGCCATCGATCGCTTCCAGCTTCAGCGAGGGACCGCGGTGGGCAGCGGGATCCTGATATCGCTGAAAGCGCTGTTCCCCGATATGGAATTCGACCTGCGATCGAACAACCCGCGCACCGACGCCGCGCGCGCAACATCGCTGGATGCGCCCGCGAAATCCGGCAAGGAGCAGTTCAAGCCGGTGCCGCCGGGCTCGTACGACGCGGCGGTCGTCATCCTGCTCACCGACGGCCAGACCAATACGGGTCCCGACCCTGTCGAGGCGGCGCGCATGGCGGCGGATCGCGGCGTGCGCATCTATACGGTGGGGATCGGCACGCCCGCCGGCGAGCTGATCGGCGCCGAAGGATGGTCGATGCGCGTTCGACTCGATGAGGCCGCGCTCAAGAACATCGCCAACGTGACCTTGGGGCAATATTTCTACGCGGGCACTGCGACCGACCTGAAAAAAGTCTACGAGTCGCTCAATTCCAAGCTGGTACTGGAAAAGCACGACATGGAGATCACGGCATTGTTCGCCGCCGCCGCCGCGGCGCTGGCGATCGTGGCCGCCGCGCTGTCGATGCTCTGGTTCAACCGCATCCTTTAGCAGGCTAACGACCGCGCAAAGCGCTCCTGCGTCGCCGCGCGTCGCTTCGCGCAGCCGCTACATCCTCAGCATTCTCGGGAGCCACAGCGAGATGGCCGGGATGTAGGTGACGAGCATTAGCATTTACGACCAGAGATTGACGACTCCTGCTGTCAATCTTACAGCCGCGACACTAACATCGCCACGCGACTGTTGACAAGACGCGCGCCGCCTAGTGCAGCGGTCCGCTCGGTGTCGTGGCGACAGTGGCAGGCGCCGGCGAGGCGTGGTGCACGGCAAGGCGCCAGCCCGAAGGCGTGCGCAGGAACACATTGCTGGCCAGCGCGCTGCCGCGCGGCTTCGGGTCGTCCCCGACGGTGACGTGCTCCACCGCGCTTTGCAGCGCCATGCCCACCGTCTCCAGCACCACGATATCTTCGACCCGGAACGACAGCCTTGTTTCTCCTGCGAACAGCTGCTCCCAGCTCGCGCGAACGGCGTCGTATCCGACCAGCCGCGGGCCACCGGGGTGGATGCAGACGATGTCCTCGTCCTCGGCCCACGTCGCCATCATCGCGTCGACGTCCTTACCCTCGAAGGCCTTGTAGAACGCCGTAGCGGCGTCCTGGGGCGAGGTGAAGATCGTCGGGGTTCGAGCTTTGGCCATGTTCAACGGATGACGCAGTGCGCTGGTTCGCGAGTTCCATCGCCTTCGGTACGTGCTCGTGTTCGCGGTGGGATCACGTCGGCGCGCGCGCCAAATCATACACAACATTGGGCTCGAGTTCGCGCATGCAGCGGAAATGGCCGAGAGGGCACTCGCGCTGAAAACACGGGCTGCATGCGATGTCGATGCGCGCCACGCGCGCGAGCGGCGAGAGGGGCGGCGTGTATTTGGGACTCGACGAGCCGAAGAGGGCGACCAGCGGCCGCCCGACCGCCGCGGCCGCGTGCATCAAACCGGAATCGTTGCTGACGACCACGCTCGTCTGCGCAAGCAGGTCGATCGCGGTGCCGAGATCGGTGCGGCCGCACACGTTGAGCACCTCGGGAACGGCAGCCGCGATCGGATCGCAGGCGGCGCGGTCGTTGGGCGAGCCGATCAGCCAAACCGCATAGCCCGACGCGAGCAGCCGCTGCGCCAGGGTGACGAAGTGCTCGGTGGGCCAGCGCTTGGCAGGGCCGAATTCGGCGCCCGGGCAAAACCCTGCAACCGGTCGCCGCGTCGTCAGGCCCAGCGCGCGCATCGCAGCGTTTGCATTCGCGATGTCGGGCACGAGCACCGGCGACGGCGCGCTCGGCGCCAGATCGCCCGGGCCGGCGCCGAGCGCGATGAAGCGATCGACCAGACGCGTCATGGCGCGCCGATCGACCCTGCGCGCGTCGGTGAGGAGCATGCTGCGCGCTTCGCCCACGTAGCCGATGCGCCGCGGAATGCGGGCGAACCAGGGCACGAGCGCCGACTTGAACGAGTTGGGCAGCACGAAGGCGCGCGTGTAGTTGTTGGCGCGCAGCTCGCGGCCGAGCGCTCGCCGCGCGCGAAGCTTGAGCTCGCGATGGCCGAAGGGACTGTCGAGAATGGTACGCACGCCGCGCATGCGCGCGTACACGGGGGCGCACCACGGCGGGGCCAGCACGTCGACGATCGCTGCCTCGAGCGGCTCGCGCAGCAACGCCACCAGCGGCTCGGACAGAATCGCATCGCCTACCCACGACGGTGCGACGATGAGAATGCGCTCAGCCATGGATATGGCTGCCGCCGCTCGGTCCAGCGCGACGGCGCGCCCGTGCGGCGCGCTCAGTGTCCGCCGCGAGGGGGCGGACCCACGTATCGGTAGCGCGTCCCGCAGTACGGACACATCGCCTCACCCTCGGCAGCGACGTCGAGAAATACGCGGGGATGGCTCGACCACAGCGGCATCGCCGGGTTCGGGCAATGCAGCGGCAGGTCGTGCTCGCCGACCTCAACGAGCGACGGCGCGCTTGCGGGCTGCATGATCCAGCGCGACGGCGCCTGCATTGACGGGCGTTAGCCACGACATGTACTTGGCGTTGCGTCCATTGACGACGTCGAAGAACATCGACTGCAGCTTCTTGGTCATCGGACCGCGCACGCCGGTGCCGATGGTCCGGTTGTCGAGCTCGCGGATCGGAGTCACTTCGGCCGCGGTGCCGGTGAAGAATGCCTCGTCGGCAATATAGAACTCGTCGCGCGTGATCCGACGCTCGATCACGGGGATACCGAGCTCCTCGGCAAAAGTGAGAATGGTGCTGCGCGTGATCCCGTTGAGCGCGCCGCCGGCAAGGTCCGGTGTGTGCAGCTTGCCGTCGCGCACCAGAAAGACGTTCTCGCCGGAGCCCTGGCAGACAAAGCCCTGCGGGTCGAGCAGCATCGCCTCCTCGTACCCGTCGTGGGTGGCTTCC
>DASXBS010000215.1:0-5502 GCA_036491555.1 Casimicrobiaceae bacterium
GTAGAAGCCTCCGTCGTGCACCGAGGTCATGTAATCGGGCACCAGGTCGCTGCCCAACTCGTCGCGCTCGTTGACCGCGGCCCACAGCGCGCCGCGGTCGCCGTCCCACGCCATACCGACCGGATTGCGCAAACCGGCTGCGAATACGCGATGCGCGCCGGTGGCACGGTCGATTTCCCAGATCGCCGCGCGCCCGTCCTCCTTGTCGATGCCATTCTCGGCGGCGTTGCTGTTCGACCCCACCGACGCGTAAAGCTTGCGTCCGTCGGCGCTCGCGACGACGTTCTTGGTCCAATGGTGATTGAGGGGTCCGGCGGGCAGGTCGGCCACCTTGACCGGCGCCGCGGTGATGCGGGTCTGTCCCGGCGTGTAGGAAAAGCGCAGCACCGCATCGGTGTCGGCGACGTAGAGGTCGCTGCCGACCAGCACCATCCCGAACGGAGAGTGGAGCCCTTCGATGAATACGCTGCGCGTCTCGGCGACACCGTCGCCATCAGCGTCGCGAAGCAGCGTGATTCGGTTTGCGCTGGGGCTGCCGGCACCCGCACGCGCCATCATCATGCGCATGATCCAGCCCTTGATTCCCTTTTCGTCGTCGGGTTTGGGCGGAGCGTTGGTTTCCGCCACCAGCACGTCGCCGTTGGGAAGCACGTATACCCAGCGCGGATGATCGAGTCCTTCCGCGAAGCGCGTTACATGGGTGCCCGCCGGCGATTGCGGTGACGCCCCCGCGGGCCATCCCTTGGCGGGTGCGATGTTGACGGTGGGGATCACCGAGACATCCGGCGGCGGAAGCGCCGGATCGGGTCCCATGCCGTCTCGTTCAGGAAGGTTGGCCTGGTGGCCACACGCTGCGAGCGTTGATAAAAGGAATAAAGAGCCTACGAAGCGTGTGCGGTCCACGGTGTCATCCGAGCCCGAGCGACACGAATGCCGCATCATGCGGATGGGTTGCAACACGCGTGCCATTGGCTGGTCGCGCCTTCACGGAGGCAGGGAAGGCCGCGGACAAGCTGCACTGCGCGTCGACGGTCGCGGCAGAATTACAATCCGGTAAATCTTGCGCACCGTCGCCGCCGACCGCATACTTTGAACACGCCGACTTTCAGGCGCGCAAAACTGCCGTACGCTGTCGCAGCGCATCCGTTCCAACCCGCCATGCCGCACGAGCCTGCCTGCTCCCACCTGCAACTCATCGCCGATGTCACGCCCTCCGCTCGCGGGTGCGAGGAGTGCCTCGCGATCGGCGCAAGTTGGGTTCACCTCCGGCTGTGCCTCATCTGCGGCCACGTCGGATGCTGCGACGACTCGCCCAACCGCCACGCCACCAAGCATTTCCATTCGACGCGCCATCCGGTGATGCGCTCCTTCGAATCCGGCGAGACGTGGGGTTACTGCTATGTCGACGACCTCATGTTCGATCCCATGCCACACGCGGCCTCCGCGCACCGCGCCAAACACTCCGACCACCGATGATCACCTCAGCCGAGCTGCACTCGATCCCATTGTTCGCGTCGCTTCCCGATGAGGAGGCGGGTGCCCTCGCCGCGCGACTTGCAGACGTCCACCTGCGCGCCGGGGACTGGCTGGTGCACGAGGGCGAGCAGCCTTCGTTTTTCATGCTCGTCGACGGCAAGCTCGAAGTGCTCAAGGTCGTGCACGGCAGCGAGCGGCGGATCAACACCTACGACGCCGGCGAGTATTTCGGCGAGCTGCCGCTGCTCCTGGGCGCGCCCGCGCTCGCCAGCCTGCGCGCGCTGGAGCCCTCGCGCGTGGCGAGGCTCGACGGCACCGATTTCGCCGAGCTCTTTTCGGCATGCGAGCATTTCTCTTCGGAGCTTACACGCACCATGACGCGGCGCTTCACGCATCTGCGCGAAATCGCCGCCGAGCCGCCGCCGGCGCGAGTGACCATCGTCGGCCACCGCTACGACGTCGCATGCCATCGTCTGCGCGACTTCCTGGTCCGCAACCGCATCGTCTTCCGCTGGCTCGACCCGACGCATCCGCAGTCGTGGGGAGAAGTGCCGCCGCCGCGGCAGGGCGATGTCTATCCGATGGTGATCCTTCCCGACGGCGAGCGTGTGGTGACGCCGACCCTGCGCGAGCTCGCCGACAAGCTCGGGCTGCAGACGCGCCCGCGCGAGGCGCTCTACGACGTCGCCATCATCGGTGGCGGGCCCGCGGGGCTCGCCGCCGCGGTCTACGGTGCCTCCGAAGGATTGCGCACCGTGCTCATCGAGCGCGAGGCGCCAGGAGGACAGGCGGGCACCTCGACACGCATCGAGAACTACCTGGGGTTTCCGACGGGCGTGTCGGGCGACGACCTCGGCGGCCGCGCGCTCGAGCAGGCGCAGCGCTTCGGTGCCGAAATCCTGGTCGGACGCGAAGTCGTGGGGCTGGCGGTCGACGGCGATGAGCGCCATGTCCTGCTGGACGGGGACGAGACCGTCAGGACGCGCTCGGTCGTGCTCGCCAACGGCGTCAGCTGGCGGCAGCTCGACATTCCCAGCGCCGACGCACTGCTCGGACGCGGCATCTATTACGGCGCAGCGCGCAGCGAGGCGATGTCGTGCACGGGGCAGGACGTTTACCTGATCGGCGGCGGCAACTCGGCAGGCCAGGCCGCGGTGTACTTCTCCAACTACGCGCGTCGCGTGACGCTGCTGGTCCGCGGCCCGTCGCTCGATGCGAGTATGTCGTATTACCTGATCCAGCAGCTCGCGGCCAAGCACAACGTCGAAGTGCGCACGCGCTCGCGGGTGTTGCGCGTCGAAGGCGAGCATCGGCTCGACGCCATCGTCATCGAGAATCGAGATACCGGCGCGGTAACGACCGAGCCGGCGTCAGCGCTGTTCGTGCTGATCGGCGCCGACGCCGACACCGCGTGGCTGCCCGATTGCGTGATTCGCGACGAGAAGGGTTACGTGTGTACCGGTCGCGACGTCATGGACCTGGTTGCCGACAACCACGGCGAGTGGTCGCTGGCACGCGATCCGTATCTGCTGGAAACCAGCGTGCCGGGCATCGTCGCCGCAGGCGACGTGCGCCACGGCTCGGTCAAGCGAGTGGCCTCGGGTGTGGGCGAAGGCAGCATGGCGATCGCCTTCGTGCACCAGTACCTCGCCAGCGTGCCCGTCGACGAGCCAGCGGTCGTCGCACCGGTCGAGACCGTCGCGACGACCTAGACGTCACGCCGCCTTAGACGAATCCCGCGTTCTTGAGCGGCAGCGTGCGCTGCGGCTTGCCGGTCGCCGCCGCCAGCGCGTTGAGCACGGCAGGCGCCGTTACGCAGATAGTCGGCTCGCCGACCCCTCCCCAGAAATCGAAGGTCGGCACGATCACCGTCTCGATCTTGGGCATGCCGGCCAGGCGCAGGATCGAATAGGTGTCGAAGTTGCGCGAAGTCATGCGCCCATTCTCCACCGGGCATTCGCCGTAGAGCGTCGCTGTCAGGCCGAACGCGACCGAACCTTCCACCTGCGCCGCGATCTGCTGCGGATTGACCGCGTGCCCGCAATTGAGCGCAAGCACCATGCGGTGCACCTTGAGCTTGCCCTGGGCGTCCACCGAAACCTCGGCGACGGCGGCCGAGTAACTGCCGTAGCCCATGAACTGCGCGAGGCCGCGATGCACGCCCGCAGGCAGCGGCGTGCCCCAGCCTGCCTTTTCGGCCGCTGCGTTGAGCACTGCGAGGTGCTTGGGATGCTTGCTCATCAGTGTGCGTCTGAATTCCAGCGGATCCGCGTTCGCCGCGCGCGCCATTTCATCGACGAAGCACTCCATGTACACCGCGTTCTGGTTGGTGTTGACGCCACGCCACGGCCCCACCGGCACGTGGGTGTTGCGCATCGCATATTCGAGGCGAAACGCCGGGAAGTCGTAAGCGAGCTGCGCGTCGCCGGCTTTTTCGTAGTAGCCCTGCATCTGGCGCTCATCTTTTCCGTCGGCCACCGAGGACGGATTGAGAAAGGCATTGATCGACTGACCCGACACGCGCAAATGCACGCCGACCAGCTTGCCGCCTGCATCGAAGCCGGCGACGCCGCGCGCCTGCGAGATCGGGCGGAAAAAGTCGTGCGTCATGTCCTCCTCGCGGCTCCATATCAGCTTCACCGGCACGCCTGGAAACTGCTTGGCGATGGCGGTCGCCTGGCGCACGTAGTCCTGCGTGCCCCCACGGCGGCCGAAGCCACCGCCGAGATCGAGGCGGTAGACCTCGCATTGGGCAAGAGGCAGACCGGACTCCTCCGACAACGACGCCAGCGAGGCTTCGGCGTTTTGCGTCGGCACCCAGCACTCGGCGCGGTCGCTACCAACCCGCGCCGTGCAGTTCATGGGCTCCATGGTCGCGTGCGCGAGAAACGGCGTGCTGTAGACGACCTCGATCTTTTTCGCCGCGCCTTCGATCGCCTTCAGCGCATCGTTCTCGTCGCGGGAGACGTAAGCATTGGGCGCGGTCAGCCCTTCCTCGAGGCGCTTGGCGATGGTGGCGCTGGACTGCGACGCGCCCTCGCCTTCGTCCCACACGACGGGCAGCGCGTCGAGCGCAGTCTTGGCGTGCCACCAGGTGTCGGCCACCACCGCCACCGCCTGGTCGTTGACCTTGACCACGCGCTTCACGCCGGGACGGCCCGCGATCTTGGCAGCATCGAAGCTCGCGAGCTTGCCGCCGAACACGGGACATTGCCTGATTGCGGCGTTGAGCATGCCCGGCATGGTGAGATCGATCGCGTAGACTTTGCTGCCGTTAAGTTTGTCGGCGGTGTCCAAACGCTTGACCGGCTTCCCGGCGATGGTCCACGCGTGCGGATCCTTGAGCGTGATCGACTTGGGATCGGGCGCGTCGAGCTTCGCGGCCGCCGCGGCGACCTTGCCGTAGGTGGTCTTGCGGCCCGACGGTGCATGCGTGATCACGCCCTCGGATACGCTGAGCTCTGCGACCGGCACTTTCCAGTCGTTCGCCGCGGCCTGCACCAGCATGATGCGCGCGGCCGCGCCGCCGCGACGCACGTAGTCCTCGGACGTGCGTATTCCGCGGCTGCCGCCGGTGCCCATCTCGCCCCAGACGCGCTTGCGCGCGTAGTTCTGCCCGGCGGTGGGTGATTCGGTGGTAACGTTGTTCCAGTTGCACTCGAGCTCTTCGGCGACGAGTTGCGCAAGACCGGTGAGCGTGCCCTGTCCCATTTCCGAGCGCACCACGCGCACGACACAGGTCTCGTCGGGACGAATGAGCACCCAGGCGTTGACTTCGGCGCCCGGCATGGCTTCCTTGGCGCTGGCTGCAGCGATCACGTCGGAACCGAGCGGCAGATAGAGACCCAACGCGAGACCGCCGCCGGCGGCAGCGGATCCGACCACGAACCTGCGCCGGGAAAGATCGGGCGTGCGGGCTGGCCGAGCGGAGCGGATTGTTTTCATCGTATCTCCTAGGCCTTGGATTGCACGATCGGAGCGAGGCCGGGCCAGCTGGGCTTCGCGGTGCCGGCAGCGATATGCACT
>DASXBS010000216.1:0-10233 GCA_036491555.1 Casimicrobiaceae bacterium
CAGGTTCCCAATGTCGCCGCCCGGAAAAAACAGCGGCGACACGACGTGACCGTCGGTCGAAATCACCATGCGCCCCGGCGGCGCGGCAAATACCGCCTGGTCGTTGCGCTGCGCGAGCCACTCGTTGTCGAAGGCCGCGACGAACAACTGCTCGACGAGCTGCGCCATCGCACGCCCACCGCCCCCGTGCGAGAGATCCACCCGGCCGTGCTTCAAATCGAGCGGGCGGATGTAACCGGCCTTGACCTCGCTCATGCCGCCCTCACGGCGATTTCCCGGAAGCGGCCGTAACTGTAATGTGCGGCGCACGCGCCTTCTGAGGACACCATGCACGAGCCGATCGGGTTTTCCGGCGTGCAGACGGTGCCGAAGATCTTGCAGTCGCGCGGATGCTTGACGCCGCGCAGGATTGCGCCGCATTCGCACGCCTTGTTGTCGGCTACGGACTCATAAGCGAGGGCGAAGCGCGTCTCGGCATCGTAGGCGCCGAACGCTCGCCGGATCTTGAGCGCGCTGTACGGCACCTCGCCCAGTCCGCGCCACTCGAATGAACGGCGCAGCTCGAACACATCGGACACCAGGGTCTGCGCTTTCAAATTGCCCTCGCGAGTCACCGCACGCATAAATTCATTCTCCACCTCGGCGCGGCCATCGTTTACCTGGCGCACGAGCATCAGGATCGCTTGCATGACATCGAGGGGCTCAAATCCGGCGATAACCACTGGTTTCTGGTATTCCTCCGCAAAGAACTCATAGGGTCGGCTGCCGATCACCGTGCTCACGTGCGCGGGGCCGATGAAGCCGTCGAGCGGAACCGTGCCGAGGGTTCGCACTTGCGGCGACTCGAGAATGTTCATGATCGCCGACGGCGTGAGCACGTGGTTGCAGACCACGCTGAAATTGTTGACGCCTTCGCGCGCCGCGTCCCGGATTACGACCGCGGTCGGGGGGGTCGTGGTCTCGAAGCCGATGGCGAAGAAGACCACTTCGCGCTCGGGGTGGGCGTGAGCGAGCCGCAGGGCATCAGCGGCCGAGTAGATCATCCGGATGTCGCCGCCGCGCGCCTTGGCCTTGAGCAGCGACAAGCCATTTGACGCGGGGATGCGCAGGCAGTCGCCATACGTACAGAGGATCACTTCGCGCTCGAGCGCGAGGCTGATGGCGAGATCGATACGTCCGATCGGCAGAACGCAGACCGGGCAACCGGGGCCATGGATCATGTTCACGTTGGCGGGGAGCAGGTCGGCGACGCCGTAACGGGAGATTGCATGCGTGTGGCCCCCACAGAACTCCATGAAGTTGTAGCTGCGGCCCTTGTCGGCCTCGCGTGCGATTGCTCGCGCCAGCCCTTGCGCGAGCGCGCCGTTGCGGAATTCGTCGATGTACTTCATGCCGACGCTTGCGCGAACAAGGCGAGCGTCCGCTCCGCTTGGCTCGCGTCGAGGCGCGTAAGCGCGTAGCCCACATGCAGGATGACGTAGTCGCCCACCTCGACGCCGTCCACCAGCTCGAGGGAAATTTCTTTTTGCACGCCATCGAGATCGATGAGCGCCGTGTTTATGTTCGGCTTGGCGACAACTCGCACGGGGATCGCGAGACACATGATCAGGCCCCGCGCTCGAGCGCGTGCAGCGCCACCCACGCCTGGCCGAGCGCCAGGCCACCGTCGTTCGGCGGCACCTGGCGCGCTTCGAGCACCGTGAGATTGCAAGCGACCAGGGCTCGGGCGAGCCCGGTGGATAGGATGGCGTTCAGGAAACATCCGCCTCCCAGTGCGATGGCGTACACGCCAGTGGCCTCCGCCGCGCGCGTGACCCAAGCGGCGAGCGCGGAGATCAACGTCGAGTGGAACAGCGCGGCGGCGTAGCCTGTGTCGCGGTCATCTGCGATCCGTTCGATGAGCGGCGTGAGGTCGAGTACGCCGCTGTTGTCGATGCTGAACAATCGGCCGGCGGGCGCCGCCGCGCCATACTTATCCGCAAGTCCCTCGAGCAGCATGGCTGCCTGACCCTCGAACGCCGTCACCGCACGAACGCCGAGCAGGCCTGCCGCTGCGTCGAACAGGCGTCCCATGCTGCTGGTCGTCGGACAATTGACATTGAGCTCGAGCATTTCGGCCACGGCGGGTGCGGCGGACTGCGAGGCGAAGCGCGCCGTGATCTCTTCCCCGCGACCGAGCCGGTGGAGCGCCGAGGCAGCCATGCGCCACGGCTCGCGTGCCGCGCGATCGCCGCCCGGCAGCTTGAGTTCGCCGAGGTGTCCGAGGCGCTGCCACTTTGCGCCGTCGATCCACAGGAGCTCGCCGCCCCAGGCTGCGCCGTCCTCGCCCAGTCCCACGCCGTCGAGCGCCAGCCCCAGCAGCGGCGCCGTGTAACGATGCTCGGCGGCGACTGCGGCGATATGCGCATGGTGGTGCTGAACGGGCACTTTGGGAAGTCCATGCTTCTCTGCGTACGACGCTGCAAAGCGCGTGCTGAAGAAATCCGGATGCAGGTCGTGTGCAACCACTTCGGGTACCACGTCGAGCACCGCGCAAAGATGATCAACGGCCTCCACAAGCGCGTCGCAGGTCGTAGCATTGTCCAGATCGCCGATGTGCGCCGAGAGAAATGCTTCATCGCCGCGGGTTACGCACACCGTGTTCTTGAGATACGCACCGGTCGCAAGCACCGAGGGACCGGCCCAGGCAAGCTTGACCGGTCGCGGCGTATATCCCCTTGCGCGACGGATGAACTGGGGCGTCCCGGTCGTGCTCAGTCGCACCAGGCTGTCGTCGCAACGGGCGACGATATCGCGGTCGTGCAAGAGCACGGCGTCGGCGATGCCGGCGAGTCGCGCGAGCGCCTCGCGGTTGCCAGTGACGAGCGGCTCGCCGCCCGGATTGGCGCTGGTCATCACCAGCACCAGGTCCGAAACGTCACCCATCCACGCGGTTCCCGTCGGACGGCCCGCGGCTTCGTGGAAGATGATGTACTGAAGTGGCGTGTAGGGCAGCATGACGCCAAGCCAGGCCAATCCTGGCGCGATCCCGGCAAGCGTCGCATCGGCACCGGGAATCTTGCGCAGCAAAACGATGGGGCACTCCGGCGACTCGAGCAACGCCCGTTCGCCGGCGCTGCAACTCGCCCACGTTTGGGTCGAAGCGGCGTTCGCGATCATCACCGCGAATGGCTTTTCTTCACGGTGCTTACGGTGGCGAAGGCGTGCCACCGCGCCCGCGTCGCGAGCGTTGCATGCAAGATGAAAACCGCCCAGCCCCTTGATCGCTACGATCTCGCCGGCGATCAACCGCTCGAGCGTTGCTGCGATAGGATCGCATGCAACCGCCTGCCCTTGCGCGTCGACGAGAGCGAGCCGCGGCCCACATACTGGACAGGCGTTCGGCTCGGCGTGGAAGCGGCGGTGATCGGGCGAGGTGTATTCGGCAAGGCATTCCGGGCATTGCGCGAAACCCGCCATGCTTGTTTGCGCGCGATCGTAGGGCAGCGCGCGGGTGATCGTGTAGCGCGGACCGCACTGCGTGCAGTTGATGAACGGGTAGCGGTAGCGCCGATCATTCGGCTCGAAAAGCTCGCTCAGGCAGTCCTCGCACACGGCGGCGTCGGCAGCAACCGTGGTGGTGACCGAGCCTCCCTTGCTTTCCACGATGGCGAAGCCCGTGGTCGGCGGACGCAGCGATTGCTCGCACGTTTCGACGCTCGCCACGCGTGCGAGGCGCGGCGCATCCTTCGAGAGCCTTTGAACGAAACGCTCGACTTCAGTCGCAGCGCCCTGGACCTCGATGATCACGCCAGCGCCGTCGTTTCGCACCCACCCCGAAAGCGCAAGCTCGCTCGCCAGGCGGTAGACGAAAGGCCGGAAGCCGACGCCCTGCACCGCTCCGCGCACGCGTACCCCGAAGCGGGCGACGCTGTCAGTACGATGAGGTGCGATGAGCACGGGATTAGCTGCGGAGGTGCGCGATTTGCGCTTCGAGTTCGACGATATGCCGCTTCAGGGAGTCGATGGCTTCGCGTTTGTCCTGTTGCGCGCGCAAAGCGCGCTCCTTGATCCATGCGAGCCAGGCATCCATACCTTCGCCCGTGCTTGCCGACACGGCAAGAATCGCGATGCCCGGGTTGACCCGCCGGGCGCAGTCGATGCAACGCTCAAGGTCGAACTGCAGATGCGGCAGAAGGTCGATCTTGTTCAGCAACATCAGCGAAGCGGCACGGAAGATGTCGGGGTACTTGAGCGGCTTGTCTTCACCCTCCGTGACCGAAAGCACGACGACCTTGTGCGCCTCGCCGAGATCAAAACCCGCCGGACAGACCAGGTTGCCGACGTTCTCGATCATCAGCACCGAGTCCGCGGGGACGACAAGGCGTTCTATCGCGCGTTCGATCATGGACGCATCGAGATGACAACCCTTGCCGGTATTGACCTGGAGCGCAGGTGCGCCCGTTGCTCGGATGCGATCAGCGTCAAAGCTTGTCTGCTGATCGCCTTCGATGACGCAGATCGGCAGGCGATCTCGCAACGACTCGATCGTCCGAACGAGCAGCGTGGTCTTGCCCGAACCAGGGCTCGACACGAGGTTTAGCGCAAAGATCCCCCGTTCGCGAAAGATCCGGCGGTTCTGTGCGGCGTAGGCGTCGTTCTTGGCGAGGATGTCCTGCTCGATTTGAACGATGCGCGCCTGCGACATGCCGGGAACGTGCGTCGCCGCGGATCCAAGACCGTAATGCAAAAAATGTCCATCGCCGTGGTGCGGGTTTTCGTGATAGTGCGCGTGCGAATGGACGGTTCCGTCCGCGTGCCGGTGAAGGTGTCCCTGGTTGTCCGCTTCGTGATGCGGGCGGTACTCAACATCGTGTACGTGCGCATGACTAGGCATCATGGCGCCGGCGTGCCGACGGTCGGCCTCATGATGCTGGCCCTCGATACGAATTTCGCTCTGTCCGCAGCCGCAGGTGGTACACATGTAAGCCCCCTATTGAATCTCGATGTCCTTGACCCGCATCTCGTCGCCGCCAGTCACCTGGAGCTGATAGCTTCCGCAACACGGGCAAGGGTCGCCGAGGCGCTGCAGCCCCACCGAGTCGCTGCAGCGCATGCACCATGCTGTCCCGTCGGTCGTCAGAATCTCGAGGCGCGCGCCGTCGGCGATGCTGTCCCGCGTGACGACATCGAAGGAGAAGCGCAGCGCCTCGGGCTCTACGTGCGACAGGCGACCGATCTCCAGGCAGACCGCGCTCACGCGGCCAGAGCCGTGTTGGCGCGCCGTGCTCTCGACAATCTGCAGCACGCTTGTGGCAAGCGCCATTTCATGCATGGCCGACCTCGATGCGACACGCGACGCAAGGGTCAAGAGCCTGCACCGCAACCCGCGCGCGCTGCTCGAGCTGCGTCTCGTCATCCGCCACCAGTCCGCTGAGCCCACGAACGAGTGCGCCATCGGGATGGAAGTTCCATTCAGTCGGGGCGACGATCTGATAGTCCCTGACTTTTCCATCAGCGAGGTGGGCACGATGCAACAGCAACCCGCGTGCTGTCTGGACGGCGGCGAGGCCATCTCCAGGGGCGAGCGCGAACATCTGGATTCGCGCCGGCGCGTCGACCCTCGGCCGCGCGCTGGCGAGCTCCTGCAGGAGCGTGGCGAGTTCCGCCAGCCGCGCAACCATCCGGGTCGCCACCGCATTGCCATGGCGCGCAGCTTGCGCCGCCACCACGGGTTGCGAGCACATCCGCGCAAGGGCGCCCGTCTCCACTGGGACGCCGTCCCAGGTGGGCGTGCGCGCAAAATGTGGCTCGCCCATCACCGGCACGACGGCCGAAACGAGCGCTGCCGGCGTGGTCGTCGGCATCAGTGCCACATCGCTGCGACCGACGTCCGGCATCTGTCGGACGAGCTCGCCGAGCAGCACCGCGGGCAGCGTCGCACCGCGGTCGATCCACGCTTGCAAAGCAGCGCGGTCCCCAAGCGAGAGCCATGCGCCAGGCGAGATACCGTAGATGTATTTCGCGGCGAGCGCGGCGATCGAGGCGCCGAGCTCGTGCGTCGCCGTTGCGCCTTCCTCATCCGAGGAGCCGTTGAGTCCACGTGCGTCCGCGGCGATCTGCTGCCGCACCGAAGCGACCGGAGCAGCGAGGTGCTCCCTGCCCATCGCCTTGGGCCAGTCGATGAGCAGGCGCCAAAAGTATTCCTGCACTGTCTCCAGGATGACGTCGAGTTCATCGCCGGTGTCGGCGGCGGATGCACCGCATGCGCCAGCGGCCGCCAGCGCATTCACCGCCGCGGCACGCTGGGCGCCTCCGCAGATGCTGAACATCAGAGGCACCGCTGCGACGACCTCGTCCGGTGACTTTCCAGTGAGCATGCGCGACGCGACGAACGGCCGCGATGAGTGCAGCGTCACTTGGTCCACGCGGTGTCCGTTCCATGGAAGGCGCACGACGAGTTCACCTTCGAGGGGCATCGCCGTCTCCGAAGATGCGTCCGTGCATGAGATCGCGCCGGGAAATCGGTGTGCCCAGGCTCGCTTCGAGCTCGGCCAACGGACCCGGCGAGTGCGTGACCTGGCTCGGCTCTGTCGGTGTCGCGGCGCCGACCGGTTGCTCGGGCGGCTCAGCGTTGGCCGCATCGAACAATGCTTCGCGTGCAAACTGAGCCGTCTGCCTGGCGGTTTCGTGATCGGCGAACTCGAGGACCGGCGAAAAAAGCGAACAGACGAGGTACTGGCCGATCCCGTCGCTGAGGGCGCTGATGAAGTCGAAGCTACCGGCGGGAAACGTGTAGCGGCGCTTCTCACCGGGCGGCAGGGTCCGCCAGGCGGATGGGTCGCGCGGCATGAGCACCAGATTCATCGACCACGGCGTCAGCATTACCCCGAGCCAGTAGCCTTTCCACGGCGCGAATGCGATCGCCTCGACGCGAACAGCGGGATTCACGAATGCGAGCCCGCGCATGTGCTCGGCGTAAACCGTGCTAAACACGCTTTCCAGGCGGGGGGAAGGGTCGCGCAGCGGGGACGAAGTATCAGTCATCGGCGACCACCATGAACTGGTCCTGCAGGCATGCACAGTTCGGGCAGGTCCAATGAGGAGGCAACGCGGAGAACGGCGTTCCTTCCGGTACCTGCCAGACCGGGTCGCCGAGCGCCGGATCATAGACGTACCAGCACACCTTGCATTCAAGGCGCGTCGTGGGACCGATCTTGGAATGATCCCCCAGGTACGAACCTTCGAAAGTTTTCATCGTCGCCATCGCTTGCCGGCTCGAAGGTCAAGCCGTGCAGGACTCGCCCATCCACGCGACAAGCTCGGCGAGCCGCTCGCGGCTGTCGACGAGATCCTCGATGGCGGCAAGCGCCACCTCCGGCGCTTCGACGATCTCGATCGTGTTCAGGATCAGCGTATTCATGCTGTTGAAGTACTGCACGCGCCAGACGTTGCGCGCGAGCGTGGAGGTGATGCGACAGTGGCCGAATCCGCGCGAAATCATCGCCACCGGTCCGACGGGAAGCGCCTGCTCGAGCACCCGATGATCCTCAGGTGTCATCGGAAACAGCGTCAGGTTGATGACGCGCGCCGGCGACCCTGGCTCCCGATCGCGGATCTGGCTGTGGATCTCGTGGATCAGCGCCGGCGAGTTCATCGCACCGTCGGGCAGCACTACGGGCAGCGGGGCGGGCCACATCGCCGCACCCGCGACCTGCATCGCGATCTCCGGCAGCGGGCCAGCCTCGATCCAGTCGCGGCACAGCAGGCCGTCGGCGCCCAACTCGCATACCCGCCAGATGCCTGCGAACACGCTTTCCTGGATGCTCACCACGCGCGAACCCGTGATCTGGATTCCGACCTCGCCTTCGCCCAGCATCTCATTGATGATGGCCAGCGCTGCCGGGGAAACCCCGCTCACGTCCAGGCGTGCACTCGGGATGCCGATCGCCGGATCCCAGGCTTCGAGCGCGTCCAGGACCTGCGCGAGGACGTCCCTCGATTCGGACAGCGCGTCGGTATCGGCACGCTCCGGCACCAGCGGCATCTGGAACGTGTTCATGTCGCGTGGCATGTCCAGGTATTGCAGCGACTCTTCCTCCGCCTGGGAGCCGGGACCGACGACGCGCACCGGGATCGACAGCGTTTTCATGGGTGTTCCTCGTTGCGAGGTTTCAGGAGCCGCAACCGGCGGCGTCGGTCCCTGCGGTCTTCACGGGTATGCCGATCGTGGGTGGCCGCGCCGGCGCGGCTTCGAGCAATTGCCCGACCTCCTGCACGTACTCGTCCCAGTTGCGCAGACCCTCGACGGCGCCGACATAGGCGCCGTCGCGAAGAATGACGAACGCCGGCCAGCGCCGGAAGCCGTAGCGCGCCTGCAACTGACGCGCTGCCACCGGCAGAAGTACGCCAACGCGGAAGCAGCCGCGAAAGGCCTGGGCGAGTTCGGGAACGATCACCGCAAGGTCGAGCGTTTCGCGGATTCGGAGCGGGTCCTCGGTAAACAGGACCAACGCATGTCCAGGCTGCTGCGCAAAAGCGTCGAATGTGTCGACGTCGACCTCGGTGCAGCCATGTTTGGCGAAGAGTTGGCCGATCAAGGGATGCAGTCCTGCCGGTGCGCTGCCGAAGGTAGTGGCGGTGGTCATCGCGTTGATCCTTGGAGGTGTTCGGGAAGCGTCGGCTCTCGATCGATCAAATCGGAGAAGAACGCATCGAAGTTCTGCGCGCCGGCAAGAGCAGCCTCGAGCGCATCGAGCGCAGCGTTGATTTGAGCGGCTCCCTCGTTTGTGAGCACGCGCACGGCGGAATTCTGGAAGGCGAGCAGCCATGTGCCGGGCGACTGCGCACCGACGAGCAGTACGTTGAGCTCCTGTCGCCGCCCGCGGCCCTCACACCAAGCGCTGCCCTCGGTCGCGCTGAGAACTTGCATGGGAATGCCGATGCACATGGCTCAGCGGTCGGTGTGGAAACGTGCACCGGTGAGAACACGCGGGTCCCCGATGCGGCAAGCCTGCGCTTCGGACGGCCTCCCCGATTCATAAACATCGAGCGCAAGCGCGGCGACATTGAGCGGTGTCACCGGGGTATGCGGCGATCGCCGCTCTCCGGCATAGCCCCATGCTGCGAGCTCGCGTGCGGCAATGTCGACGGCCTCCGGAATACGTGCTTTTACGGCCTTGCCCAGGCTTCCACCCAGATCATTAAGATTCTCGGGTTGCACGCCCACAAGTGTCACCCGTTGGGGGGCTTCACCGCGCAATTGCGCGAGGGCCAGCACCTCGCTGAACCCTGTCTGGTGCGGGCTCATCTTGAGCGCTCCCCATGCTGGCACTTCGGCGTCGCGAAAAACACGCAGCGTGCCCGGCGCAAGGCCGAAATCGATCGCATCGAGCACGACAACGCAACGTGCCGAAGCAATGGTGTCAAAGAGGTAAATGCCTTGGGTGCCACCGTCGAGGACCGCGACACCTTCAGGGAACGCGTAGCTCGCGTTAAGGGCCTCGACCGCACGAACGCCAAAGCCTTCGTCGGCCCAAAGAACGTTGCCTATGCCCAGCGCCAGCGCCTGCCAGCGGTACCTGCTCACGCTTCTGCCCCGTCATCCGTTACACAGCTCACACTACGCCCGCGGTGACAGTGCGCCTTGCGTTACATCAACAGTTACGTCCGGCCGGGAAAGGAATCGCGGGCGCGGTGTGGGCTGGCGATCATGTCACGCCCATGCCGGCGCGGCTTCAGCGTCTGTTGGCGGCAGAGATTTTCCTGGCGGCAGCGTGCATGTCCCAGGCGACCTGCAGGTGCATCCAGAACGTCGGGTCGTTGCCGAAGAAGATCGCGAGGCGGACCGCGGTATCGGGCGTGATCGCGCGCCGCCCGCGGATCAGCTCATTGATCCGTCGTCTGGAGACACCCAACGCCGCAGCGAGGTCGGTCTGGGTGATCGCAAGCGGGGTCAGGAACCGCGTCTCGAGGAACTGGCCGGGGTGCGGCGGCGTACGCGAAGCCAGCGCCAGACGCGGTGGCCGCGCCGTCCCGGAGGTCGAAGCTTTGGACTCCTCCGCGCGGACGCGAGGCGTCATGTCGCGGGACGTCCCCACGACGTCATCCTTTGGGTTCCCGCTTGAACATGCGGATACCGTTGACCATCGTACTTACTAACGATGTGCCGCCCATGACATCCTCGCGGAACGCCATGTAGACGTGGATGAACGCGAACAGCAGCAAGTACCACATCCCTAGATGATGCAGCGT
>DASXBS010000217.1:0-47838 GCA_036491555.1 Casimicrobiaceae bacterium
GTTGCCGAAGGCGAGACCGACCATGCCCACGGCAGTCACGGCCTCGAGGTGATCGGCGGCGACGCCGAAGTGGTGGCTGTTGGTCACCCCGACGAAACTGACGCCGAACTCGCGTGCGCGTCGGATCGCTTCGTCGACCGCGAACGCGCAGGCCACGAACGCAAGCCCGCTATGCGCGTCGACCAGCGCCGCGCCGCCTCGTCCCGCGACGATCGAGGGCATCGCCTTCCCGTCGACGCGACCGTTACGCAAATGCGTCACGTATTGCGCGACGCGCGACATCCCATGTGATGACAAGCCCTGCGCCTCGGCGTGGACCAGCGCACGCGCTGTCGCCGCCGCCATCGCAGGATTTGCGCCGGCACGCGACAGCGCCCGCTGGGCGAGATCGGACAGGGTGTCGAGGGTGAACCTGGGCATGGTGCGCCGTTAACGCTGCAAGGCTGCGCTGACCTTGTCAGCGATCAGCGTCGACACGCGCACGTTCGATTCGGCGGTGACCCCGGCGATGTGTGGCGTCAGGATCAGATTGGGGCATCCCGCCAGCGCCGATCCGGCGACGAGGGGCTCGTGCTCGAACACGTCGAGCGCCGCGCCTCCGAGATGGCCGCGCGTGAGCGCATCGGCAAGCGCCGCCTCGTCGACGACGCCGCCACGCGCGCTGTTGATGAGCACCGATCCCGGCTTCATCCGCGCGATTCTTTGGGCATCGAGCAGGTGGCGCGTGGTCACCGTCAGCGGCACGTGCAGCGTCACGACATCAGCGCTCGCCAGCAACGAGTCGAGGCCGCAGCACAGTACGCTCTCGGCTGCCCAGATCGGGGCATCGGAGGAGATCTGCGCGTCATGGCCCTGCACGTTCATCCCCAACGCACGCGCAAGGCGCGCGGTCAGCCGGCCGATGCCGCCGAAGCCGACGATTCCCAGCGTCTTGCCGGCGACCTCGCGTCCGCTCGAAAGTTTGGCGCGCGGCCAGGCGCCCTCGCCCACTGCGGCGGACGACGCGTAGGCGCCGCGCAGCAGCAGCATCGCGGCGGCGATCACGTATTCAGCCACGGCCTGCGCGTTGGCCCCGGTCGCAGGGATGACCTCGATGCGGCGCGCGTCGCAGGCCGCGACGTCGATATTGTCCAGCCCCACGCCGAGCCTCCCGACGACCCTGAGCTTCAGGGCGGCATCGAGCAGGTCGCGATCGACCTGCGTCCGGTTGCGCACGATGAGCGCATCCGCATCGGCCACCCGCTGCTTCAGCTCGTCGCGCCGATCCACTAACGTCGCGTCATAGCACGTGTCGAACCGGGCCGCGAGCGCGGTGACCGCGTCGGCATCCATGAATTCCGCGACCACGACGCGCGCGCTCTTTTTCGACGACATGCTCAGCTCTGCATGCCCCATCGGCGCACGGTCTTCGCCTCGACGGTGCGGAAGATCACGTTCTCCACCAGCAGGCCGATCACGATCACGGTGAACAGCCCCGCGAACACGTTGGGAATTTCGAGCTGATTCTTGTTCTCGTAGATGAACCAGCCGAGCCCGCCCGAGCCCGACGACACGCCGAACACGAGCTCGGCGGCGATCAGCGTGCGCCACGCGAACGCCCAGCCGATTTTCAATCCGGTCAGGATGCTCGGAAACGCCGCCGGAATCAGAATACGCGCCACATAGGGCAATCCGCGCAGCCCGTAGTTGCGCCCGACCATGCGCAACGTGTTCGATACCGAGAGAAATCCCGAGTGCGTGTTCAGCGCGACCGCCCACAACACCGAATGGATCAGCACGAAGACAAGACTCCCGTTGCCGAGTCCGAACCAGATCAGCGCGAGCGGAAGGAGCGCGATCGCAGGCAAAGGGTTGAACATCGAGGTCAGCGTCTCGAGCAGATCGGTGCCGATGCGCGAGGTGATCGCCACCGCGGTCAACACTGCCGCGAGCGCGATCCCGGCACTGTAGCCGATCAGCAGGACCTTGATCGATGTCCATGCCTTGCCCAGCAGTCCACCGCCAAAAATCGCGTCGTAGAACGCCTGCAGCGTCGACACGAAGGTCGGGAACAGCAGCGGGTTGTTGAGCCATCGCGCATACGCTTCCCAGATCAGCGCCAGCGCCAGCAGGATGCACAGCTTTCGCACCGCACCCATGTTGTAGATGCGCTCCCACGTCGACAGCGGCTTTTCGACGACGCCGAACTGCGCTGCATCGATCGTGTCGCGGAAGACGTCTTCACGAACTACCATGGACTCAGACATGAATGACCTCCTGCGACTCGACCTCGTCGGCGAATAGCATGCTGTGGATGTTTCGCTCCAACGCCTTGCCGGCCTCGCTATCCGCCTCCCCGCGCGGCAGGCTGTTGATCTCGGCCTTGACCTGCCCCGGATGCGGAGACATCAGCAGGATTCGATTGCCGATCTTGATGGCTTCCGCGATCGAATGGGTCACGAACAGCACCGTAAAGCGCGTGTCGTCCCACAACTGCAGCAGCTCGTCCTGCATCTTGCGCCGGGTAAGCGCGTCGAGCGCGGCGAACGGTTCGTCCATAAGCAGCACGTCGGGTTCCATCGCCATGCCGCGTGCGATGGCGACGCGCTGCTTCATGCCGCCCGAGAGCGTGTGCGGGAAACTGTTGGCGAATTTTGAGAGATTCACCTTGTCGATGTATTCCATCGCGCGCTGCTCGGCCTCCTTGCCGGCGAGCCGGCCGCTGGCGGTCAGCGCGAACATCACGTTCTCCTTCACCGTCTTCCAAGGCAGCAGCTGGTCGAACTCCTGAAACACCATCATGCGGTCGGGCCCAGGCCGCGTGACCGCGGTCCCCTTGAGACGGATCTCGCCCTCGACCGGACGCATGTATCCCCCGACCGCCTTGAGCAAGGTCGACTTGCCGCATCCCGAGGGGCCGAGAAGTATGAAGCGGTCCGCATCGTAGACCTCGAAGTCGACGCGATAGGTCGCAGTCACGAGGTGATCGCGCGTCTTGTACTGCAGCGTCACGCCCTTCACATCGAGCAGCGGCGAATCGGTCGCGGGCACGGCTTCTCCTCTCGTGGCGCGCTGTTGTGGATCGAGTCTAGTGCTGCCAGGGCAGCCGATCGAGGTCGACGTTGCCCCCGCTCAGAATTATCCCGACGCGCTTGCCGGACACCGACAATGCGCGCTCGAGCAGCGCGCCCAGCGGCACCGCCGCCGACGGCTCGATGATCACCTTGAGCTTTTCCCACGTCATGCGCATCGCCGCGACGATGGCCTCTTCGGAAACGGTGCCGACACCGTCGATGTTCGCCGAGAGCACGGCGAAGGTCTTCTCCCCAAGCGACGAGCGCAGTCCATCGGCGATGGTCCGCGGATTGGTCTGCGGAATAACATGGCCGGCGCGCAGCGAGCGCGCACCGTCGTCCGCGCCGGCGGGCTCGGCGCCATAGACGGCGATCGCGGGCCGGACACCCTTGGCTGCGATGACCGTCCCCGAGAGCAGCCCGCCTCCGCCCAGCGGCGCGATCACCACGTCGAGATCGGGAACGGCGTCGAGCAACTCCAGCGCCGCTGTCCCCTGCCCGGCGATGACGTGCCAGTCATCGTAGGGATGGATAAGCGTCGCGCCGGTCTCCTCGAGCACGCTTCGGCACATCACTTCGCGCGCGGGCAGCGTCGGTTCACACAGGCGTACGTTGCCGCCGAAGCCGCGAACCGCGTTCTGCTTCACGATCGCCGAATTGGATGGCATGACGATCCACGACGCAATGCCGCGACGTGCCGCAGCCCACGCCAGCGCCGCCCCGTGGTTTCCCGAGGAATGCGTGACCACGCCTTTCGCGGCCTCTGCGTCGCTCAGCGAGAGCACCGCGTTGCACGCGCCGCGTGCCTTGAACGCGGCGACTTTCTGGAGGTTCTCGCACTTGAAAAAAAGCGTGGCGCCGGTGGCCATGTCGAGCGAGCGGCTGGTGAGCACCGGCGTGCGCTGCACGTGCGCGGCGATGCGCGCGTGCGCGGCGCGAATCTTCTCCAGATCGACCTCGATCGCGGGGAGCACGGTTGCCGCAGCGGTCATCGCTCAGCTTCCCGGCAACGACAGCGCGTTGGGAAAGAACAGGTCCTTCCATGTGTCTGGCTTGACCTTGATCGAACCGGTCTTGAACATGAAATCGACGTATTTCATGATGTTCTGCGGCGTCGTGGTGAATACGATCTGAGGATCATTGAGCATCGCCACGATCTCCTGCACCGAGTCCTTGTCCCTGGAGATGCGCAGGTACGCCTCGGCGGCCCTCGGGCGGTCGCTATTGATAAGCGCCGTCGCCTCGTCGAGCGCCTTCACGAAGGCGTCGTAGAGTTTTGGGTTCTCGTTGCGGAATTTCGACGTCGTCCACACGACGTTGAACGTCGCCGGACCGCCCAGGACGTCGTAGGAGTTGAGCACCGTGTGGATCGCCGGGTTGCGCAGCTGCTGGTACTGGAACGGCGGCGAGCTGAAGTGCGCGTCGATCTCCGACTGGCCCGACAGCAGCGCGAGCTGTCCGTCAGGATGTGACATCGTGACGGTGAGCGGGTCGAGTCGACCCTGCTGCCCCTCGCCGAACGCCTTTTCGGCAGCCATCTGCAACGTGATGGCCTGGATCGAGACCTTCACGGCCGGCAGCGCGATGCGGTCCTTGTCGGTGAAGTCCTTGATCGACTTCAAGGCGGGATTGCGCGTGTTCAGGTACAGCGGCATCGAGTTGATCGCAGATACGCCGCGCACGTCCAGCGGGTTGCCGCGGGTACGCGACCACAGCGTGATGAGGCCCCCCACTCCGCCCGACGCGAATTGCAGGCTGTTCGAAAGCAGCGCATCGTTCATCACGTTAGCGCCCGCAAAGGTCGCCCAAGTCACGGTAACGTCGACGCCGGCCGCCCTGGCGTGCTTCTCGATCAGCTTCCCGTCCTCCATCAGCATCAGCGGCAGGTAGCTGATGCCGTACTGCTTGGCGACCTTGAGCTCGCTCACCTCGGCGAACGCCGTCGACGTGCAAGCGAGCGCTATCGACAGCAAGATGCACACACGTCGCCCTAGCGCGAAAGGCATGGAGGCTCTCCAGGTGGGAAAAGTACTGCGACGATTATAGAGGGCAACGCGGGCATTTTCACCCGCCCGGCGCGCGGCGGCGAGAGAAATGGCAGCCACCGGCGCGTCCGTCGTTCGAGCGTTCCTGACAGGCTGTCGTTAGGCGCTCTCGTAGAGCCGCGTCAGCACGAACTCGCGGTGACCGAGCGCCTCCGCCGCGGTCAGCCTGCCGTTGGCGGTGCGGAACATCATTTCGAGCAGCTTGTCGCCGGCCTGATCCATGGTGATTTCACGCTGCAGCAGGCCGCTGGTATCCACGTCGACGTGCTCGCTCATGGTCCTCACAGTGCGCGGGTTCGCGCAGATCTTGATTACTGGGAGCACCGGGTTGCCGATCACGTTGCCCTGTCCTGTTGGAAAGAAATGCACGACGTAACCCGACGCCGCGCACAGCGTGACCATTTCCGCGGCCGCCGACGAGCTGTCCATGAACCACAAGCCCGGACCCGTCGGAACCTCGGCCTTGTCGAGCACGCCGTCGACCAGGCACTTGCGTCCGATTTTCTGGATGTTGCCCAGCGCCTTCTCCTCGATGGTGGTGAGGCCGCCGGCGATGTTGCCCTTGGTCGGCTGCGAATCGGAGAGATCGGACGTCTTGTGGCGATTCACGACTTCCTGATAGCGATCGAACACGCGCATGAAATCGGCGCGAACCTTGTCGTCGCGACAGCGCGCGGCGACGATCTGTTCGCCTCCGGTAAGCTCGGTTGTTTCTCCAAAAACCAGCGTACAGCCGGCGGCGTAGAGCTTGTCGAAGGCGTCGCCCACGGTCGGGTTGGCGCCGCAGCCCGACGTCGTGTCCGACTCGCCGCACTTGGTTGAGACCCACAGCTCGGACAGGTTGCACTCGACACGCTGCAGCTCGCTCGCCGACTGCAGATATCCTCTGGCCACCCGGGATGCGCGCATGATTGTCTCGTGGTCGCCGTGGAGCTCGATACCAAAGCCGGTAACCGGCTTGCCGGTCGCGGCGATGCCGTCGACCACGCGCCGGGTCCATTGATCCTCGATGCCGATGACCACTACCGCGGCGACGTTGGGATTGCTTCCCGTGCCGATGAGCGTGCGGAAGTGCAGGTCGAGATCGGCGCCGAACTGCAGGCGACCGTAAGGGTGCGGTATGGCGAGCGTACCCTTGATGTTGTTGGCGACCGCCTCGCAGGCGGCGTTGGACAAGTCGTCGACCGGAAGGATCACGACGTGGTTGCGCACTCCGACACGGCCGTTCTCGCGCCGGTACCCCATGAAAGTCTTTTGCATTTTCGCCATCCTGGTTACCACCGCTTGGTCTTGATGTTGTGCACGTGGGCGTGCTGTCCGATCGCGATCGGCGCGACCACCTTGCCGATGTCGACGCCGTACTTGATCACGGTGTCGCCGACTTTCATGTCCACCAGCGCCACCTTGTGGCCGAGCGGGATGTCCTGCACGCAGGGCAGGCTGATGGTGCGGTCCTCGTCGAGGATCAGGCCGGTCAATGTCTGCCCCGCCTTGACGCCTTCGACGACCACGACCGCGACTGAATCCTTGGGATCGTGCAATACGCAGTGAATCATGGAGAATCCTAGATGCGAGCCAGAAGCGAAGCTTAACCGAGCTGGCGCGCCAGATCGACGAAATCGTCGGCGTTGAAGGTGCAGCGCGGATCGTCGGCGATGTCCGCCACGACCTTCGGCCCACGCTCGAGTGGTCGTCTCACGAAGGCGGTCGCCAGGCCGCAGCGACGCGCCGCCGCGAGATCGTCCTTGTGCGCGGCCACCAGCATCACCTCGCGCGGCGCCAACCCCAGCAGCGCCACGGCGCCGAGGTAGACCTCCGGATCAGGCTTGTAGTGGCCGAACAACTCCGCGGAGAGCACGCAGTCCCACGGCAGGCGCGAGTGCTTCGCCATGTCCACCAGCAGGCGGACATTGCCATTGGACAGCGTTGCGATCAAATGCCCGCGCTTGAGCCGGGTCAATCCGCGCACCGCGTCGGGCCACGGTGCAAGCCGATGCCACGCCAGGTTGAGCTCCCGCCGGTCACCCTCGTTGAGCCTGAGCCCGAACTCAGGCAGCAGCTCGTCGAGGATCATCCGGTGCAGCGCATCGAGCGAGGTCCACGGCAAGGCACCGTCACGCACGCGCTGCATTGCCGGCCGGTAGCCCGCACGCCAGCGGTCGGCAAAGGCGCCGGCGTCGATCGCCTTGTTGATGCCTTTGGCGCGCAGCAGACGCCGCAGCGCGCGCGCGATGCTGCCGCGCCAGTCGACCACGGTGCCGAACACGTCGAACAGCAGCGCCTGCGGTCGATGCGCAGCCAGTGCGCTCACGTTGCGACCCAGCCTTCCCCGAAGTCGAGGCGCCTCTGCCGGACCGGAGCAAAGCTGTTGCGGTGCGCGGGGCACGGCCCATGCATCGCCAGGGCAGCAAGGTGCTCCGGCGTCGAGTAGCCTTTGTGCCGGCAGAAACCGTACGCGGGATAGCTGCGGTCGAGTTCGACGAGCATCGCATCGCGCGCGGTCTTGGCGAGGATCGACGCCGCGGCGATCGCGGCGATCACGCGATCGCCGTCGACGATTGCGCGCGCCGGGTAGGCAAGCGGCGGACACTGGTTGCCGTCGATCCAAACGACGTCGGGTGCACACGTCAGTTGCTCGACCGCGCGGCGCATCGCAAGCAGGCTCGCCTGGAGAATATTGAGCGCATCGATCTCGCCGACGTCGCTGGCAGCCACTGCCCAGGCGACGGCGCGCGCGCGGATCAGGACAGCCAGCCGATCACGCGCCTCCGCGGTGAGGAGCTTGGAGTCGCGAAGTCCGCGGATACGGCGATCGGGATCGAGGATCACCGCGGCGGCGACCACCGGCCCGGCCAAGGGACCGCGCCCGGCCTCGTCGACGCCCGCGATCAGCACGCAACCCCCGCCGCCCGCAGCTCGGCCAGAACGGCATCGGCGACCAGCGTCTCGGTATCCGCCGACAGGCTATGCGCCATCTGCGCGAACAGCGCCTCGAGTCGTTTCCGCGTCACCGTGTCGTCGTAAAGGTTGAGGGCTGCGCGCGAAAGGTTGGCCACCGTGGCTTCATCCTGCAGGAATTCGGGGACCACGAAGCGCCCGGCGAGGACGTTCGGGAGACCCACATAGGGTAGCAGCAGCCTGCGAATAACGATACCCGCGGTGACCGCGCTGACGCGATAGTAGATGATATGCGGACAACGCGACATCGCCGCTTCCAGCGTCGCAGTGCCAGAGGCGACGATGCCCACGTCGGCAGCCTTGAGCGCGTGGTCGGCGTGTCCGTAGAGCAGCGTCATCGGAAGCATCTCGAAGTGCAGGCGATATTGCTCTCGCTCGAAATACTCGCGCGCCTGTCGACTCACCAGCGGGACGATGAAGCGCGCCTCCGACTGCACGTCCAAGATCTCCGCGGCGGTGCGCAGCATGAGCTCGGCGTGCATTTCGAGTTCGCCTATGCGGCTGCCGGGCAAGAGCGCGAACACCGGGCGGCTCGCCTCCAGCTTGAGCAGCTCGCGCATCTCGCGGCGGCTGACCGCGCCCGCCGCCGACGCGGACAGTGGATGACCGACAAAGGTCACCGCCAGTCGCGCGCGATCGTAGAGTTGCGGTTCGAAGGGAAACAACGCGAGCAGCCGGTCGGCGGAGCGCGCTATCGAGTCAATGCGCCCGCGGCGCCACGCCCACACCGACGGGCTCACGTAGTGAATCGTGCGCACTCGATCGCGCTTGAGCCGCCGTTCCAGACCCAGATTGAAATCCGGTGCGTCGACTCCGATGAACAGCGGCGCCTGGGCGCGACGCAGACGGCGATGCACGTCGCGGCGAATGCCAATCAGCTCGGGAACCTTGGGCAGAACCTCGACGAGACCGCGCAGTGCGAGCTTGTCGAGCGAGTACCACAGCTCGCAGCCAGCGCTTTCCATGCGTGGACCGCCGATGCCGGCGAAGCGCACCTGCGGCAGGCGCTCGCGCACTGCGCGGATGAGCTGCGCGCCCAGCGCGTCGCCGGAAGCCTCGCCGGCGACGATGCCGACGGTGATGCCTTGGGTCTGCACGAGGGCTAGCGAACGATGCCGCGACCCGCCGTTTCCAGGAACGCGGCGAGCGGCGCAAGCACCGTCGTTGCACGCGCCTCGGCGGAGATTTGATCGCGTGCCTCCTCGAGCGGAAGCGAAGCGCGGTACAGCGTGCGGTAGGCGCGCTTGATCGCCGCGATGCCCTCGGCGGAAAACCCGCGGCGACGCAGACCTTCGCTGTTGATGCCGTGCGGCTTGGCCGGGTATCCGGCTGCGGTCACGAAAGGCGGCACATCCTGCAGCACGATCGAGCCTGCCGCGATAAACGCATGCGCGCCAATGCGGCAGAATTGATGCACGCCGACGAAGCCGCCCAGGACGGCGTGGTCTTCGATCACCACGTGCCCGGCAAGCTGGGCGTTGTTCGAGAAAGTGGTGTCGTTGCCGACGACGCAATCGTGCGCCACGTGAGTGTACGCCAGCAGCCAGTTGCGGTCGCCCAGCGTGGTCACGCCGCGGTCCTGCGCCGTGCCGGCGTGGATGGTGACGTATTCGCGAATGACGTTGTCGTCGCCGATGACCGTCGAGGTCGGCTGTCCGTCGTACTTGCGATCCTGCGGAATCTCGCCGACCGAGGCGAACTGGAATACGCGGTTGCGCTGTCCAAGCCGCGTGCGTGCGGCGACGACCACGTGCGGTCCGATCGAGGTGCCGGCACCGATCACGACCCCGGGGCCGATGATCGAGTAGGCGCCGATCTCGACGTCGGCACCGAGCTTGACATCGGCGGCGACGATCGCGGAAGGATGAACGCTGGTCACGCGATCAGACGTCGCGCAACGCAGCGAGCAGTTGCGCCTGCGCGACCAGTGCGTCACCGACCGTGGCACGCACGTCGAACTTGCCGACGCCGCGCACCAGCCGCACCTGCGTCGCCTCGAGCTGCAGCTGATCGCCAGGAATCACCTGACGCTTGAAACGCGCATCGTCGATCCCCGCGAAAAAGATCAGCGATTTTTCGTCGGGAAGTCGATTGAGTGTTCTATAGACAAGTATCACCGAGACCTGCGCGAGCGCCTCGATGATGAGCACGCCCGGCATGACGGGATACGCCGGGAAATGGCCCTGAAAAAACGGCTCGTTGGCGGTGATGTTCTTGATCGCCTTGATGCGTTGCCCCGGAACGCATTCGAGCACCCGGTCGACGAGCAGGAACGGGTAGCGGTGAGGCAGGTGCCGCCGGATCTCGCCGATGTCCATCTCGCCCACGTCATTCCCCCTTGTGCTTCTGCGCGCGCTCCAGCGCACGGACACGCTCGAGCAGCGTGCGCAAATGCCTCGTGATCGACGCCACGTGCTGCCACTCGCGGTGCGGCAACGATGGAAACGCCGCCGTGTAGATGCCCGGCTCGCGTACGTCATTGAACACCCCGGTCGACGCAGAGACCGTCGTGCCGTCGGCGATGCTGAGATGCCCGGCGATCATTGCCGCACCACCGATCCTGCAATTCCGTCCGATGCGCGTGCTCCCCGCGATGCCCACGCAGCCCGCGATGGCGGTGTGCGCTCCGATGTGGCAATTGTGGCCGATCTGAATCTGGTTATCGAGCTTGACGTCGTCCTCGATCACGGTATCGCCGAGCGCGCCTCGGTCGATGGTGGTATTGGCCCCGATCTCGACGTCGGCGCCGATGGCGAGCCCCCCGACCTGCGGCACCTTGAGCCAGTGCCCGTCCAGCTCGGCCATGCCGAAACCATCCGCGCCGAGCACCGCGCCGGAATGCACCATGGTACGCGCACCGATGCGCGTTCGTGCATAGGCAACGACACGCGGATGGAGCACGACGTCATCGGCGAGCACGCAATCGTCGGCGACGACACAACCGGCGTGGACGACGCTGCGCTCGCCAATGATCGTGCGCTCGCCGATCACGGCGTTGGGTCCGATCGTCGCCGAAGCGGCGACCCTGGCCGTGGGTGCGACTTCTGCGCTGCGATGAATGCCCGGCGTGGCGGCGATCGCCGGGTGGAACAGCGCGGCGATCGCCGCGTATGTAGCATACGGATTCGCGGAGACGAGCTTGGGGAGCGCCGTCGCTTCCGCATCCCGCAGCGACAGGATCACCGCGCTCGCACGCGTGGTAGTGAGGTGGCTGCGATATTTTGGGTTGGCGAGAAAGACAATGGCGCCGGGCGTTGCCGTCTCGATGGCCGCAACGGCGTCGATCATGACCTCGCCGTCGCCGACCAGCCGCGCCCCGCTGTGCTCGGCGAGCACCTTCAGTGCGATTGCGGAACCGGCGCGACGCGGATCCATCCCGGTGCCCGGCGCCGCCGGCCTACTTGTCGGCGAGCGCCTTGATCACCCGGTCGGTGATGTCGATGCGCTGACTTGCGTAGATGACCGGGTCCTGGATGACGAGATCGAATTTCTCGTCGATGGCGATCTGCTGGATGACGCGATTGGCGCGTTCCTGCACTGCGGCGAGCTCCTCGTTGCGGCGCAGGTTGAGATCCTCGCGAAACTCGCGCTGTCCGCGCTGGAGGTCACGGCTCATGTTGGCGAGGTCGCGCTCCTTGTTGCGCCGGTCGGCTTCGTTCATGGTGACGCCGTCCTTTTCCAGTGTGGCCTGCAAGTCGCGCACCTGCTTGGCAAGCTTCTGGATTTCCGCATCGCGTCCGGCGAACTCGCGTTCGAGCTTCTGCTGCGCACGCTTGGCGGGAGCCGCGTCGCGGAACAGTCGCTCACTGTTCACGAAGCCGATCTTGTAGTCTGCACCTTGCGCTGCCGACGGCATCGCGATCGCTGCGGCGAACACCGCAACCGCGACGCCGGTCCAGAATTGCCTCATAGGCTGCCTCAACGTTCTCTCCTGCCGTACGCGCTGTCTCACCGATCCGCGCCTCTAGAATACCGTGCCCACCTGGAACTGGAAGCGCTGGATCCGATCGTGCGGTCCGGCATTCAGCGGATAGCCATAACTGAACTTGAGCGGCCCGACCGGCGAGTTCCATGCAAGGCCGACGCCGGTCGAGTAGCGGAACGATTCGAGACTCGGTTCGAACCCGCTGTCGTAAATCTGGCCGGCATCGACGAACACCGACATCCGGGTCGACTGATCTCCCGCCTTGGTCCCGGGCACGGGAAAAAACAGCTCCATGTTGCCCACCACCTTCTGGCGGCCGCCAATCGTGTTTCCCGCGACGTCCTGCGGACCCAGCGACGCCGTCTCGTAGCCCCGGACCGACCCCACCCCTCCCGCATAATACGCCTTGAAGAAGGGCAGCGGCTTGTCGCCCAGGCCTCCTCCGTAGCCCAGGTCCGAGCGCAGCATGAGAACGCTGCCCAGCGGCATCGGCGTGAACCACTGGATCAGGTAATTGAGCTTGTAGTAGAGCAGGTCACCCACGCCGAGCTCGGCGAATGCGCTTTGCAGCAAGCCTCGCGTGGGGAACAGGATGCTGTCGCGTGTGTCCCGCGACCAGCCCGTGGTGAAAATGACACTGTTGGTGATGGCGCCGAACTCCCTCACGAACTCCCGGTACAAAAGCGGGCTGTCGCCGTAGAGCGTCAGACGTGTGTGTTCGAAGCGCGCTCCGACGTTGATCGAATCGGTTTCCGTCAGCGGAATGCCGAACCCGATCGCCGCGCCCGCGGTTTGCGACTGGTACGCCGCGACTGGCAGCGATGAAGGGTTGACGTTGCGGTCGTAGATTTCCAGCGACCGCGATACGCCGTCCGGCGTCCAGTAAGGCTCGACGTAGGTGAGCGCGATCTGCTGATTGACCTTGCTGGTGTTAATCGCCGCGGTGAGCGAGTTGCCCGTGCCGAGCACGTTGTTCTGCGAGACCGAGCCCGACAGCACGAATCCTTCGGCGCTCGAATAGCCGACGCCGAGCAGCAGATTGCCCGTCGCCTTTTCGGTCACAGTGATGTTGAGGTCGACCTGGTCCGGGCTTCCCGGCACCGAAGGGGTCTCGACGTTGACGTCCTCGAAGTACTGCAACCGCGTGATGCGGACCTTGGAGCGATCGATGCGCGTGCTGTCGTACCACGCGTCCTCGAGCTGCCTCACCTCGCGGCGGATCACTTCGTCGCGCGTTCGCGCGTTGCCGGTGATATTGACCTTGCGCACGTAGACGCGGCGGCCTGGGTCGATGTAGAAGGTGAAGCCGGCGGTGCGGGCTTCACGATTGATCTCGGGAACGGCGTTGACGTTGGCGAAGGCGTAGCCGTCGCTGCCCATGCGATCGGAAATCGCCTTGGCCGATTGCTGGAGCTTTTCCCGCGAGTAGACGTCGCCGGGACGAATGGTCACGAGACGCATCAGCTCGACTTCCGGCAGCAGCAAGTCGCCCCCTAGCCGCACATCGGAGACAGTGAACTTCGGACCCTCCGTGATGTTGATCGTGATGTAGATGTCGTCCTTGTCGGGCGTAATCGAGACCTGCGTCGAATCGACTGCGAATTCGAGATAGCCGCGGTTGGTGTAGTAGCTGCGCAGCGTCTCCAGGTCGGCCTGCAGCTTCTGCTTCGAGTACTGGTCGTTCTTGGTGTACCAGGTGAGCCATCCGGGTGTCGACAGCTGCATTTCCCTGATCAGCGTCGATTCCGAAAACGCCTGTGCGCCGACGATGTTGATCTTGGCGATCTTGGCGACATCCCCCTCGTCGACGGTGAAGTTGATCGCCACGCGGTTGCGCTCCTGCGGCGTAACCGTGGTCGAGATCTTCACACCGTAGAAACCGCGATTGATGTACTGGCGCTTGAGCTCCTGCTCGGCACGGTCGAGCGCGGAGCGGTCGAAGATGCGTGACTCGGCGACGCCGATGTCCTTGAGCGCCTTCTTCAGCGTGTCCTTCTCGAACTCCTTGATGCCGACGATGTCGATCTGACTGATCGTCGGACGCTCCTGCACGATGACCACCAGCACATCGCCTTCGGCTTCGAGGCGGACGTCACGAAAAAATCCCGTCGCGTAGAGCGCCTTGATCGCGGCCGAGGCTTTTTCGTCGTCGATGCGCTCGCCGACCTTGATCGGAAGATAGTTGAATACGGTGCCCGCGTCGGTGCGCTGAACGCCTTCGACGCGGATGTCCTTGACCGTGAAAGGCTCGAATGCGCTGGCATGCGTGGCATAAAGCCAGGCGGGGAAAAAAATCAGCGATGCGAGCCATGTCGCGACGCGCGAGCGCGCGCGCCGCGATTCAAAAAAGTCGGGAAAGGTCATTGAAGAACGCCAAAGCCATCAGCATCGCCAGCACGGCCATGCCGATGCGCTGGCCGACCTCGAGAACGCGGTCGGAAACGGGACTGCCCTTGAGAATCTCGGCGAGATAATACATCAAGTGTCCGCCATCGAGTAAGGGAACCGGCAGCAGATTGAGCACGCCGAGGCTGATACTGATGAGCGCGAGATACCCGATGAACGTGAACAGTCCTGCCTGCGCGGATTGACCCGCATAATCGGCCATGGTCAATGGGCCGCTGATGTTTTTGAGCGACGCATCGCCGCTGATGATGCGGCCGAGCATCTTCAGCGTGAAGATCGACAGCTCCCAGGTCTTGCGCGCGCCCTGTGCAAACGCTTCGCCGACGCCGTAACGCACGGTGATCGCCGCTTGTTGCGCGCGCTCGGGATCGACCGCCAGGCGCATACCGGCGACGCCGACGCGACGACCATTCTGATCGCTGGCTTCCGGGACCACGCGCACGCGAATGTCGGCGCCATCGCGGCGCAGCGTGAATTGCAGTGCGTCGCCAGGGTGAGCGTTGGTGACGCTGGCGACGTCGGACGGCGAGCGCATCGGCTGGTTGTCGATGGCGGTGATCGCATCGCCGTTGCGAACGCCCGCGTTCGCAGCGGGCTTGCCCTCGACCGCCTCGCGCACGATCGGCGCGCCGAGATCGGTCTTGAGTCCAAGCGTGCCCATGAAATTGCCTTCCCAATCGCCGATCGCGAGCGTGGAAAGCGAGAGCGTGTGCGGCGCCCGGGTGGCGTCGGGGCGCTCGATCTCGAGCGAAACGTCGGGCGAGCCAGACACCTTGAGCAGACGCCACCGCGCGTCCTGCCATGAGCGCACCGGTTGGCCATCGATGGCGATGATCAGGTCGCCGCCCGCGAGTCCCGCCATCGCCGCGGGCGAGCCCGCGGGTGGCGGCGCGAGCAGCGCGCGCTGGCCGGGGATCCCGGCCATGTACGTCGCCGAGAAAAGGACGACCGCCAGCAGCAGGTTGGCGATCGGCCCCGCGGCGACGATCGCGATGCGCTTCCAGACGCTTTGCCGGTTAAACGCGCGCGGCACGTCGGCAGGCGCGACGTGGCCTTCGCGCTCGTCGGCCATTTTCACGTAACCGCCCAGCGGAATCGCAGACAACGCCCACTCGGTCCGGTCCTCGCCGACGCGACGCGACCACAGAATGCGGCCGAACCCGACCGAGAAACGCAGCACCTTGACGCCGGCCAGACGAGCTACCGCGTAGTGGCCCAGTTCGTGAAAGACCACCAGCACGCCCAGCGTGACGGCGAAAGCGAGAATTTTCTGGAGAATGTCGATCATGCGATGCACCTGTGCTGGGTTCCGGTGTCGATCACGCCGCGCGCGACGTGCCTCGCCTCGGCATCGACCTCGAGCGCGTGCTCGAGCGAATGCACTGGCGTTGACTTAACGCGCGAGAGCGTCGTTTCGCACACCGCGGCGATGTCCAGATAGCCAGCTGCGCCGTCGAGAAAGGCGTGGACAGCGATCTCGTTGGCCGCGTTTAGAACGATGGTCGCGCTTGCGCCCTCGCGCAGCGCCGCGTACGCAAGCGTCAGGCACGGGAAGCGCGTGGAGTCGGGCGTGCTGAAATCGAGCGATCCAATTGCCGTGAGATCGAGACTCGCCACACCCGCTTCGATGCGATCGGGCCAGGCGAGCGCCTGCGCGATCGGCGTGCGCATGTCGGGATTGCCAAGCTGCGCGAGCACCGATCCGTCGAGGTATTCGACCATGGAATGCACGATGCTCTGGGGATGGATCACCACCTCGATGGCATCTGCGCCGACATCGAAGAGCCAGCGTGCCTCGATGACTTCGAGTCCCTTGTTCATCATGGTCGCCGAATCGACCGAGATCTTGCGTCCCATGCGCCACTTCGGATGCGCGCACGCGGCGTCCGGGGTGACGCGGGCCAGCTGCTCATGCGCGGTGTGCAGAAACGGTCCACCCGATGCGGTGAGCAGGACGCGCCGTACGCCTCGCGGAGGGGTACCCGACTCACGCGACGGCATGCACTGGAAGATCGCGTTGTGCTCGCTGTCGATCGGCAACAGCGTAGCACCGCCCTCGCGCACCGCTGCCATGAACAGCGCACCCGCAAGCACCAGTGTTTCCTTGTTGGCGAGCAGAATGCGCTTGCCGGCGCGTGCCGCTGCCAGCGTCGGTGCGAGTCCCGCGGCGCCGACGATGCCGGCGATCACGGTGTCGGCCTCCGGCAGCGCGGCGAGCGCGCACAGACCATCTGCGCCCGACAGCACGCGCGTCGAAAGTCCTTCGCGCTTGACCGCCGCGGAAAGCTCATGCGCCGCAGCGGGGTCGAGCAGCGCTGCCCAAGGCGGGGTGAAGCGGCGCACCAGCTCGAGCAGCGCTTCCCATCGACGGTTGGCGGCCAGCGCCTTCACCGCGAAGCGTGCTGGGTGGCGCGAGATCACGTCCAGGGTCGATGCGCCGATCGATCCGGTGGCGCCGAGCACGCAGACATGGCGTTGTGATCGAGGCTCGGCGCGCACGGTCAACGGATTACGTAATGTGCGATGAGCGCGGCTGCCGGCATGGCAGCCGTCAGCGCATCGATGCGATCGAGCACGCCTCCGTGCCCCGGTAGGATGTTGCCGCTGTCCTTGATTCCGCGCTGGCGCTTGAGCATCGATTCGAACAAGTCGCCGAAGATCGAGAGTCCCGCCACCAGCACGACCAGCGCGATCCAGACGAGTACCGCGCCAAAACCAATCGCCTGAGAGTAGCCGCCACGTGCCGCGAGCGGCAAGAGCGCGAGCGCATACGCGCCCACCGCGAACAGCGCGCCATAGACGCCTTCCCACGTCTTTCCGGGGCTGATCGACGGCGCCAGCTTGCGCCGTCCAAAGCGCCGCCCCGAGAAATAGGCTGCGGTGTCGGCAATCCATACGATTGCCATCAGCGAAAGCAGAAGTCCGGGAGACCGCGCCTGCAGGTGAACCACTGCGAACCAGGTCGACACGAGCACGAGCCAGCCCGCGGCTGCCAGCAGCGCTTGCGAGCGCACTTGCGCTCGGCGATACAGCCAAACCGGCACCACCGCAATCCAGAACAGCGTCGCGGTGCCGCAGATCGCGACGACGAGCGCGTCGGGCCAGCCGACGCCCGCGAGCAATCCCGCCTGCGGCAGCCACAACAGGCACGCTCCCGATGCCAGCGTCGCCCCGACAAACAGCAGCATCACGCGCCCATTGAGCGACGCCAGGCGCGCCCACTCCGACGCGCCGATCGCCACCACCAGCAGCGTGAGCGCACCCCAGGCATGAACGTTCAAAAAGAATAGCGCCGCCAGCACCAGCGGCACGAGGACGAGCGCGGTCAGGACGCGCGTCTTGAGCATCAGGTGCTCGCAGTTTCGCGAAGCTGCTCGCTGGTCCGTCCGTAACGTCGCTCGCGCTGCTGATAGGAGGCGATGGCGGCGCGCAGCGCGGTTTCGTCGAAGTCGGGCCAGAGCACGTCGGTGAAATAGAGCTCGGTATAGGCGAGCTGCCAGAGCAGGAAGTTGGACACGCGCTGCTCGCCGCCGGTGCGGATGAAAAGATCGGGCTCGGGGGCGTAAGCCATGGCGAGGAATGGATCGAGCGCCTCGGGTGCGAAGCCGCGGGCGGCCTCCGGTTGTGCCGCGATCAGCTTCTGCATCGCCTGCGCGATATCCCAGCGGCCGCCGTAGTTGGCGGCAACGGTCAGCGTCAGCCGGTGGTTCCTTGCGGTGCGCTCCTCGGCGGAAGCGATGAGCTCACGAATGCGCGGCTCGAAGCGCGAGGTGTCGCCAATCACGCGAAACCGGATACCGTTGTCGTCGAGCTTCGCCACTTCCTGCTCGAGGGCACGGATGAACAGCTGCATGAGGATCGATACCTCGTCGGGCGGGCGGCGCCAGTTTTCGCTGGAAAACGCGAACAGCGTCAGGTATTCGACGCCGGTTTCGGCGCAGCCAC
Organism: Casimicrobiaceae bacterium; assembly: GCA_036491555.1. GTDB lineage: Bacteria > Pseudomonadota > Gammaproteobacteria > Burkholderiales > Casimicrobiaceae > PALSA-1003. The sequence continues at coordinate 18,333 of DASXBS010000217.1, forward strand.
GCACCGTCGCGCGCACCGCTTCGACCCCTTTTCGATGCCCCGCGACGCGCGGCAGCAGACGCTGCTTGGCCCACCGGCCGTTGCCGTCCATGATGATCGCGACGTGGCGGGGCACGCTGCGCGCTTCCGGGACTTCCCGGGTGGAGCTGGGGAACACGGCGAGGACCGGACGACCCGGAATTGGAGGCGATGGCTGCGTCAAACAGCCATCAACTCCGCTTCCTTGACGTGCAGCAGCTTGTCGACCTCGGCGATGTAGCGATCGGTGAGCTTCTGGACGTCTTCCTGCGCGCGTCGTTCGTCGTCTTCGGAGACCGACTTCGACTTGAGCAGATCCTTGAAATGGGTGATCGCATCGCGGCGGATATTGCGCACAGCAACGCGCGTGTTCTCGGCCTCCTTGTGCACGACCTTGACCAGCTCCTTGCGCCGCTCTTCGGTCAGCGCAGGCATCGGCACACGGATGACGTCGCCCGCGGTCGCGGGATTGACCCCGAGGTCCGAATCGCGGATCGCCTTCTCGACGATCTGTACCATCTTTTTTTCCCACGGCTGGACGGCGATCGTATGCGCGTCGGCGAGCGTGACGTTGGCGACCTGATTGATCGGCATCATCGCGCCGTAGTAGTCGACGCGCAGATGGTCGAGCAACCCGGTATGCGCGCGCCCCGTGCGGATCTTGCCGAGATCATTCTTGAGCGTCTCGATGGACTTCTGCATCTTCTGCTCGGCGGTCTTTTTTACGTCAGCGATCATCGCAACCTCCTCGAAGTCCGTTCCGGCGTCGGCGCAGACCCTTGCCGACGCCGACAGTTTCACGCGCCCGAAGCGGGTTCAGCAGTGCACCAGCGTGCCTTCATCATCGCCCATCACCACGCGCTTGAGCGCCCCGGGGGCGAAGATGCTGAAGACCTTGAGCAGCATGTTCTGGTCGCGGCACAGCGCCAGCGCGGTGGCATCCATCACTCTCAGGTTCTTGACGATCGCCTCGTCGAAGGTCAGGCTGGGATAGCGCTTCGCGGCGGGATCCTTGTTCGGGTCGGCGGTGTAGACGCCGTCGACCTTGGTCGCCTTGAGCACGATATCGACGCCCATCTCGCGTCCGCGCAGCGCGGCCGCAGTGTCGGTCGTGAAAAAAGGGTTGCCGGTGCCGGCGGCGAAGATCACCACCTTGTTTTCCTCGAGGTAGCGCAGCGCCTTCCCGCGGATGTACGGTTCGGCGACCTGCTCGATCGACAACGCGGACTGCACGCGCGAGACGAGCCCGGCGCGGCGAAACGCGTCCTGCAACGCAAGTGCGTTCATCAGCGTCGCCAGCATGCCCATGTAATCGGCGGTGGCGCGGTCCATGCCCGCTGCGCCGGGCGCCACGCCGCGAAAGATGTTGCCGCCACCGATCACGACGGCGACCTGCACGCCAAGCCGCACCACATCGCCGATCTCGGCGACGATGCGATCGATCACCGCCCGGTTGATGCCGTAGGGATCGTCTCCCATCAGCGCCTCACCCGAGAGCTTGAGCAGAATGCGCCGGTAAGCGGGTTGCCTGTTCGCCAGCGGCGCGACGCTGGCGAGTGGCGTGATCGTGGGTACGGTCATCGGCAACCTCGCTCGAGTTGAGTGCTGTTCAGGACTTGGCCATCGCCGCGACTTCTGCGGCGAAATCGTCTTTCTTCTTTTCGATGCCCTCGCCGACGACGTACAGCGTGAAGCCGTTGATCTTCGCGCCCTGCGCCTTGACCAGCTGCTGCACGCTTTGCTTGCCGTCGCCCTTGACGAACGGCTGCGCGAGCAAGGTCACTTCGGCGAGATATTTCGTCACCGCGCCATCGACCATCTTCTCGACGATGTTGGCGGGCTTGCCGGATTCGGCGGCGCGCGCCGCGGCGATGCTGCGCTCGCGCTCGACGAGCTCGGCCGGCACCTCGGTGGTGTCGAGCGCGACGGGCTTGCTCGCCGCGATGTGCATGGCGAGGTCCTTGCCCAGCGTAGCATCACCGCCCGAAACATCGACCAGGACGCCGATGCGCACGCCGTGCACATACGCGTACAGCTTGCCGGCCGCTGCGCGGCGGGCGAAGCGTCGTATCGACAGGTTCTCGCCGATTTTCTGGACCAGCGCGACGCGACGCGCCTCGACCGTCTGCCCCGATCCCAGCGTGCGCAAGGCCAGTGCCGTGACATCAGCAGGATGATCGCGCGTGATTAGCTGCGCGAGCTCGGCGGCGAAGGCGCGGAACTCCTCGTTCTTGGCCACGAAATCGGTCTCGCAATTGACTTCGACGATCGCACCGGTCTTGCCATCCGCCGACACATTCAGCGCGATCACGCCCTCGGCGGCGATGCGGTCCGCCGCCTTCGACGCCTTCGCGCCGCTCTTGATGCGCAACAGCTCTTCGGCCTTGGCGAGGTCGCCGCCGGTCTCGGTCAGCGCCTTCTTGCACTCCATCATGCCCAGCCCGGTACGGCTGCGCAGGTCCATCACCATGCTTGCGGCAATCTCCGCCATGCTTCCTGACTCCAGTTCGTTGCTGTTGCGCTGTTCGCTGAGGCAGCGGTTCGAACTCGACGCCGCCGCCGTGCATTCATATCATCGCCCAAGAAAAAGGGGCCGCAGCCCCTTTGGGCCGGTACTTCAGCCCCGGGCCTTGGGGGTCAGGCCGTCGCCTCGTCGGCGGGGACCTCGACGAACTCCTCGCTTTGCGTGATTTCCTGGATCACCTGGCTGCGGCCTTCCAGGATCGCGTCGGCGACGCCGCGAGCGTACAGGCGGATCGCCCGGCTCGAATCGTCGTTGCCCGGAATCACGTACGCGATGCCATCCGGCGAGTGATTGGTGTCGACCACGCCGACGATGGGAATGCCCAGCTTGCGCGCTTCGGTGACCGCGATCTTCTGGTAGCCGACGTCGATGACGAACAACGCATCAGGAAGCGCGTTCATTTCCTTGATCCCGCCGAGGCTTCGAGTGAGCTTCTCCATCTCGCGCTGGAGCGTCAGCGCCTCGCGCTTGCTCATCTTGTCGAAGGTGCCGTCCTGAGCCATCGTCTCCAGGTCCTTGAGACGCTTGATCGACACCTTGACCGTCTTGAAGTTGGTCAGCATGCCGCCCAGCCAGCGGTGATCGACGTACGGCATGCCGGCACGCTGCGATTCCTCGGCGATGATGTCGCGCGCCTGGCGCTTGGTGCCAACGAACAGGACGGTGCCGCGATTGGATGCGAGCTGACGGATGTACTTCAGCGCTTCCTGGTACATCTCCATCGTCTTTTCGAGGTTGACGATGTGAATCTTGTTGCGCGAACCGAAGATGAAGTCCGCCATCTTCGGATTCCAGTAACGTGTCTGATGGCCGAAATGAACCCCGGCTTCCAGCATTTGACGCATCGTAACCGACATCACTACACTCCTTGATCAGGGTTGAGCCTCGATTCGCCTGCGGGCCCGAAACGCCTGGCTCGGGCACCCTGAAGGGGCGAATCTGCGAATTACCTGGCGAAATGCGTCTTTGACCCCATCTTCCGGCATGCGACCCCGGAGCACGATGCGGGAGGCTGGCGTTGCAGCCTACAAAGGCTCGTGCAGACAACCCGCAAAGACACACAGAAACCAAGTTAACGTTCGATTTTAACACGGAAATCGCCCTCGCGGCCATGCCCCTGGGCTCGGTAGCCCTTGCCGGGCTGGCACAATCGCCCAGCGCCAGAACCCCGTGAATATCCCGGTATCCTCAACCCCCTTCCGCGTGTGGCCTGGTGCCCGCGATGAGCCCGACGGCACGATATCTTTCGGCGACCCGTCCGGCGAGCAGCGGGCCGCACGCGACAGCACCGTCGTTTGCGACGTCGGCGCGTCAGGTGTCCTGAGCGTCGCCGGGCCGGACGCGGCAGCCTTCCTGCAGGGTCAGCTCACCAATGACGTCGACTCTCTTGCGGTAGGTAGCTGGCAGCTTGCGGCGTGGTGCTCGGCCAAGGGTCGCGTGCTGGTGGTGTGCGTGGTGCGGCGACTGACTGACGAATCCTTCGAGCTCCTGTTGCCCGGCGCGCAGGTCGCTCCGATTCGCAAGCGCCTGTCGATGTTCGTCCTGCGCGCCAAGGTCGTGATCGAGGACCGTAGCGCGGCGACGCTCCGCTTCGGCGTCGGTGGCCCGTCCGCCGCACTGGCGCTGCGCGATGCCCTGGACGCCGTCCCGGAAGGCAATGGCATCGTCGACGTCGATGGCGCGCTCTGGCAGGCGCTTCCTGGAAAGCGCTTTCTCGCCAGCGCCGGCGCGCCCACGGCGATGGCACAGTGGGAACGCGTGGGCGCCACGGCGCGGCGCGCAGCCGAACCGACGTGGACCTGGCTGCGCGTGCGCAGCGGCGTCGCGCGCGTCACCGCGGCGACGTCCGACCAATTCGTTCCGCAATCGCTCAATCTCGACGCGCTCGACGCCATCAATTTTCGCAAGGGCTGCTACGCCGGTCAGGAGATCGTCGCGCGCACGCAATACCTCGGACGCCTGAAGGAACGCCTGGTGCTGGCGCATGTCGATGCGGCCGCTGCCGCAGGCGAACGGCTCTACAGCGCCGTGTTCGACGCGCAGGCCTGCGGCACCGTGATCGAGGCAGCCCCGGCGCCCGATGGAGGAAGCGATCTGCTCGCCGTCGTGCAACTGGCGGCACGCGACGAGGGGGTTAGGCTGCACAATATCGAAGGGCCCCGACTCGAGGTGCTTCCACTTCCCTATCCGATTCCCGCTGCGCCGCCGCCGCGGGGCCGCATGTGAGCGAGCCGCCGCTCTACTACTACGTCTACTACCGCATCGCGCTCGACCACGCCGACGCGGCGGCACGCGCGGTGCGGCGCATCCTCGCCGATGTCGAGAAGTGCACCGGCATCGCCGGGCGCCGGCTGCGCCGCGGCGACGACACGTTGCTGTGGATGGAGACTTACGAAGGCGTCCGCGATCGTGTCGCCTTCGAGTCGGCGCTCGCCGCCGCCGTCACGGAGAGCGGTCTGGCGCGCTGCCTCGCCGCGGGCGGCACGCGCACGGTCGAGCGCTTCGTCTCCGGAGATGCGTAGCGTGTCGACGCTGCTGGTGCGAAACATCCACACGCTCGTAACCATGGATAACGCGCGTCGGGAGCTGCGCGACGCCGCGATCTACGTGCGCGATAACGTCATCGTCGCCGTAGGCGACCTCGCGTCGATGCCGACACCGCATGCGGATACCGAGATCGACGCCCGCGCTCACGTCGTGATTCCGGGCCTGGTGAACACGCATCACCACCTGTTCCAATCGCTGACACGGGCGATGGCACAGGACTCCGAGCTGTTCGGCTGGCTGCGCGCGCTCTATCCGGTCTGGTCGAGACTCGATGGCGAATCGGCGTACGTCTCCGCAAAGCTGGGCATGGCCGAGCTGATGCTTTCGGGATGCACGACCACCAGCGATCATCTCTACCTGTATCCCAACGATGTGCGCCTCGACGACACCATCCGGGCGGGCGCCGAAATCGGAATTCGCTTCCACGCGACTCGCGGCGCGATGAGCGTCGGCGAGAGCGCGGGCGGACTGCCGCCCGACGCGCTGGTCGAGCGCGAGGACGCCATTCTTGCCGACACGCGACGGGTCATCGAATCGTTCCACGACGCGCGGCGCTACGCCATGATCCGCATCGCGGTCGCGCCCTGCTCGCCTTTTTCGGTGTCGCCCGCCTTGATGCGCGAGTGTGCCGCGCTCGCGCGCAGCTACGGCGTGGGGTTGCACACGCACCTTGCCGAGAGCGCGCGCGACGTCGCCTTCAGCGTCGAAACCTTCGGGTTGCGCCCCGGCGCATTCGCCGAGTCTCTGGGCTGGACGGGTGCTGACGTATGGCACGCCCACTGCGTGAAGCTCGACGACGCCGAGATCGACCTCTTCGCCACGACGCGCACCGGGGTATGCCACTGTCCCGCTTCCAACCTGCGCCTTGGATCGGGGCGGGCACCGGTCGCACGAATGCGCTCCGCGGGCGTTCGGGTCGGTCTGGGCGTGGATGGATGCGCATCCAACGACAGTGGTCATCTGCTCGGCGAAGCAAGGCTCGCGTGGCTGCTTGCACGCATCGAAGGCGACGTTGCTGCGCTGTCTGCACGCGCGGCGCTCGAGCTCGCGACGCTGGGCGGCGCGGCGTTGCTCGATCGCGACGACATCGGTGCCATCGCGCCGGGCATGGCCGCGGACCTTGTGGGCTTTCGGCTTGACACGGCCGCGTTCGCCGGCGCGCGCCACGATCCGGCCGCAGCGCTGGTGATGTGTGCTCCAGGCAGCGCCGACTTCTCGGTGATCGACGGTCGAGTTCGCATCGCGGACGGCCAGTTGCTGCATACCGAGATGCCGGCGCTGATCGAGTCGCACCATCGGCACTCGCGGCGCCTGATGGCAGGCTGATCGCGTGTGCCTCGCTGCCATCGCGCTCGATGCGCACCCACGCTATGCTTTGGTCATTGCCGCCAACCGTGACGAGTTTCACGCGCGGGCGGCGCAGCCCGCGCACTGGTGGAACCGCGGCGTGCTCGCGGGACGCGATGAAGCAGGCGGCGGGACGTGGTTCGGCATGACGCGCACCGGGCGGTGGGCGCTGGTCACCAACTTTCGCGAAGGGATTCCACGCGATCCTGCGGCGCCCTCGCGCGGCGCGCTGGTGCTGGAAGCGCTGCAATCGACGCAGTCGCCACTCGAATGCGCCGCCCACTTCGCGGTCGATGGGTCGCGCTATCACGGATTCAATCTGCTGGTGGGCGACCTGTCGCCGCGCTGCGCATACGTGTCCAATCGCGCCAGTGGTGCGCGCGCGATCGCACCCGGTCTCATTGGCCTGTCCAACCATCTGCTCGAAACGCCGTGGCCTAAAGTGACTCAAAGCAAGTCCCGGCTGGCAGCGGCGCTCTCCGGCGACGTGGATCTGATCGAGAGTGTGTTTGCGTTGCTCGCCGATCGCACGCCTGCGCCCGCCGCCACGCTGCCGTCTACAGGCGTGTCCGAGCAATGGGAGCGCGTGTTGTCGCCGGCGTTCATCGTCACACCTTCGTACGGCACACGCTGCTCGACGGTGGTCGTCGCCGACAGGAATGGCGACGTGCGCTTCATCGAGCGCAGCTTCGATGCTGCTGGAACGATGACCGGTGAAGCCGCGTTCGAGTTCGGCGTGCAGGAGACGCCGACTCCGTAACGCGTGCGAGAAGCTAGAGATCGAGCACCATCGTCCGGTGCGGGATCCCGGCGTCGTCGTACTCCTCGCCGACCGCCGCGAAGCCCAGCCGTTCGTAGAAACGCAGGGCGTGCGTCTGCGCATTGACGACGACGCGGCGGTGACCCAGCGACGCCGCCTGCGCGATCATGTATCGCATCAAAGCGTCGCCCACGCCGCGTCCACGGTGCGAGGCCAAGACGGCGACGCGTCCGATGTGACCGTCCGCCAACAGACGTGCGCAGCCGATCGCCTGGCCTCCGGCGTCCTCGGCGAGCGCGTGAATGCACTCGGCATCGGCGCCGTCCCATTCCAGCGATTCCGAAACCTGCTGCTCGACGACAAATATCGTGCGCCGTACGTGCTGCAGCGCGTTCGCGTCGCGCTGCCAGTCCGCCGGCCGCACCCGAAACTCGCCGCTCACGACGCGGTCGCGTAGCCGGAGAACGCGAGCGTGGCTTCACCGCCGCTGACCGTCAGTGCGCACTGACCGCCGTGCGGCAGCGTCAGCTTGTCGCGGCAGTGTCCGAACGGCAACCCGGTGTAAACGGGAACGCCGAAGCATGTGCGCACCTGAGCGACCATGGCGTCGAAGTCGTAGCCGTTGTCGTTTTCGCCGAGCGTGTAACCGTTGAACTCACCGAGCAGCAGCGCACGCTGTCGGCCGAGAATGCCGGCCTCGTGAAGCTGATAGAGCATGCGCTCGATGCGATACGGATGCTCACCGACATCCTCGATGAACAGGATGCCGCCGTCGACGCACGGCAGGTACGGCGTGCCGACGAGGTGCGCGATCAGGGCGAGGTTGCCGCCCCAGAGCGTTCCGCGTGTGGTGATGTCGTCTCCCGACAGCGGGCAGCGTATCTCGTAGCGGTCGGCGTCGAGCACGCCCCAGCAGTGCTGCATCGTGAACGACGATACCTGCTCCGCGCCGAAATCGTAGCCGCCCATCGGACCGGAGAAAGTGACGCTTCCGTGCGCAGCGAGCGCTGCGAGCTGGAACGCGGTGAAGTCGCTGTGCCCGAGCCAACGCGTCGCGCTCCGGGCGATCGCGCCAAAGTCGATCCGTTCGAGCAGGCGCGACCAGCCGTAACCGCCGCGCAGCGCTATCGCGAGCTCGACGCGCGGATCCTGCGCCATGCGCATGACGGCCGCGAGGCGTTCGTCGTCGGGCGCGGAAAAGCGCTGCCAGCGAGTGAGCGCGGTTGGATCCACGATCACCCGATGGCCTGCAGCTTCCCAGCGGGCGACCGCGCGCGTCACCGCCGCGGGCTCGATCGCGAAACCCGCCGGCGCATAAAGACCGATCCCCCAGCTTCGCATGGTCACGGCCGAGGCGTCAGCGGCGCGCGGCGAAGAACGCCGAGAGCAGTGCGCCGCACGATTCGGCGGCCACGCCGCCGCGAACGCGGGTGTGGTGATTCAGTCGACGATCCACGAACAGGTCGATGACGCTGCCGCACGCTCCGGTCTTGGGATCGCTCGCACCGAACACGACGCGTGCGAGGCGCGCGTGAATGATCGCACCCGCGCACATCGCGCAGGGTTCGAGGGTGACGTAGATGTCGCAGTCGGGCAGCCGGTAGTTGCCCATCGACAATGCCGCGTTGCGCAGCGCGGCGATTTCGGCGTGTGCGGTGGGGTCGCTGGCGACGATCGGCGCGTTGCCGCCGCGACCGATGATGACGCCTGCGCGGACCACCACGGCACCGACCGGAACCTCGCCGCGCGCCTGCGCCTGGTGCGCGAGTTCGAGCGCCTCGCCCATCCAGCGCTCGTCCGTGGCGAGCGCTGCGGTTACATCGGCAGCCTCAGTCGGCAGTACCGACTTCACGGTGCGCCACCTGCTTTCCCCGCGGCGATGAGATCGATGTTCCGGCTGTACTCCTTGCCGGTGAATTGGCGTGGAATGCCGGCACCGTCACGCATCGCCGCTGCCGATGACCGCGTCGACTTCGACTTCGACCAGCAAGTCGGGATCGATCAGGCGCTTGACTTCGACCATGGTCGCGGCAGGACGAATCGCGTGGAACACCTCGCCATGGACGCGTCCGATCGATTCCCATTGCGCGATATCGGTGACGAAAATGCGCGTGCGCACGACGTCGGTCATGCGCGCACCGGACAGGTCGAGCGCGCGCTCGATGTTGGCGAGCACCTGCCGCATCTGGGCTGCGGCATCGCCCTTGCCGACGATATTGCCCGCGGCGTCGGTCGAGGTCGTTCCGGCGACGAATACCTGCCTGCCGACGCGCACGGCGCGCGAGTAGCCGATGATGGGTTCCCATTTCGCACCCGACGATACGCGGCTGCGCGTGGTCTCGTCCTGGCTCATGGCCTGCATATCATGCTGCTACTCCCACTCGATGGTCGCCGGCGGTTTGCTCGATACGTCGTAGGTCACCCGATTGATGCCGCGCACTTCGTTGATGATCCGATTCGATACCTTCTTGAGCAGCGAGTGCGGAAGCTCGGCCCAGTCCGCGGTCATGAAATCCGTGGTCTGCACGGCGCGCAAGGCAACGACGTATTCATAGGTTCGGCCGTCCCCCATTACGCCGACGCTCTTCACGGGCAGGAAAACGGCGAAGGCTTGGCTGGTGAGCTCGTACCAGCTCTTGCCGCTCGCTTCGTCGCGCGTGTTGCGAAGCTCTTCGATGAAAATCGCGTCGGCGCGGCGCAGCAGGTCGGCGTACTCGCGCTTGACCTCGCCAAGAATGCGCACGCCGAGGCCGGGTCCGGGAAACGGATGGCGGTGCACGATGTCGCGCGGCAACCCGAGAGCCTCGCCGAGCTCCCGCACTTCGTCCTTGAACAGGTCGCGCAGCGGTTCCAGCAGCTTCAGTCCCAGCGTCTCCGGAAGACCGCCGACGTTGTGGTGGCTCTTGATGGTCATCGCCTTCTTCGTTTTGGCTCCCCCCGACTCGATCACATCCGGGTAGATGGTGCCCTGCGCGAGCCACTTCGCGTGCTTGAGCTTACGTGCCTCGGACTGGAACACTTCGACGAATTCGCGGCCGATGACCTTGCGCTTGGCCTCGGGATCGCTCACGCCGGCAAGCTTGCCCAGGAACTGCGCGCTGGCGTCGACGTGGAGAACCTTCGCGTGCAGGCGACCCGCGAACATCTCCATGACCAGCGCGGCTTCGTCCTGGCGTAGCAAGCCGTGATCGACGAACACGCAGGTGAGCTGATCTCCGATCGCGCGGTGGATCAGCGCTGCCGCCACGCTGGAATCGACGCCGCCCGACAGGCCGAGAACCACTTCCTCGTCGCCTACCTGGCGCCGAATCGAAGCGATGGCTTCGGCGACGTGGTCGCGCATCACCCAGTCGGGCGTCGCGCCTGCGATGTCCAGCACAAAGCGCTCGAGCAGCGCTTTGCCCTGCGTCGTGTGCGTCACTTCGGGATGGAACTGCACGCCGTAGTAGCCGCGCGCCTCGTCGGCGATGCCCGCGATGGGGCAGCTCGGCGTGCTCGCCATCAGCTTGAATCCCGGCGGCAGCGCCGTGACCTTGTCGCCGTGGCTCATCCACACCTTGAGCATGCCGTGTCCCTCGGCGGTGGCGAAATCCTCGATGCCGTCGAGGAGCTTCGTATGTCCGCGCGCGCGCACTTCCGCGTAGCCGAATTCGCGATGCGTGCTCGGCTCGACCTCGCCGCCCTGCTGGACTGCCATCGTGAACATCCCGTAGCAGATGCCGAGCACGGGGACGCCGATGTCCCACACCGCCTGCGGTGCGCGCAGGTCGCGCGCCTCGTAGGTGCTCGCATGGCTGCCGCTGAGGATGATGCCCTTCGGTGCGAACTCGCGGACGAAAGCGTCGCTGACATCGTTGGGATGGATCTCGCAGTAGACGTGTGCTTCGCGCACGCGGCGCGCGATCAGCTGCGTGACCTGCGAGCCGAAATCCAGGATCAGGATTTTGGAGTGTGCGGCGCCGGCGTCCGTCGACGGACCCGCAATCGGCGCGGGCATTGCACTCATGGGGCGACGACGCTCATTCGACGCGGTAGTTCGGCGCTTCCTTGGTGATCTGCACGTCGTGGACGTGAGATTCTCGAATGCCGGCGGTGGTGATCTCGACGAACTCGGCGCGGGTGCGCATGTCGTCGATGGTGGGACAGCCGCAATAGCCCATCGCGGCGCGCAAGCCGCCGGTGAGCTGATGGATCACGGCGGACAGCGGGCCCTTGTACGGAACGCGGCCCTCGATACCTTCGGGAACGAGCTTTTCCGCCTCGCCTTCGCCCTCGGCGTCCTGGAAGTAGCGGTCGGCGGAGCCTTCCTGCATGGCACCCAGCGAGCCCATGCCGCGGTAGCTCTTGTACGAACGCCCCTGATAGAGCTCGGTGTCGCCGGGCGACTCCTCGGTGCCTGCGAACAGGCTCCCGAGCATGACCGACGAAGCGCCCGCCGCGATCGCCTTGGCGATGTCCCCCGAGTAACGGATGCCGCCGTCGGCGATAATCGGAATCTGCGCGCCCGCACCCTCAAGCGCGTTGAGAATCGCGCTGATCTGCGGTACGCCGACGCCGGCGACCACGCGCGTGGTGCAGATCGAGCCTGGCCCGATGCCGACCTTGACGCCGTCGGCGCCGGCGTCGGCGAGCGCGCGCGCGCCCGCCGCGGTCGCGACGTTGCCAGCGATCACCTGGACCAGAGGAAAGCCGCGCTTGATCCAGCGCACGCGATCGAGTACGCCCTGCGAATGACCATGCGACGTGTCGACCACGATGACGTCGACGCCGGCCGCGATGAGCGCTTCGACGCGCGCAGGCGTGTCTGCACCGGTGCCGACGGCGGCGCCGACGCGAAGCTGGCCGAGATCGTCCTTGCACGCAAACGGATGCTCGGTCGACTTCAGAATGTCCTTGACAGTGATGAGTCCCTTGAGCTCGAAAGCATCGTTGACCACCAGCACGCGCTCGAGGCGATGCCGATGCATCAGCGCCTTGGCGACATCGAGCTCGGTGCCCTCAGGGACCGTGACCAGGCGCTCGCGAGGCGTCATGATGCTCGAAACCGGCTGATCGAGATTGGTCTCGAAGCGCAGGTCGCGATTGGTGACGATCCCGACGATCGTGCGGCCGTCGACCACCGGCAGGCCGGAAATGCGATGCGCGCGGGTGATCGCGAGCACTTCGCGCACCGACATGGTCGGAGGAACCGTGATCGGATCCTTGACTACACCGCTTTCGAAGCGCTTGACCTTGGCCACTTCGGCCGCCTGCGCCTTCGGAGTCATGTTCTTGTGCACAATGCCCATGCCCCCCTCCTGCGCGATGGCGATGGCCAGGCCGGCTTCGGTCACCGTATCCATCGCCGCGGCAAGCAGCGGGATATTAAGGGCGATACGCGAGGTGAGGCGGGTTTGCAGACTGACGTCGCGGGGAACGACGGAGGATTGGGCGGGGAGCAGCAGGACGTCGTCAAAGGTGAGCGCCTTCTGGACGACACGCATAATGCTTTTCTCCTATGCGCAAAAGCGGATTATACGCGGGGCTATCACCCCGGTAAACGCTGATCCCCGTGGAAATGCCCTTTGGCGGCGCGGGTTGACGTTTGGCATCGCTTCGCATTACCTTGTGATGATGAATAAGTCCGGCGTCCGGAATACCCGTACTCGCACGGCCATTGGAGCCGGCGTAATTGTGGCGCTCGTGATGGCTTTCGCGTGCGGCCGCGCAATGGCGGTGACCTACAAGTGGATCGACGAAAACGGTCGCGTCGTGTATGGCGACACTCCACCGGCCGGAGTGAAGGCGGAGAGGGTAGTGACGGGCACCGCGCCCGCGGACCCGGCCGCGGTGCGCGATCTCGCCGCCAAGGACGCGGAAATCAACAAGCGCATGCAACAGCGCTCGGAGGCTGAGGCCAAGGCGGACAAGGACCGCGTCGACGTGAACCTTCGCCGTTCGCAATGCCAGCAGGCCACTGGAAGGATCAAGTCGCTGCGCGAAGACGCCAACGTGTTCCGCTACAACGAAAAAGGCGAGCGGGTGTACTTCACCGCGGCCGAGCGCGAAAGTTCGATCGCGCAGAACCAGAAGATCATGCGCGACCTCGGTTGCACGCCTGCCTTGCAGCCCTGAGAATCTCAACGCCCGAAAAAATCCGGGGCGCCGCGATAGTCCGAACGTCGCGAATCTGCGCTAACTCTTCTTTTCCAGATTGGTCTGGTTGATTTTGACGTCGGCCTTGGCTTTCAGGCTGGCAAGGTAGGCGTTGAACATCTCGCGCCCCACCTGCTCGCTGATCCGTTCATTGAACTGCGCAACGCGCGCCGGATCCGGCGCCGGTGGCGTGATGATCTGCTGGACCTTGTACAGCGCATAACCGCCCGTCTCCGCCGGCGCGCCTGCGTACGCCGGCAGCTTCGCCGAGTCTGCGTGAAAGATCGTCAGCAACGCTTCCGCGGGGTACCCCGGCTGCACCTGCGTGCGCGTCAGGGTCACGGGCTTGCCGAAGGTGACGCCCGCATCCTTACCTTGCTCAAGCAGCGCGAGCTTCTCCTTCCCGGCTGCCTGGGCTAGCTCGCTGGCCGCCTTTCGTTCGAGCTCGCGACGGATCTGCGCCTTGACCTCGTCGAACGGACGCGGCGTCGCGGGCTTGTAGTCGATGATCCGTGCGGCCATCAGCGTGTTGGGCGCAACCTCGATCGCCTCCGTGTTGCGCTTGGACTGAGTCGACTCCGGACTGAACACCGCTGTCGTGAATTTCGCATTACCCTGCGCCAGCGCCTGGATCTGCGCACGCGTCATCGACGGCGTGGACTGCACGGTGAGGTTGAGCGTCTTCGCGACCGGCTGCAGGCTGTCCGCCTGCTCGTAGACCAGGTTCTGGAACTGCTCCGCCGCCTCGGCGAACTTGCGCTGCGCCTTCACCCGCTTGAGCTCCTGCTCGATCCCGGCCTTCGCTTCGTCGAAGCTCTGTGTTTTCGCCGCGTTGATGGCGGTGACCTTGATGATGTGCCAGCCGAAGTCGGTCTGTACCGGGCCAACGATCTCGCCCTGCTTGGCCGAGAACGCGGCATCCTCGAACGGTTTGACCATCGATCCATCTCGCGCGAAGGTGCCGAGGTCGCCGCCCTGCGAAGCCGAGCCCGGATCCTGCGAATTCTGCTTGGCGAGCTCTGCGAACTGCGCCGGCTTCTTCTTGAGTTGCTCGACGAGCGCATCGGCCTTGGCCTTGGCAGCGGCCTTGTCCGCGTCACTCGCGTCGGGCTTGACCGCGATCAGGATGTGGCTGGCCTGCCGCTGCTCCGCCTTCGCGTATTGCTTGATGTTGTCGTCGTATTGCTTGCGCACCTCCGCGGCGTCGACGGTGACCTGGCCGATCAGGGCATCGGGAGTGAGCACCACGTATTCGATCCTGGCCTGCTCGGGCACCTGGAAAGCTGCCTTGTTGGCTTCGTAGAACCCACTGACCGCCGCGTCATCGATCTTGACGTCCTTCATGTAGGCGTCGGGCGAGATGACGACCGACGCGACCTCGCGTTTCTGGTCGAGCAGCGCCAGGTAACGCTCGACGTTGCTTTTGGCGACGATGTTGCCAGCCGAGATGGGCTCCTGCAGCGGAGCGAGCAGGAGCGCTTGCCTCACCTCGCTCACGAACTGCGGTGACGATTTCGGCGGGTTCTGCGTTGCCAGGAGTTGCTCGTAGCGCTCCTGCGAGAACTTGCCATCCACCTGGAACGCGGGAATTTCGGTGATGTACTGGCGCAGTTGTTCGTCGCTAACGCGAAGGCGCGCCTTGCGCGCCTGGTCGTCGAGCAGCCGCTGGCCGATCAGTTGTTCCAGTATCGAATAGCGCACTTCGGGGTTGTCGAGCACGGCCGGATCGAAATTGCGCCCGAGTTGCTGGCGCATGCGATCCTGCTGATCGCGAATCGCGTTGTCGAATTCCTGCTGCGTAACTTTGTCGCTGCCGACGCGCGCTACCTCGCCCAAGGCACCGCCGCCGCGGAAATAGTAGTCGACGCCGAAAAACGCGAACGGCAGCGTGATCAGCGCAAGGATGATCTGGACGAGGCGCTTCTTGCGATAGACGAAATCGAACATGACTTGAGCATCGCCTTTCGGGACCGGATGCGTCGGCCCTAGGTTCCAGTACGCAGCGCCTGCCCGTACGTTGACCGCGCTGCAAAAAGGGCGAACTCGCGTTCGCCCCGGTGTGCCCACGAATCGAGTTGGCGGAGTGGACGGGACTCGAGCCCGCGACCCCCGGCGTGACAGGCCGAACGGAGAATTACTTTTACTTTTTAATCAATGTATTGCTGGCCGCCCGTCGCATCAACTTTGCTCAGTCATGCCGGTTGCTGCTCATTCATGTGGCACAAAAGTGGCACAGTTGATCTCTACTCTTGCATTTCTCGGACCCGATCAGGGTACCACGACACCGACATTAGGAGGCAGTTTCGCTCCATTGGCTTTCGTCATCTCCAAAGCAATCTTCTCAAGTAACGAACCGAGCCAGCAGGGATTGTTGGCGAGCGTCGGCTGAACAACGTCTCGATCGGCGGGCTTTCAGATTGCCGAGGTGATGTCGGTTTTCTGGAAATCTTCTCCCTTGAAGAGGAGCGTCTCACCCGTTGTCTTGGCGAGCGCATAGGCGAAACAGTCGCCGAAGTTCAGCCCGGCTTTGTGACGGCCCTTGCCGAAATCCGTATAGGCCTGCCGGGCTATATGCGCCTGCTCTTCGGTTACCGGCTCAATGACGATGCCGGCGCGCCGAAAGAAAGCATCGAACTGGCGGCTGCCGCTCGCTTTGGTTTGCGCCTCGACAACGATCGCCACTTCAACAAAGTTGGCGGCCGAGATCCGGCAGGTATCAGCATCAGCAATGGCGTGGGCATAACTTTCTGTATCGCTTTCGTTGAACAAGATCGCGAGGATCGCCGAGCTGTCGACAATCATCGTGGGATACCGCGCTCGTCGTAGAGCAGCGCCCCGTGATCGATTGGTTTGCCTTTGAGCGTACTTGCGCACCGGCGTCCGATGGCGAGGAGCTCGGCGACGGTGACCTCCGGTCGTCGCTGGCGCTGGACGCGCTGTAGTCGCTCCCGCAAGGCTTCCGTCACCGCGTGCGTCATGCTTTCGCCGGTTTCCCTAGCAAGCGTCTGAGCGAGCTTATGGGCCTCGGGGTCTTTGATATTCAAGGACACTTTATTCTCCTTGGTAGAATATTTTCTACCTTTCTTTATTATATCCCAGGATTTCCGGCCGATGCCACGCAAAGATTCTTGGTGCAAAGAAGTGTCGATGACGGAGGCGCCAGCTTCGGTCCGGTACTGAAACGGGCCACCGCCCAGGCGCATTTCACCTCCCCCAAAGCCGATCGGCCTGCCACCCGAGCGCTCTTCGACGTTGCCGCTGCGTCGCATGTCTTCCCATCGCATGATCGCCACTGCTTCGTGTCAGCCTTGCTTGTTCGCAGCGCACCTAGTGTCCGTGTCTCACCGCAGCAGTTTCGGGTCGACCCACACTGCGCGCCACGCGACCAATGGTGAGTCCCTGCACCAGGATCGAAAAGACGACCACGCAGTAGGTCACAACGACAACCACGTCGCGCTCGGGTGCCGGCGGGATCGACAGCGCGAGCGCCACCGATATCCCGCCGCGCACGCCACCCCAGGTGAGTACTTTGCCTGAGCCGGGCGGGAGGCGGAACGCATTGCGGAAGAGCGTCACCGGCAAACCGACCACCAGGTAGCGCGCAGCGAGGGTCACCCCGATAATCAGCGCAGCAGCGATCAGCGTATGAGCCGGGAACTCGAACAGCGTGACTTCGAGCCCGATTAACACGAACAGCACGCCGTTGAGAATCTCGTCGAGAAGCTCCCAGAACATATCCAGATGCGTGCGCGTACGCTCTGACATCGCAAGCGCCCGCCCTCGGCTGCCGATGAAAAGCCCGACGACGACCATCGCCAGTGGGCCGGAAACGTGGATGCTGTTCGCCAACGCGTAGCCACCCAGCACCGCGGCTAACGTAAGAAGCACTTCGGTCTGGTAATGATCAATGCTGCGCAGCAGCCGATAGATCACGTACCCGATCACGATTCCCAGCAGTACGCCGCCCCCGGCCTCCTCCGCAAACAGTATCAGGCCTTCGCCAACGGTCGGGACACGGCCCTGCGTAACCACGGTAAGGAGCAGCGCAAACAGGACGACGCCCACGCCGTCGTTGAGCAACGACTCGCCGGCGATCATTGTTTCGAGGTTCTTTGGCACCTGCGCGGATTTGAGGATGCCCAGTACGGCGATCGGATCGGTGGGGGAGATCAGCGCGCCGAACACCAGGCAGTAAGCCAAGCCAAGCGGCAGCCCGACCCAACCGAGCACATACCAGGTACCGAACCCAATCAGCAGGGTCGACACCGCGGTGCCGACGAGAGCGAGCACACCGACTTGCCACTTGTAGGCGCGCAGCGCCGTGACGTCGACATGCAAGGCCCCGGCGAATAGCAGCAGAGACAGCATCCCCTGCATCAGAACTTCGGTGAAGTCGATCGAGCTGAGCAGTGCGTGCTCCTGATTGCGCAGCGTCGAGTAGCCAAACTTTTCGAGGGCGGCGATGGCCAGCGACAGCACCATCGCGATCGCCATGACGCCGATCGTCGTCGGCCACTTGAGGAACCGGTGATTCAGGTACGCGAACGCTGCCGTGAGAACGAGCAGGATCGCCACGACGTTCAGCATCTGTTTGGCATGAAGTCAGACGCGTAGAACGAAAGTGGCACAAGACGAAATGTCTCCGTCACGCGGGCTTTTCGAATTGCCTGATTTAGTTACGAAAATTGGCGGAGTGGACGGGACTCGAACCCGCGACCCCCGGCGTGACAGGCCGGTATTCTAACCAACTGAACTACCACTCCGAAATCCGAAAGCCGCGCAAGCTTCGACCCGCGCGTGACGCTTGCTGGTGGGTGCTGAGAGGCTCGAACTCCCGACATTCGCCTTGTAAGGGCGACGCTCTACCAACTGAGCTAAGCACCCCTACGGAAACTGCGCGCCACGGCCCGCCTGCCGTTCAGGCAGCACCGCCGCGACCGAAGTAACCGACATGTTCGTGGGCTGCGAAGCCCGCTAGTTTACTGAATCCTTGAGCTCTTTGCCAGCCCGGAATTTGGGAACCTTCGCAGCCTTGATCCGGATCGCGGCGCCGGTGCGCGGATTGCGACCCTGCCGCGCGGTGCGCTTTCCGACGTAGAAAGAGCCGAACCCTACCAAGGTGACGATTTCGCCCTTTTTCAGCGAACCCTTGATCGAGTTCACCGTCGCATCGAGCGCTCGTCCCGCTGCAGCCTTGGAAATATCCGCGTGCTTGGCAATCGCATCGATCAGTTCGGACTTGTTCACGAATGTCCCCTTTCGAGTCGGGCTGGAGCTTGGAAGTGGGGGAGCGCGGAAGACTGCAGGGCTCGGAGTGTGTTTATAGCAATCGCTAAAACAACGTGTCAAGCCCGCGCGGTTCGCCGCGCGCGGTGCGCGGCCAACCGCGCACAGTCGGCGGCGAGTCAGCGCGCTCGCGCATGCTCAGCTCGCCGCACAACCGCCGTCCAGGAGTGCGATCCGCGCGGGATCAGTGCTTGATGAGCGCGGTCGGCTCTTCCACCGGTGTAGCGGGAACCGCAGGCGTTTCCGCGACCGGCGCGTCGGCGATGGCCACGGGTTGTCGCTCCAGCGCATATTCGAGCACCTGCTCGATCCAGCGCACCGGATGAATCTCGAGACGGTTCTTGATCTCGTCGGGGATCTCGACCAGATCCTTCACGTTCTCATCGGGAATGAGCACCTGGCGAATGCCGCCGCGACTCGCCGCGAGCAGTTTTTCCTTGAGGCCACCGATCGGCAGCACTTCGCCGCGCAACGTTATCTCACCGGTCATCGCGACATCCGCGCGCACCGGGATGTCGCAGAGTATCGACACCATCGCCGTGCAGATCGCGGTCCCCGCACTTGGACCATCCTTAGGTGTCGCGCCTTCCGGAAGGTGGATGTGCAGATCGGTCTTCTGGTAGAAGTCCGCCGCGATGCCGAGCTGCTTCGAGCGGTGGCGCACCACCGAAAGCGCCGCAGCGATCGACTCGTTCATCACCTCGCCCAGCTTGCCCGTGGTCGTGGTCTTGCCCTTCCCCGGCAGAGCGACGGCCTCGATAGTCAGCAGGTCGCCGCCGACCTCGGTCCAGGCGAGACCAGTGACCTGGCCGACCTGGTTCTTCTTTTCGGCGATGCCGTACGTATAGCGGCGCACGCCAAGGTACTTGTCGAGGTTCTTGGCATTGACCTCGACCGGCTTTTTCGCCGCACGCGGCTTGCCTTCGCTCGCCTTGAGCAGCAGGCCCTTCACCACCTTGCGGCAGATCTTGGAAATGTCGCGCTCTAGCGCGCGCACGCCGGCTTCGCGCGTGTAGTAGCGCATGATGTCGCGCAGGCCCGACTCGGCGATGTGCAGCTCGTTGTCCTTGAGCCCGTTGTTCTTCATCTGCTTGGGCACGAGGTACTGGCGAGCGATTGCGATCTTCTCGTCCTCGGTGTAGCCGGAAAGGCGGATCACTTCCATCCGGTCGAGCAGCGGCGCCGGAATGTTGAGCGTGTTCGCGGTCGCCACGAACATCACGTCGGACAGGTCGTACTCGACTTCGACGTAATGATCGACGAACGTGTTGTTCTGCTCGGGATCGAGCACCTCAAGTAGCGCCGACGACGGATCGCCGCGGAAGTCCATGCCCATCTTGTCGACTTCGTCGAGCAGGAACAGCGGATTCTTGACTCCGACCTTGGTCATGTTCTGCAGGATCTTGCCGGGCATCGAGCCGATGTAAGTGCGGCGGTGACCGCGGATCTCGGCCTCGTCGCGCACGCCACCGAGACTCATGCGAACGAACTTGCGATTGGTTGCGCGTGCGATCGACTGTCCGAGCGAGGTCTTGCCCACGCCGGGAGCACCGACGAGGCACAGGATCGGCGCCTTGAGCTTGTCGACACGCTGCTGCACCGCGAGATATTCGACGATGCGCTCCTTCACCTTTTCCAGCCCATAGTGGTCGGCGTCCAGGACCTTGACCGCGTTGGCAAGATCCTTGTTGATCTTGCTCTTCTTCTTCCACGGCAACCCAAGCAGCGTATCGATGTAGTTGCGTACCACCGTCGCTTCGGCGGACATCGGCGACATCATCTTGAGCTTCTTGAGCTCCGTCATCGCCTTGGTCTCGGCCTCCTTCGACATCTTGGCGGCCTTGACCTTCTTCTCCATTTCGTCGAGATCGGCGTTCTCGTCGCCCTCGCCCAACTCCTTCTGGATCGCCTTGACCTGCTCGTTGAGGTAGTACTCGCGCTGGCTTTTCTCCATCTGGCGCTTGACGCGTCCGCGGATGCGCTTTTCGACCTGCAGGATGTCGACCTCGCCTTCGAGCAGCCCGAGCAGATGCTCGAGGCGCTTGCCCACCTGCTGCATCTCGAGGATTTCCTGCTTCTGCTCGAGCTTGAGCGGAAGATGCGCCGCGATCGCGTCGGCGAGGCGGCCGCCGTCGTCGATCCCCGACATCGACGTCAGGATTTCCGGCGGGATTTTCTTGTTCAGCTTGACGTACTGATCGAATTGCCCGAGCAGCGCGCGCCGCATCGCCTCGATCTCATGCGTTCCCGCGTCGACGCCGCTGAGCGTGGAGGCCTCGGCGGAGAGATATTCGCCGGCATCGGTGACGCGCACGATCTGGGCGCGCTGGGTGCCCTCCACCAGCACCTTCACGGTGCCATCCGGTAGCTTCAGCATCTGCAGGATGGTCGCCACGCTGCCGATGTCGTAGAGGTCTTCGGCTGCGGGCTCGTCCTTGGCGGCGGACTTTTGCGCGACCAGAAGGATGTGCTTGCCCGCTTCCATCGCCACGTCGAGCGCCTTGATCGACTTCGGGCGCCCGACGAACAGCGGGATGACCATGTGCGGAAAGACCACCACGTCGCGCAGGGGCAGAAGCGGAAAGGTACTCAATTCAACGGATTGCAAGGCGAGATCAGTGGGCATGGAAGGGTCTTTCCGGGGGAATTGGGGCAACTAACGCGTAGGTGGGGCTGGCGGACGACAGCTTCAAGACAGGCGGTAGGGCGCCCACGGCTCACCTGCTGGCCCGGTCAAGGCGCAAAAGCGCACATTCCCGGTCCGCCAAGCCGTCGTCCGAACGGCTCGGTCTAGGAATGGGCCGCCGCCACCTTCGGCGATTCGGCAAACATGAGCAGGGGCTTGCCCTCGTTGTTGATGGTCGATTCGTCGACCACCACGCGGGATAGATTCGACTGCGACGGCAGATCGTACATGACATCGAGCAGCACCTGCTCCAGGATCGAGCGCAGACCGCGCGCGCCGGTCTTGCGCGCGAGGGCACGGCTGGCGATGGCGCGCAGCGCGGCTTCGCGCACCTCGAGCTCGACGCCTTCCATGCGGAACATTTTCTGATACTGCTTGATGAGCGCGTTCTTCGGCTCGACCAGGATCTGGATCAGCGCCGCCTCGTCGAGCTCCTCGAGCGTCGCAGCGACGGGCAGTCGCCCGACGAACTCCGGAATCAGGCCGAACTTGATCAGGTCCTCGGGCTCGGTCTCGCGCAGCAGGAGGCTCAGGTCCTTGCGATCGTCGGGGCTCGCGACGTCGGCGCCGAAACCGATGCCGGTACGCGCAGTGCGCTGACGGATGATCTTTTCCAGCCCGTCGAAGGCGCCGCCGCACACGAACAGGATGTTGGTCGTGTCGACCTGCACGAATTCCTGGTTGGGATGCTTGCGTCCGCCCTGTGGCGGCACCGATGCGATCGTGCCTTCGATCAGCTTGAGCAGCGCCTGCTGCACGCCCTCGCCCGAGACGTCGCGGGTGATCGACGGGTTGTCGCTCTTGCGCGAGATCTTGTCGATCTCGTCGATGTACACAATGCCGCGCTGCGCCTTCTCGATGTCGTAGTCGCACTTCTGCAGCAGCTTCTGGATAATGTTCTCGACATCCTCACCGACGTAGCCTGCTTCGGTGAGCGTCGTGGCATCGGCAATGACGAAAGGCACGTCGAGCAGTCTCGCCAGCGTCTGCGCGAGCAATGTCTTGCCGGAGCCGGTCGGCCCGATCAGCAGGATGTTGCTCTTGGCGAGCTCGACGTCGTCTTCCTTGACGCTCGTCTCCAGGCGCTTGTAGTGGTTGTATACCGCGACCGACAGGATTTTCTTCGCGAGGTCCTGGCCAATGACGTACTGGTCGAGGATCTGACGGATTTCGTGTGGAGTCGGAAGCTTGCTCTTGTCGGCGCGCGTGGCATCGGCGGTGGCACCCTCCTCGCGGATGATGTCGTTGCACAGCTCGATGCACTCGTCGCAGATGAACACCGAAGGCCCGGCGATAAGCTTCCTCACCTCGTGCTGGCTCTTGCCGCAGAAGGAGCAGTACAGCAGCTTGTCGCCGGATGCCTTATCTGCCATGAAGGCCTTCAGCCAACCTCATTGTCCGAAATCGTCCGTGCCGTTTTTACGTCAAACTTCCCTCGCTGTGCAGCACAGCGGCCAGGGGCTTAATCACACTCTACCGCCCTTAAACCCGGCTCTGCAAGACTTTGTCAACGATTCCGTAAGAAACGGCCTGTTCCGCGTTGAGAAAGCGGTCACGGTCGTGGTCGGCCTCGACCTGCTCGGTAGTGCGGCCCGTCAGCTTGACCATGAGTTCTATGAAGCGACGCTTGAGGTCGATCGCAAACTGAGCGTGGCGCTCGATGTCTGACACCTGGCCCTGGAAGCCGCCCGACGGCTGGTGGATCATCACCGTCGAATTGGGTAAAGCAAACCGCTTGCCCTTGGTGCCCGCCGCGAGCAGGAAAGCACCCATGCTGGCCGCCATGCCAACGCACAGCGTCGATACATCGGGCTTGATGAACTGCATGGTGTCGAAGATCGCCATGCCTGCCGACACCGAGCCGCCGGGTGAATTGATGTAGAAGTTGATGTCCTTGTCGGGATTTTCCGATTCGAGGAACAGCATCTGCGCAACCACAAGGTTGGCGGTCGCATCGTCGACGGGACCGACCAGGAAAATGACGCGCTCCTTGAGCAGCCTCGAATAGATGTCGTAGGCACGCTCTCCGCGGCCGCTCTGCTCGATGACCATCGGAATCAGGCCGAGGTCCGTAGGGTTCTGCGTGCGTTTGTTCATGACTCGACTGCTCCGGTGTGCTTCGCTGCGGTGTTCAGGGTAGGGTGGCCTGGGTGCGCGATCAACAGGCGGCGGTGGCGGTAGACCCGTTCAGATGGGTGCGGCCGCGCGTGTTTCAAGCCGTGGGTTCCATCAGATCGGAAAAGCTCATCGCCCTATCCACGACCTGGGCTTGCTGCAGCGCCCAATCGACGACGTTGCGTTCCACCGCCGCAAGCTCGAACTCGCTCAGACGATCCGCCTGCTCGTAATGCCAGCGCACGACCGCATCGGGCTGTTCGTAGCTCTGCGCAGCTTCGGTCACCAGCAACCGCACCTGCTCCGGCCGCGCCTGCAGCTGTTGGGTTCGCACCAGTTCGCTCAGGATCAAACCGAGCGCGACGCGCTCCTCGGCCTGCGGACGCAGCGACTCCGGCGAGAGGTCGATGCCTTCCGGCTTCATGCCGCGATTCTGCAACTCGGCTGCTGCTCGCGCCGCCAGCGCCTGCGCTTCGGATTCGACCAGCGACTTCGGAATAACCACTTCGGCGCTGCTGCGCAGCGCGCGCATGACCTGCTCCTTGACCGTGGAGATGATCTTGCGCTGCAGTTCGGTACCCAGGTTCGCCTTGATCTCGGCGCGAAGGTCGTCGACATTACCGCTGGTGATGCCGAAGGCCTTGGCGAACTCCGCGTCGACCTCGGGCAGGTGCGGTTCGGCGACCGAGTGCAGCGCGAGCTCGAAGCGTGCGCTCCGCCCCGCTACCTCCTTGCCGTGATAATCCGCGGGAAAGGTCAGATCGAAGCTCTTGTGCTCGCCGGCGCGCATACCGCTGAGCGCGGCGTCGAACGCGGGAAGCATGCGCCCCTCGCCGAGCACGATGGCGTAGTCCTTGGCCTGGCCACCGGGGAATTCCACGCCATCGATGCGACCGGTGAAGTCGACCACCGCGCGGTCGCCCGACCGGGCAGGTCGATCGACGTTTTCGTAGCGCACGCGCTGACGGCGCAAAATATCGATGGTGTGCTCGACGTCCTGAGGCTCGACGCTCGCCACCGGACGCTCGATCCTCACCGTCGACAGGTCGCCGATCTTGACCTCGGGGTAGACCTCGAAAAAGGCGGAGAACTCGAATTGCCCGTTGTTGGCGGCTTGTTTGGCCTCGATCCGCGGCTGCCCGGCGATGCGCAGGTTCTTTTCGCGGATCGCATCGTTGAAGCTGCTCTGAACCGTGTCGCTGATCACGTCCGAGCGCACCTGGGGTCCGTACTGCTGGGTGATCATCTTCAGGGGCACCTTCCCCGGCCGGAACCCGGCCACCTTGGCCGTCTTGGCGAGCCGCGCGAGCCTCTTCTGGACCTCGTCTTCGATCTGCTCGACCGGGACGGCGACGTGCAGGCGGCGTTCCAATTGTCCGAGTGTCTCGAGTGTCGTTTGCATGCCCGGTGATTCCTTGCTAGATTCCCTGTCGATTGCATCGGTGGTGCGAAAGGAGAGACTCGAACTCTCACGCCTTTCGGCTCCGGCTCCTAAGGCCGGTGCGTCTACCAATTCCGCCACTTTCGCCGACCGTCGGCGGCCATTTCGGCAGCCGTTACGCGAAACACGCAATTGTAGCGGAAAAGCCCCCTCCGCGCCACGCTGAAAGCCGCGCGCCATCGCTCTGTCAGACCCGAAAACCCGGTGCCGGTCGATCACTACGAAAACTTCCCGGTCGCGTCGTGGCTCGTGCCTGCGAAGCTGCGCCGCGCGGTTGTCGCAATCTACGCATTCGCCCGCGCCGCCGACGACATCGCCGATGAAGGCGATGCGAGCGCGGCCGAGCGCCTCGCGGCGCTCGATCGATATGCCGCGGCGCTCGATGCGATCGAGCGCGGCGAGCGTCCGACGGAAGCTCCATTCACCGCGCTCGCCGACGCGGTGCGCCAGCACGCGCTTCCGCTCGAGTTGCTGCATGCGCTGCTGTCGGCGTTTCGCCAGGATGTGGTGAAGACGCGTTACGCAGATTTCGCCGAAGTCGAGGATTACTGCGAGCGATCGGCGAATCCTGTCGGCCGGCTGCTCCTGCATCTTTACGGGGTGTCCGACCAAGCCTCGCTGGCCCGGTCGGACGCGATCTGCACCGGCTTGCAACTCGCCAATTTCTGGCAGGACGTGGCGATCGACTGGGCCAAGGATCGCGTCTATCTGCCGATCGAAGACATGCGCGCCTTTGGCGTGGGCGAGCGGCATATCGCCGACGCCGACTGCGACGCCGGATGGCAACGGTTGATGTCAGCGCAGACGCAACGAACCAGGGATCTGCTCGAACGTGGGCGTCCGCTCGCGCGCTCGCTTCCATTGCGACTCGGCCTCGAGCTGAAAATGGTCGTCGCCGGCGGGCTGCGCATCCTCAAGCGCATCGACGATGCGCACGGCGACGTGTTTCGGCATCGTCCCATCCTGACTCGGCGCGACTGGACGGTGATGTCGCTCTCGGCGCTGCGCCACTAGGCCTCATGGACCCGTTCGCCTACTGCGAAGAGCGGCTCGCGCAAAGCCGCTCGAGCTTCACCTACAGCTTCCGCGTGTTGCCCGCGCCGCGCCGCCGCGCCATGACCGCGCTCTACGCCTTCTGCCGCGAAGTCGACGATGTCGTCGACGAGGTTTCCGACCCGGCCGTCGCGCGCATCAAGCTCGCGTGGTGGCGTCGCGAGGTCGGCGCGGTTTTCGATGGAACGCCGCAGCATCCGGTCGCGCTCGCACTCAAGGAGGTCGTCGGCGTCTATGATCTGCCGCGCGCGGACTTCGATGCGATCATCGATGGGATGGCGATGGACCTCGACCAGAATCGCTATCAGGATTTCGCTTCGCTCGAGCGCTATTGCCATCGTGTCGCGGGTGTCGTGGGGCTGCTGTCGGCGCGCATTTTCGGCTTTCGCGAGCCCTCCACCCTCGACTACGCGAACGGGCTCGGCATCGCCTTCCAGCTCACCAACATCATCCGCGACGTCGGTGAAGATGCGCAGCGCGGGCGTATCTACCTTCCCCAGGAGGAGATGCAGCGCTTCGGAGTTGCCGCCGCCGACATCTTCGCGCGCAGGATGAGCGACGCGTTTCGTCGACTAATGGCATTCCAGGTCGAGCGCGCACGCGCCTTGTATGCGAACGCGCTGGCGCTGCTCCCTTCGCGAGATCGACGCGCGCAGCGTCCCGGCCTGGTGATGGCGGCGGTGTATCGGGCGCTGCTCACCGAAATCGAGCGCGACGGCTACCAGGTGCTCGACCGGAGAATCTCGCTGGCTCCCGCGTACAAGGCATGGATCGCATGGCGCGCATCGTGGGCCTATTGAGCGCGCGACTCGTGCGCCGGCCGCGATGAGCAAGCGCATCGCGGTTATCGGTGGCGGCTACGCCGGATTCGCAGCGGCGGTCACGCTCGCCGCGGCGGGACGTGAAGTCACGGTGTTCGAGACCGCGCGTACGCTGGGCGGACGCGCGCGCCGCGTCGACTCGCACGGTGCGCCCGTCGACAACGGCGCGCACATCCTGCTCGGCGCCTATCGTCAACTGCTCGAGCTATTGCGGGTGGTGCACGGCGAAGGTGCCGAGCACGAATTGTTCGACCGGCGGCGCCTGATGCTCGAGCAGCCTGGCGTGTTCAGGCTGCACACGCCGGCGTTACCGGCGCCGTGGCACCTCGCCGCGGCGCTGTTCACGATGCGCGGGGTTTCGCGTCGCGACTGCATGACGACGGTGACGTTCGCGCGACACCTCGCGCGCGACGGCTTCAAATGCTCGCCGCAGCTGACCGTCGATGCCTTGCTCGAGGACCAGCCGCCGACGGTGATTCGTTTTCTCTGGGAACCGCTATGTCTCGCCGCGTTGAACACGCCGCCGGCGACCGCATCGGCGCAGGTGTTCCTCAACGTGCTGCGCGTCGCGTTCGCGGCGCGCGCGCGCGATTCCGACACCCTCCTGCCGCGCGTCGACCTCACTACGCTGTTTCCCGATCCGGCAGCGGCTTTCGTCACCGACCGCGGCGGCGAAATCCGGGGCGGCACCGCGGTCGCGAGCGCGCTCGCCGTCGACAACGCGATTGAAATCGCTTGCGGCTACGCGCGCGAGCGCTTCGATGCAGCGGTGGTCGCGGTCGGCCCGCACCAGCTCGCTTCGCTGCTCGAAGCCAACGGCAGCCGCGTCGCAGCGCTGCTCGCGCAAGTCGCGGCGTTCGCCTTCGAGCCGATCACCACGGCGTACCTGCAGTACGCCGCTCCGCTCGGGCTGGGCAGGCCGATGATCAAGCTCGACAGCGCGCCCGGACAGTGGCTGTTCGATCGCGAGCTGCTTGACGGCACCGTGGGGCTCGCGGCAGTGGTGATCAGCACCGAGGGCAGCGGCGAGAAGATTCCGCACGATGCGCTCGCGCGCGCGATCGCGATGCAACTGCGCGGCGTGGCGCCGCGCCTCCCGTCGCCGACCTGGACACAGGTGATCGCGGAGCGCCGCGCCACCTACGCATGCACTCCGGCATTAGCGCGACCCAGCGCCGGGCTGCTGCTGCCGCAGTTGTATCTCGCCGGCGACTATACCGATCCTGAACTGCCTGCCACGCTCGAGGCGGCTGCCCGCAGCGGGGTCGCCGCCGCGCGCGCGTTGCTCGCCGCGCATCGCTGAACCGCGGTCTACGTTTGATCCTCGGCGGGTTGCTTACTCGCGCCTGGCCCCAGCGCCCGCTGCATCAGCACCACGTCGAGCCAGCGTCCGAATTTCCAACCGACGTCGCGCAGCGTGCCCAGGTGCACGAAGCCTGAGGCCGCGTGCACGCCGATCGACGCGGCGTTGGCGGAGTCGCCGATCACCGCGATCATTTGTCGTGCGCCCCAGCGCTCGCAGCGTGCCACCAGCTCGTCGAGCAATGACCGGCCGATGCCCTGACCTGCGCAGTCGGCGCGCACGTACACCGAGTCTTCCACCGTGTAGCGGTAGGCGGGTCGCGGCCGATACGGCGCGGCGTAAGCGTACCCGACGACGTCGTCGCCTCGCGTCGCGACGAGATAGGGAAGCCGCAGGAGCGCAACCTCCTGGAAACGCCGCTCGATCTCAGCAGCGTTGGGCGCGTCGAGCTCGAAGGACGCCGAGCCGGCGCGGACGTGGTGCGCGTAGATCGCCGCGATCATGACGCAATCTGCATCGCGCGCCGAGCGCAGCGTGACGGGCGGCAATCCGCTCATCGGCCGCGGGCGCGCAGGATCCGCTGCTTTTCGCGGTTCCAGTCGCGCAGCTTTTCCGATTCGCGCTTGTCGTATTGCTTCTTGCCCTTGGCGAGACCGATCTCGATCTTGACGCGACCTCGGCTGAAATGCAGATCCAGCGGCGTGAGCGTGTAGCCGGCGCGCTCGACCTTGCCGATGAGCTTGCTGATCTCGGCGCGGTGCATCAGCAGTTTGCGCGTGCGCGTGGGGTCCGGGCGAATGTGCGTCGACGCCGTCGGCAACGGCATGATGTGCGCGCCGATCAGGACGATCTCGGCGTTCTTCACGATCACGTAGGCCTCCTTGAGCTGGGCGCGACCGGCTCGGATTGCCTTGACCTCCCAGCCCTCGAGTGCGAGCCCCGCCTCGAATTTCTCCTCGACAAAATAGTCGTGATAGGCTTTTCTGTTGGCAACGATGCTCATTTGCGCTCTTCTTTCCTATTTTCTTACATCTCAACCGGACCATTGTAGCAATGGCAAGCGTCCACAAGTCCGTGCTCGTCCCCTACAGCGCGCAGCACATGTACGACCTTGTCGAAGACGTCGAGGACTACCCGGCATTCCTGCCGTGGTGCGGAGGCGTCGAGGTGTTCGAGCGCACAAGCGACCGCACCGTCGTACGCATCGACATCAACTTCCACGGTATACGTGCGTATTTCACCACCGAAAACGTCAACGAACCTCCGAAGCAAATCGTCATGACGTTGCGTGACGGGCCGTTTCGCAAGCTCGATGGCAATTGGAATTTCCTGCCTCTCGCCGAGCAGGGATGCAAGATCGAGTTCTCGCTCAGCTACGAGTTCGCGACGGCGACGCTCGAGAAGCTCATTGGCTCGGTGTTCGACCAGATCGCCGACAGCTTCATCGACGCCTTCGTGCGGCGCGCGCAG
>DASXBS010000218.1:0-6518 GCA_036491555.1 Casimicrobiaceae bacterium
ACGAAGGGTATGGCGTGGGATAGTAGGCGTAGACCGGCATCGGGCTGGCGACGACCACGGTGGCGGGGTTGTACTGCGGCACGTAGATCACCTGCGGATCGGCAGGGACGATCTTGATGACTTCCTTTTCAACTTCGACGATCTGCTTGCCATCGGTCTTGAGATTCCCCGCGGATTGCGTCTTGCGGCGAAACGCCTGGATCGCGTCAAGGACAGCTCCCTGGTCGGCGACGACGGCTTCGCCAAGTGCGCTTGTCCAGTCAAGATCGCTGCTCATCATCTTGACGATGTCAGGATAATTGAGCAGTGTTTTCACCGCGTCGTCCCAATTTTCGTTGAGCGGCAGCGTGGGATCGGATTTGCGCTTTTCGAGAAATCGATCGGCCTGCACGAGCTGCAAAGGTTCGGTCGATGCGGGCAGTACGACCGCAACCAGATCGTCCGGGTACAGCGCGATCGGACCGACCAGCCTTTCGAGCTCGCCGGCGGACAGCGCGGGGGCCGGCGCACCTGTCGCGGACGGGGCCTGCGCGAGCGCATGCGCTGCAAACACGATTGCAATCCCGGCGGCGAGCAGAACGGACCACGGGGAGCGTCCGCGCGCGGCTGCTGTGGATCGGTTCATCTGCATTGATGCGGACTCCTGATTTCGCGCAGACTGCTGCGGTCAACGGTCGAGTGATTTACTAGGATACACGGGTGCCTACGCGCATGCGGCGTGACTACCGTCCGCATTACGACGTGGGTTTCGATTTCCGGCCAGGCGCCGCCGGCGGAAGATAGCCCGACACGCGGCACTGCCGCGCATCGATCCTTTTCCCACCCTCGAAGCGAGTCAGCGTGCAGGTAATGACCTGGCCCTCCGCCTCCAGGCGATCGAGCCGCAGCCGTACCGTGGCAAGCGGCACCCCCATCTCCTTGGCGATTTCCAGATCGAGGCGCTGACCATATTTTTTCAAGCACTCCAGGGTATCCATCACGGTTCGCACCTTGAATGAGTTACACGCAAAAAAACAGCACACCGGCGAGATGGGCCTGCCTTGATCGCCGGGGCTGGATGTACTCTGGAATGGGCGGGAGTTACACGGCACAACTGCACCGCTCTGACCGCGGGACTCGCGGCTGCGACCGCGGGGTAGGCGCTCGCGACCGGGTCCAAACAACCGGCCTACCACCGCCGCCTATTCCAAGGCTCCGTATTGTAAAGCTTTATCGCCCGGCGTGCCTCTGATTCGGGCCAAAAAGCCCAAATAACGTCCGGCGAAACCTGGACAAGGACATCTACTCCAGCAGATTTCGGAACGCTCGGAGCCTGGATAGGGGACCGCGGCCGCCCGATGACCGGAATAAGCGAGCCGACGTCTTGTTAGTATGGTCGTCGTGGCTTTCCAGCCAGCTTGTCGGCGAGCAGCCGCAGTACTTCCGGATCTCGGCGCAGATGAACTCCCAGACTTCGGCAATTCGCAGGCAACTCGTCGCGGCGTTCCTCGGCACACTCGCGGTCGCACTGCTGTCGAGTTGCAGCACGGCGCCCCCAAGCTCGCAGCCGAGCCCTCCAGCGCCCGGCGCGAGCCAGGAAACCGCCGGCCTGGAGAAGATCTATGCCGATCTTGGAAAGGCCGGCGGAAAAGTCTACGCGCTGAACCCGAAATCATCCGCAATCCGCATCTATGTTTTCCGCGCTGGCGCTTCGGCCCGGTTCGGACACAATCACGTGCTATCCGCGCCGGACTTCACGGGATTCGTCTACGTGCCCGACAGCGGTCTTTCCGGTGCGCGTTTCGATCTCGAATTTCGTCTCGATCAATTGGAGGTCGACAACCCCGCGTACCGGTCGAACCTTGGCCAAGCCTTTTCCACCCCGGTTCCGCGGGACGCCGCCCAAGCCACGCGCGAGAACATGCTCGGCGAGAACAATCTGCAGGCAGCGCGCTTTCCTTGGGCGCGCATTCACTCGGTGCGGGTCGCGGGCGAAGCGCCCAAGCTCGCCGCCAGAGTGCAGGTCGAGCTGCACGGGCAGACACGCGAAATGGACGTGCCTCTGACCGTCGAAGGATTGCCGCAGAGCATTTCGGTCAGCGGCTCGCTGGTGCTGCGCCAGTCCGATTTCGGCGTGCGCACCTACTCGATCCTGGGTGGCGCTCTGGCGGTTCAGAACGAGATCGTGATCGACTTCAAGCTTGCCGGCGGCTGAGCAAGCGTCGCCCGTCTTTTCGCTCGCGGCGAACCCGCGCGGCATCAAGCGGCGACGTCCGAGGCCCCTGACCCGACGACGCAAGCGCAGCTGCGACGCAGCCGGCCGACGAATCGCCCTGTCTTGATCCGGGTCAACTCATCACCGAAACAACGCGAGTAGCGTGCTTGAACGATGACAAGCAAGGTTCGCGGGATTGAAATGATCTCGCATTCCCTTCCCAGAGGCGCCAGTGATGTTTGACGAGCTCGTCGGCAGCGTCATGCAACGCGAGAAAGTACTCAAGGTATTGCCGGAGAGCAGCGTCAGCACGGCCGCCGAGCTCATGGCCCGCGAGCGCGCCGGTGCGGTGCTGGTGCTGGAAGGCACGCGTTTGGTCGGGATTCTGACCGAGCGCGACATCGTGCTGCGTGTGGTCGCGGCCGCGCTTGACCCGCGGGCAACTTCCGTCGCTCAGGTCATGACTCCCGGACCCGTCACGGTCGATGCGGAAAGCTCCTTCGGATGCGCCCTGCTGATCATGCAGGAGGGCAGTTTCCGTCACCTGCCGGTCGTTCGGTATGGCGAACTTGTTGGAATCGTTTCATCGCGCAGCGCGATGGATCCGGCGCTGGAGGAATTCGTCGCCGAAACTGCCCGGCGAAAGCATTTCGAGGCACTGCGGAACAAGTCACGGTTGTGAATGACGCGGCGGCGCCGCCATTGCACCCGCTATCGCCTTTTTTGCGCCTCCGCGACGGCACTACGTCGGATTACAACGCGAAGATCAACCGCACGCACCGGTATACCCGCAGTCGGTGCAAAAGTCGCATCCGTCCTTGCGGATCATTGCCTTGTTGCCGCATTCCGGGCATTTCTTGCCGGGAAGCGTCTCCAACGCTCCGCGTTGCGCCTGTTCGGCAAGCGGCACCGCCAGTATGCCGGCCTGCTCGACCGGGTAGCCCTGCTCGCTGAGTATGCCAAGCATCGCGTAGCGATGGATCATCAGCCGCGCGAGATAGGCAATGGTCGACGGATACGTCTGCGCCTTGTCCGACCCTGGCGTGCGCGCCATGAACGCGCCGTTGGGTTCGCCATAGTTGAGCAGCTTGCGCAGCTTCATGCCGATCCATGCCGGGTCGTAGACGCGCATATCGAGCGATAGCGCCTTGCACAGCCCGTCCATGACCCGCGGATATTCGCCCGATAACCACATTGAGTACGGCCGGCGCTGCCCGTCGGGCATGATCAATTCCTTCAGGAACAGCACGAAATCATCGCCCGTAGCGTGATTCATCACGTCCACGGTCCAGCTCAACGTGCCGTCGGGACCGGCCTTGGGCTCCTTCGGACCCATCAGCGCGTCAACGACCGGCGTCTTTCCACCGCCTTCATCGGCGAAGGCTCCGAGCTCGTTGCAGCGATAGCGTATGAGCTTCGCGAAGCCAGACACCAGACTCGGCACACGCACCTTGCGACCGTCGGGAGGCATCGCCATCTCGAAGCCATCGTCGCCGCTCGATTTTTGCAGCGCTGATAGCTTCATGTCCAGCCACGCGCGATCTTCGGTGCGCATGTCCATCGACAGCGTCTTGGCGATCGCGCCCAGGCCGCGCGGTTGCTCGGCACCGTTGATCCACACCTCGAACGGGTAGGACTTGCCGTCGTCGATATGGCCGATGAACACGGCGAAATCGCCGAGCGGGTGGCGCACCACGTAGGTCCAACATGGATTGCCGTTGCTTAACTCGGGACGGCCGGGCCAGCGCAGGCTGGAAAGCGGCGGCTGGTGCGCTCGCTCGAGGCGGATGCGGCGGTCGGGGTCCGCGGTGTCGAAGTCCTGCGGCGCGACGGTTGGCGCGACCTCCAGCACCGCGCCCAAGACACTGTTCGGACGGTACGTGGCGATGCCCTTCAGCCCCGCCTGCCACGCTTCGAGGTAGAGGTCCTTGAATGATTCAAACGGATAATCGACGGGAACATTCACCGTCTTGCTGATCGCAGTGTCGATGTAGGGCTGGACCGCCGCGCTCATCAGCATGTGATCGCGGGCGCTCATCTCGAGCGCGTTGACGAATGCCGGGGCGAGCATCGAGCGACGCTTGCCATCACCCGCATCCCACACCGTTCCCGGGGGCCGCGTCTGCACGGGATCGAAGCGCTCGACATCGACTTCCCCGTCGATGCCGTAGAGGTGCTTGTAAACGCGATACGCATGGTCCTCGACGACGTATTCCTTCATCGTCTCGTCGGGCATGCGCTTCTTGCGCGTGTAGTACCAGCTGAACGCGGGCTCGATGCCGTTCGAGGCGTTGTCGGCGAAGGCGAGCGAGATCGTTCCCGTCGGCGCGATCGACAGGACGTGGCTGTTGCGTATCCCGTGCTCGCGGATGGCGTCCCCGATGTCGTCGGGCAATCGCGATGCGAAGTGCGGCGCCGCGAGGTAGCGTTCGGCATCGAGCAGCGGAAACGGGCCCTTCTCCTCGGCGATATCCACCGATGCCCTGTACGCGGCGTCGCGCATTGCGCGGGCGATGAGCGCCGCGGTCTCGCGTCCCGCGACGCTGTCGTAGCGCACGCCGAGCTCGATCAACGCATCGCCTAGCCCCGTGAAGCCGAGCCCGACGCGGCGCTTTGCCATCGCCTCCTTTTTCTGCTGGGGCAGCGGCCACGCTGACACATCGAGCACGTTGTCGAGCATGCGCACACCGACGGCAACGGTGGCGGCAAAGGCGTCGAAATCGAAGCGGGCGCCGGGTGCGAAGGGATCAAGCACGAAGCGCGTCAGGTCGATGCTGCCGAGGTCGCAGCATCCGTACGCGGGGAGTGGCTGCTCGCCGCACGGATTGCAGGCTTCGATCGTCTCGCAGTACGAGAGGTTGTTGTCGCGGTTCATCGCATCGATGAACACCACGCCCGGCTCGGCATGATCGTAGGTCGATAGCATGATCTGGTCCCACAGCGCGCTGGCGCGCACGCTGCGATAGACCCAAAGGCCGTCGTCGCGCCGGTACGCGCCCGCCGCGATGAGCTCGGGCGCGGGCGGCGCCCTGTGCACGAGGTCCCAACTGGCGTTGCTGCGCACGGCTTCGACGAAAGTGTCGGTCACCGCCACCGAAAGGTTGAAATTGGTCAGACTCCCGCCGTCCTTGGCATGGATGAATCCCTCGATGTCGGGATGATCGCAGCGCAGAATGCCCATCTGCGCGCCGCGACGCGAACCTGCCGACTCGACCGTGGCGCAGCTCTCGTCGAACACCCGCATGTACGAGAGCGGCCCGCTGGCGCGACTGTTGGTACCCTTGACATGCGCACCCTGTGGACGGATGTGCGAGAAGTCGTAACCGACGCCACCGCCGCGACGCATGGTCTCGGCCGCCTCGTTGAGCGCCACGTAGATGCCGATGCCGTTCTCGTCGCCCGAAATGCTGTCGCCTATCGGCTGGACGAAGCAATTGAGCAGCGTTGCCTTGAGCTCGGTTCCCGCCGCGGAATTGATGCGTCCGCCAAGGATGAACCCATTGCGCTGCGCCTCGAGAAATGTCGCCTCCCACTGCGCGCGCTGCGCCGGCGCTTCTACGGCCGCCAGCGCGCGCGCGACGCGACGCCGCACCGCGTCGATGTCCCGCTCGCTGCCCTTGGCGTATTTCTCGAGCAGGACTTCTTCGGATATCGGCTGCGCAGGCAACGTAGCGCGCGCGCTTGAACGCAGAGGCTGGAGGTCGTTGAGCTTCATTCGGTCGGAGGATTGGACAGCGATCGGGCGTTACGGTTTGGTCCAGGTCCAGGCCGTGATGCGCCAGCCGGTGGTCCCTTTCTGCAGCGCGAGTGTGAGCTTCGCGCCGGTTTCCTTGGTCCGCTTTCCCTTCACCCTGAACACGTACTTCGCGGGCGCGACGACATAGGCGCGCTCATTGGTGATATCGACGTGCCGCGGACTGCCGAGCGTCACCGACCCGTCGGTGATGCCGTTCTTTTTGGCGTCGGCGTCGAAATCACTGGCCCAGCTCGCGCACGCCCCAGCGCCGTGCCACTCGTACGGCGCGAACTCGTCGATGATCGACACTTGGTCGGCGCATGCCGCCAGGGCGCTCTTGATGTCACCCTTGTTGAAACCGTCGATGAACTGGCGCACGGGCACCATCACGTCGGTCGTGTCGGACGCGACGGCGGGGCCTGCAATCAGGGCCGCCGCGATGAATGCCATGAATAGCTTGTGCATTGCTTGTTGCTCCCTTGTAATTCAATTATATGGATGCTGCGTTGATCGGAATCAACGACTCACCCGGCGCCGTGGCTCGATTCCCCTCGGCGGCGCGTTGGCGTGAAGCCCGATGATATTACG
>DASXBS010000219.1:0-3685 GCA_036491555.1 Casimicrobiaceae bacterium
AGTCGTGGTAAAGAACATCGGACCGCAGCTCGCGCGGGTGTCGGGCATCGCCGGGGCCACCGTGCTCGGAAACGGCGAGGTGGTGCTGATCATCAACCCGGTGCAGCTCGCGCAGCGCGTGGACGTCGCCGCCGAGGCGCCCATGGTCGTGAAGACCCCTCAGGCAGCGCGGGCAGCGCAGGTAGCCGCCGAGGCCGCGGGGCCTCCGCTGGTCATGATCGTCGACGACTCGCTCACCGTGCGCAAGATCACCGGGCGCCTGATGACGCGCGAAGGCTTCGACATCGTCACCGCGAAGGACGGCCTCGACGCCCTGCAGCTGGTCGCCGAGCGCATTCCCGACGTGATCCTGCTCGACATCGAGATGCCGCGCATGGACGGTTTCGAGTTCGCCAAGAACCTCAAGGCCGACCCCAAACTTGCGCACATACCAATCATCATGATCACCTCGCGAACCGCCGAAAAGCACCGCAATCGCGCCCGCGAGCTCGGGGTGGACGCCTACCTGGGGAAGCCCTACCAGGAGGAAGAACTGCTGGGACATCTGCGCGAGCTACTGGAAGTCCACGCGTAGGCTGCGTCCCTGCATCACCCGCGCGGTGCACCACGCGCGCAAGGTAGAATCTCCTTCATAAGACTGGAGGAGTCCCATGACGCAATTCGCCACCAAGGACATTCGCACGTTGGCGCTGGTCGGCCACGGTGCGGCAGGCAAGACGACCCTGGCTGAAGCGCTGCTGCACAAGGCGGGCGCGCTCCAGGCCGTCGGCAGCGTCGATCGCGGCACCGCGGTCAGTGATTTCGATCCCCTCGAGAAGACATGGCGCCACTCATTGCGCGCGTCGGTGCTGCATCTCGAGACCGCGGGCACGCGCGTGCACATGATCGACACGCCGGGATTCCCTGATTTCATCGGGCAGGCCATCGGCGCGCTCGACGCGGTGGAGACCGCCGGCGTAGTCGTGAGTGCATCTGCCGGCATCGAAATGATCACCTCGCGGATGATGGATTGGGCGGCACGGCGCAAGCTGTGCCGTCTGGTGATCATCAACAAGATCGACGCCGAGAACTGCGACCTGCCGGGGCTGCTGCACGCGATCCAGGCCGCCTTTGGCAAGGAATGCCTTCCCATCAACCTGCCCGCCGATTCCGGGAAGCGCGTCGTCGACTGCTTTTTCAACCCATCGGGCGACGCCGATTTCTCGAGCGTGTCCGACGCGCATCGCGCACTGGTTGACCAGGTCGTCGAAGTCGACGAGGAGCTGATGTCGCTTTATCTCGAACAGGGAGAGATATCACCCGACCAGCTTCATGCGCCCTTCGAAAAGGCGCTGCGCGACGGGCACCTGGTACCGGTGTGCTTCATTTCCGCGCGCACCGGCGCGGGCGTCGCCGAGCTGCTCGACATCTTGGTCAGGCTCGCCCCCAATCCCGCAGAAGGCAACCCGCCGATGTTCACCAAGGGCGAGGGTGAGCAGGCGATCGAATTCCATTCGGAGCCC
The DNA here is from genome assembly GCA_036491555.1 of Casimicrobiaceae bacterium. Classification (GTDB taxonomy): domain Bacteria; phylum Pseudomonadota; class Gammaproteobacteria; order Burkholderiales; family Casimicrobiaceae; genus PALSA-1003. The sequence goes on from DASXBS010000219.1 coordinate 1,503, forward strand.
GATCCCGCCAAGCACGTGCTCGCGCATGTCTTCAAGGTCGTGATCGATCCTTTCATCGGCAAGCTGGGCGTGTTTCGCGTTCACCAGGGCACCGTCACGCGTGACACGCAACTCTTTGTCGGCGATGGACGCAAACCCTTCAAGGTGTCGCACCTGCTCATGCTGCAGGGCGGCAAGCAGGTCGAGATCGACCGTGCCGTGCCGGGTGATATCGCCGCGGTGGCCAAGGTCGACGAAATTGGCTTCGACTGCGTGCTGCACGATTCGCATGACGAAGATCACATCCATATGAAGCCGCTGGAATTTCCGACGCCAATGCATGGATTCGCGATCGCGCCCAAGAAGCGCGGCGACGAACAGCGCATCTCCGACGTCCTGCACAAGATGATCGCGGAGGATCCGACGCTATCGGTCGAGCACGACGCCAGCCTCAACGAGACGGTGCTGCGGGGATTGGGGGAGCTGCACCTGCGATCGGTGTTCGAGCGCATGGCAAGCCAGTTCAAGGTCGAGATCGAGACGCGTCCGCCGCGAGTTCCGTACCGCGAGACAATCATGGGCAAGGCGGAAGGACATCATCGCCACAAGAAGCAGACCGGCGGCGCCGGCCAGTTCGGCGAAGTGTTCCTGCGCATCGAGCCGCTGCCGCGCGGCGCGGGATTCGAGTTCAAGGACGCGGTGAAAGGCGGCACGATTCCCAACCAGTTCATCCCCGCGGTTCAAAAAGGCATCGAGCAGGTGCTTCAGCAGGGCCCGGTGGCCGGATTTCCACTGCAGGACATCCGCGTGACCGTGTACGACGGGAAGCATCATCCCGTCGACTCCAAGGAGGTCGCCTTCGTCACCGCAGGGCGCAAGGCGTTTCTCGATGCGATCGAAAAAGCGAAGCCGATCGTGCTCGAGCCGGTGGTCAGCCTCGAGGTGCTGTGTCCCGAAGCGTGCATGGGCGACATTGCGGGCGACCTTTCCGGCCGCCGCGGCCAAGTCACGGGCACGCGATCGCTGCAAGCGGGCACGCTCACGATCAACGGCATCGCGCCGCTGTCCGAGCTAGATGGCTACGCTGCCCGGCTCAAGGCGATGACCGCAGGCCACGCGGCGTGGACCATGGCGCTATCGCACTACGACCCGGCGCCATCGACGCTGCAGCAGCAGCTGGCGACCGAATACGCAAAGCACCGCAAGCACGAGGAGGAGTAGCGGCGCGCGGCGCCCAGTCCGCTGCGCCAGGCGCAGCGTGAATGCAAGGCAAGCGTCGGCGTCTCCGGGTAGGTGGGTGATCCCGCTGTGAACGGCAGCCGCGCCGGTCAGGCGTTGCGCGCCGATTCGAAAAGCGCCCGCGCCTGCGTGCGAGCGACGGCATGATCAACGATCGGCGCCGGATAGTCGCGGCCGATGACGACACCGCGCGCGCGCTGCACCTGCGCGCCGAGCTGCCAGGGCGCGTGGATCTCGTCGTCGTGCAGGGCCGCGAGCTCGGGGACGTAACGGCGAATGAACGCGCCCTTGGCATCGAAGCGCTCCGACTGAGTCACCGGGTTGAAAATGCGAAAGTACGGCTGCGCGTCGCATCCGGTCGACGCCGCCCACTGCCATCCTCCGTTGTTGGACGCGAGGTCGAAGTCATTGAGCTTTTCGGCGAAATAGCGCTCTCCCCAGCGCCAGTCGACGAGCAGATCCTTGACCAAGAAGCTCGCCACGATCATGCGCAGGCGATTGTGCATGTAGCCTGTCTGATTGAGCTGGCGCATCGCCGCGTCGACGATCGGATACCCCGTGGTACCTGCGCTCCAGCGCGCGAACTGATCGCGGTCGTTGCGAAACGGCAGCGCGTCGTACTCGGGACGAAATGCGCAGTCGACAACGCGAGGGTGATGCCAGAGGATCTGCGCGTAGAATTCGCGCCAGATGAGCTCGGAGAGCCAGGTCGCGGCGCCGTCGCCGCCGGGCTGCAGCGACCTGGCATGCGCATAGGCCGCGAGCTGGCGTATCGAGACCGTGCCAAAGCGCAGGTCCACCGACAGGTACGACGGTCCCTTCACCGAGGGATAGTCGCGCGCCTCGCGATAATCGTCGATGCGGTCGCGAAAATCGGCGAAGCGGAGGGCGCCGCCGCGCATTCCGGGTGTGATGCCCAGCGCGCGCAGGTTGGTACGCGCGAAGCCCAGCGCTTCCAGCGTCGG
>DASXBS010000220.1:0-1879 GCA_036491555.1 Casimicrobiaceae bacterium
GATTGAGAAAACGATCCTTGTGCGAATGACAACGTAAGCTGTCACATGCACCGTTGGCGTGGACGGGAAAGCGCCGCTGCCCTGCGATCGCGTCGCCGATGCTGGTCGGCTCGTGCAGCATTTGTGAGCTTCCAACCATCACAACACGCGTTCGCATACCTGTCAGACCGGAGCAGCGAACGCGATATGCCTAGTGGAATAACAGCAGATCGTCGGCGGTAGGACGACCCGCGCCCGCTGCGGGTCGAAGCGTGCTTGCGTCATCGATCGTCGTCACCTTCAACCGCGCGTCGTGAGCGAGTGCGATCTCGCGCCAGGTTGCAGCGCGGGTGTCAAATCCTGCGGTAATCATCACCGCTTCCGACACGACCACCCGTGCACTCCCTCCGTCGTCGCGCTGCGCGAGTTGTCGCGCATCGTCGATCGCGCCGCCGACCGCCGCGAGTGTTCGCGTCGCGTCGTCCCCGGTCTCCCCAACACCCGCCGAGCCCGTGTGCAGATGGATGACAAATTGGGCGGCCCAGCCAAATTCGCGCTCCAGTCGGTCGCCGAGGGCCTGCAATCGTCGGTCGATCTGGGTAGCGGCACGCAGCGCTTGTCGATTGGCTTCTCCAGCTCCGACTCCGAGGCCGAAGACCGCGATGACGCCATCGCCCAGGAACTGGATCGGGACTCCGCCCTGCTCGCGCACGGTCTCGCCCACGATCTCGCTGTAGCGGTTGAGAACGTACAACAGGTCCTGCGGCAGCAAGCGCCGAGGCGTCGTGATCCACCGAAAGTCGGCAAGCATCACCGCGATCTCCCGCTCCACCGTCTCCTGCGCAACCGGTTTCTCCCGGGAAAGTGCGGCCGCCAGCAACGGGATCACGCTGACATCGCCCTGAGGACGCAATTGGCACGCGAGCCGCGTGCCCTCGGACGCGTGAATCCGCGCGAGGGTGGCGATCTCATCCTGTGCAGGCGGTGGACACCGATCGCCGCCGGACACGACGCGCACGCGGCAGGTCGAGCATCGCGCACGGCCGCCGCACATCGACAGATGCGCAATGTGGTGACTGCGGCTCGCCTCGAGCACGGTCCAGCCGCGCGGCACCCGCACGCTGCGGCCAGGGTAGGTAATCGAGATCAGCCTTCCCCGGAAATGCTCGATGACGCTGCGAAGCAAGCGGGCGGCCAATACGGCGCCGATTAACGCGAAGTAGAAAACGAGCAGGCCGTCGCTCGTCCGCGCCAGCTTGTCAATTTGCGTTGCGTCGGGACTCAGGATACTTGCATCGAACCACGCCGGATCCTGCGCAAGGATCGACACCTCCTTGAGCATCTCCAGAAATCCGAGTGTCGCCAGTACGGGCAACAACAGCGCGGCGCCGAACAGAATCAGACGCAGGCGCTGGAACCAGGGCCGCCGGCCGAATGCGAAATTGACGCCAAGGCAGCCATGCAACCAGCCCGGCACCAGCAACGCCATCTGCCGACCCTCGCGGTTCGAATGCCAGAGCATCCAGACGACGTGCGCGTAGTCCGGCTGGGTGCCGTACGCTTCGAAGGCAACGCGCGTCCCGACGGCATGGGCGATCAGCAGCGTCGGAATCCCGAAGCCAAGCACGATCCGAATCAACTCCGCAGCGGGCATGCGCAGAGTGCGACGCTCGTAGAGCGCCACGAAGGCCACAGCGATGTGGATGAGCGCCGCGCCGTACAGCAGGACCGTGCCCGGCAGGCTGTGCCACACTGCGACGGCGATGCGCAAGCCGCGCTCGGCGGCCGCAATCGAAATCAGTCCGAGCGCGTGATTGGCGAAATGGGCGGCGACGTAGGCGAACAGAATCAGGCCCGAACACAGGCGCAGGTCCTGCCGACTCAGGGAGAATGGGCCCAG
>DASXBS010000221.1:0-5640 GCA_036491555.1 Casimicrobiaceae bacterium
CAGAAAATTCGCCACTCGCTCGCATGGTCCATGCGCGCGGCGTCGATCAGTTCGTCGGGAATCGTCAGCATGTATTGGCGCAGCAGGAAAACGCCGGTGGGCGTGGCCACCGCGGGCCAAATGACTCCCCACAGGCTATTCAGCAGACCGAGCTCGGAAACGACCAGGAAGTTGGGCACCAGGATGATCGTCGGCGGGATCATCAGCGTCGAAATGATCAGCAGGAATACCGCGTCGCGGCCACCGAACCGGTACTTCGACAGCGCGAACGCTGCCATCGCGTTGAACAGCAGCGTGATCAGCGTCGCGACGACGGTGATGAACACGCTGTTCCAGAGAAAGGTCCCGAAGGAAAACTTGCCGAACACCTCGGTGTAATTTCCCGTTGCGAGCTGGAATTCGCGCACCGGCTTGCGCTCGCGGATATTGACCTTGTATTCCTGGTCGGGCGCCTTGGGATCGACCAGCGTCGCCTGGATGCCGATGCGCCGCAGCTCGGCCAGCTCGCGCGTCGTGCCGTCGGGCAGCGTCACGCGGTACAGCGGAAGGGGCTGGTCGTGGCCCTCCACGACGACGCTCTTCTGTCCATAAGGCAGCAGCTGCGGCGGGAACTCGTTGAGCGCCGCCGCGCTCTTGAACGACGACAGCAACAGCCACAGCACCGGCCCGAACATGAGCAGGAGTCCGAGCGCCAGGTAGCCATAGGTAAACCAGTCGGTCCAGTCGAAACCGGCGCGTCCGCGGCGACCCGTCAGCAGCGTCATGACACTAGGCATCGCGCGCTCCTTTGCCTTCGAGGTTCCTGCGCGTCAGCCGAAGCTGAATTAGCGTGAGCATGAGCAGGGAAAGCGCGAGCACCAGCGATGCCGCGGCAGCCAGTCCGTATTGATGGATGGATTCGGCGAAGCCGGTCTGATAGATGAACTGGACGATGAAGGTCGTCGCCGAGCCGGGGCCACCACCGGTGAGCACGAAGACCTCGTCGAAGATCTGCACCGCACGGATCAGCCCCAATACCAGCACCACGATGAGGTTAGGCATGAGCAGCGGCAGCGTGATGCGCGAGAAGCGCCGCCACGGCGATGCGCTGTCCATTTCCGCAGCTTCGTACAGATCCGCGGGGATCGCCTGCAACCCAGCGAGCAGGATCAGTGTATAGAAGCCCATGTGCGCCCAGATGCTCACGAACACGCACCAGAAGAACGCCCAATGCGCATCGGACAGCCAGCCGACCGGTGAGGAGCCTCCCGCGACGAGCAGTGCATTGAGAACGCCTTCGCGCTGCAGGATCCATTTCCAGATCAGCGCGACGACGACCGGCGACAACAGGACCGGATAGAAGAACACGCCGCGGAAGAATCCTCGCCCCAGGATCTTGCGGTTGAGCACCAGCGCGGTGACGAGCGCGAAGGCGACCATCAGCGCGACCTGAGCCAGCGCGAAGCTCGCCGTATTGAAAATCGCTCGCCAGAACAAGTCCTTCCGGCAGCTCGACGGATCGAGATAGTTCTCGCATTCGAACAGGGTTGCGAGATTCTCCATCCCGGTGAACGGGCGCTGCGACGGATAGAGCTCCACGCCGCCGGTGAAGGCGAAGTAGAAATTGATGACGATGGGAAGGAAGGTGAACAGTCCCAGGATCGCCAGGTTCGGCGCGACGAACATCCACCCGATGCGCGGCACGCCTACGACGCGCTGGAGTGCGCGCATCGGCGCGTCGATCGCGTTGAGCAGCGTGCCGGCTACCGATGCCGGCAGCGCACGCAGCGAATGGCGTTGCGGACCCACGGTTGGCGGTGGGACCCGTTCGCGCCGCTACTTGGCGGCGGCCTTGGTCTGCTCGTCGATGTCGGCGCTGATCCGCTTGAGGGCGTCGTCGAGCGACATCTCGCCCGCGATCGCCTGACCCAATCGGGCGGCGGTCGGATTGAAGATCGCGCGGTTGAGCTTGTAGCCCTGGATCTGGTAGGCGACCGGCGAGAGCTTCGGCACATCGGCGACGAACACGTTGATCGCGGCGCGCGCCTGCGGCGAGACCTTGTAGTCGACGCCCTTCTTCGCCACGCTCGCGTTGGCGGGAATGTTCTCGGTGCGCGCCATGTACTCGGCATACACCGGCTCGCTGGCGAGATAATCGAGAAAGCGCCCGACGTCCTTCGGGTTCTTGGTACGCTTGAGCGCTACGAAGGCCGCGCCTCCCGGAATGCCCGTGCACGCCGCCGGGCCGCACGGGTTCGGCACCGCGATCCAGTCGAAATTCTTGCCGATCTGTGAGTCCATCCGGCGGATCTGCCAGCTGCCGGACAGGTAGATGACGACGCGGCCGTTGGCGAATTCCTCGAAGGCATCGCGATAGGTCGCGCCGCCCACGCCGCCCCACACTTCCCTGGGCATGGTCCCGTCGCGGTTCCAGTCGTAAAGCTTTTTCGCCATGGCGCGATACCCTTCGTCGACAACCAGGTTGCCCTTGGCGTCGAAGTACTTCGCACCCATGCTGATCGCCGGCCCGGCGAAGCGATGACCGCTGCGATCGAAGGCGGCCGCGAAGGGAACCTGCGTGGCCTTGGCCACCTTGCGCGCGGCGTCGATCCATTGATCCCACGTCGCCTGCGGACCGGGCAGTGGAATGTTCGCCTGCTCGAATAGCGTCTTGTTCACGTACAGGCCGGTGACGGTGAGCTGCGTCATCATCCCGTAGATGCCCTTGTCGGACGGTGACGAGCGCATCCAGGGCAGCGTCTGGCCGAAGTTCGCTTCCCAGTATTTCGGATCCTTCACGTAGGGCGTGATGTCCAGGTAGTACTTGGACAGTCCACCGAGGTCGGTGACGCGCGCGATGTCGGGACCTTCACCCGCCGCGAGCTGCACCGGCAGCTGCTCCAGGATCGCCTTGTACGGAACCTTGTCGACGACGACCTTGACGTCCGCGTTCTGGGCTTCGAAGCGCTTGGCGAGATCCTGCGTGACCTCGCATTCGTTGCCGTCGGAGTAGCAGGCAACGCGTATTTCACCGGCACCAGAAGCGGTGACGCAAAGCAACAGCGAGATGGTGACGGTGAGGCCGGGGAGGCGGAAACGTGTGGACATGACCCATCCCTCCGATTGCGCTCTCGGGCGCCAGTACTTTCGGCAATTATAGACCGATGGCCGATGTGCGGACGTCGAGCCACGTTTCAGGTGATCCTGCGAAGGCGCACTCCGGCGCCGCGGTGGATGGCTTGGTCAGGTCCTCATCTTCGTCATCAGTTGCTTCCCGACGTGAAGCGCTCCGCGTCTTCGACCCACCCACCGCCCATTGCCTTGTACAGATTCGCATACGACTGGAAGAGCTGGGATTGCGTGGTGACATACGCCAGTTGAGCGAGGAACAGCGACTGTTCGGCGTTGGCAACCTCCAGATAGATCGTCGCCCCTTCCCTGTAGCGCAGGTCGGCCAGGTCACGAAAACGTCGCAGCGCGTCCACGTTCTTCGCCTGGTCGTCGCGTATCTGTCCGAACTTTGTCCGATCGATCAGCGCGTTCTCCACGTCCTGGAACGCGCTGATGATCGATTTCTGGTACGTGTAGAGGGCCTCCTGCTGCAGAGCTTCGGCCCGCGCGACCTGACTGTTGATCCGGCCGGCGTTGAAAATCGGCTGCAGCAGGCTGGCTCCCACTGACCAGGTCTTGGACGGGCCCTTGAACAGATCCGACATCTGGGCGCTTTCCAGGCCCAGCAGCCCCGTAAGGCTGATATCGGGAAAATACGCTGCCTTCGCCACGCCGATGTCGGCATTGGCGGCGATCAGGTTCTCCTCGGCCCCACGGATGTCGGGCCGGCGCTCGAGAAGCGATGCCGGCAGCCCGCCGGGTACTGCGGGGAAGACCAGCGCGTCGATGTCGCGTCCACGCGCGATCGGGCCGGGGTTTTGACCGACCAGCACGCTGATGAAGTTCTCCTGCTGCGCGATCTCGCGCTCGAGCTCAGGCACGCGTGCCACGGCCTCCCGGTATTGCGATTCGGCTTGCTGGTAGTCGCTCTCGGGGACGGCCCCTTCCTCGAAGCGCACCCGCTGCAGACGCGCCGCTTCGCCCAGGCTCTGCGAGGTGTACCGCGCGATGTCGAGCTGCCGGTCCAGAGCGCGCAACTGGATGTAGCCGGTCGCGACGGCAGTGACCACGGTCAGCACGACGGTGCCCTTGCCTTGCTCGCTCGCGAGCAGGCTCGCGCGCGCCGACTCGGTCGCGCGTCGCAACCGGCCCCAGATATCCAATTCGAAGCTCGCGGAGAGATTCACGCCAAAGTCGTTGAACAGTCCTCGACCCGTACCGCTGCCGAGGGCGGTCGTCTTGCTCAAGCCCTGCCGCTCCGCCGTCGCGCCGCCGTTGAGCTGAGGAAACTGTGCGGAGTGCACGATGCCGTATTGCGCGGCGGCCTGATCGACGTTGGCAGCCGCCACTTTGAGATCCTTGTTGCTCGCGAGGGCCGTCCGCACGAGGTCTGATAGCACCGGATCCTGGAACTGATCCCACCAGGCGATGTTGGAGATCTCGCCGGTCTCGACGTCTCCGAGCCGCCAGGTCGCGGGCACGTCGACGTCGGGGCGGCGGTAGTCCGGGCCAACCATGCACGCCGATAACGGCAGCGCAAGCACCAGCGCTATCGCCCCCCTCCGAAGTCTTCCGTCGCTTCGCGTTGAATCGATCATGGCTGCAGCTCCCGCTAGTCCCCGGGCGCAGGCGATGGAGGCGCGCCCGCCTGAGCGCCACCGCCGCCGGGCGGCGCAGCGTCGGCGCGCCTGAAGGGCCACTGGCGCTCACTCACGCGCTGGAGCAAAACGTAGAACACGGGAATGAAGAACACGCCGACCAAGGTAGCGATGAGCATGCCGAACACCACCGTCGTGCCCAATGCCTGGCGCGCGCCGGCGCCTGCGCCGAGCGCGATCGCCAGTGGAACGGTGCCAAGGATGAAGGCGAACGAGGTCATCAGGATCGGACGAAGCCTCAGCTTCGCGCCGTCGAGGGCGGCCTGCTCGATCGATTCGCCCTGCTCGCGCTTGAGCTTGGCGAACTCGACGATGAGGATCGCATTCTTCGCCGCCAGCCCAACGAGCATGATCAGGCCGATCTGGGTGTAGACATTGTTGTCGAAGCTTCGCAGGAAAAGACCCAGGAACGCACCGAACACGCCGAATGGAATCACCAGTAGGATGGCGACCGGCATCGTCCAGCTCTCGTAGAGCGCAGCTAGCACCAGGACGACGAACAACAGCGACACGGCAAAGATGTATCCGGTCTGGCCGCCAGTCTTTTTTTCCTGGTAGGTCGCCTCGCTCCATTCGTAGGCGAAGCCCGAGGGCAGCGCGCGAGCGAGTTCCTCCATCGCAACGATCGCCTGTCCCGAGCTGTAGCCCGGCGCATTGGTTCCGTTGATGGTGGCTGCGCTATAGACGTTGTAACGCTCGAAATACTGCGGACCGTTGAGCGGCCGGCTGCTGACCAGTGTGGACAGCGGCACCATGGTTCCGCCGTCGGTACGCACGTAAAACCGGTTGACGTCGTCGGGCTGGCCGCGCTGCCCGCCATCGGCCTGCGCCTGCACGCGGTAGGTGCGTCCGAAGAGATTGAAGTCGTTGATGTAGTAACTGCCGAGAAAGG
>DASXBS010000222.1:0-10388 GCA_036491555.1 Casimicrobiaceae bacterium
AAGTGGGCGCGGATCTTCTGTGCCAATCCGCCGAACTCCGTACCGCCCATCATCGCCAGCGTGCGGGGCCGCGGCAGCGGGACGTCGTAGATCGCCGCAATCGAGCCCGGACGCTCGGTCATCACCAGAACGCGATCGGACAGGAAGATCGATTCGGGGATGCTGTGCGTGATGAGAAGCACGGTCTTGCGCGCTGCCGCCCAGATGCGCTGCAGCTCGAGATTCATTTTCTCGCGCGTCATCGCATCGAGTGCACCGAATGGCTCATCCATGAGCAGGATCGCGGGATCGTGCACCAGCGCGCGGCAGATCGACGCGCGCTGCTGCATGCCTCCGGAAAGTTGCCAGGGAAGCTTGTTCTCGAAGCCCTTGAGCCCGACCATGTCGACGAGCTCCCGAGCTCGCGCCGCGCCCGTTCCACGAGGGAGCTTGCGCACCTCGATCTGCAGCATGATGTTCTCGAGCACGGTCCGCCACGCGAGCAGGACGTGACTCTGGAACACGATGCCGATGTTGGGTGCCGGCCCGTCGACGGGAGTGCCTTCGATCTCGATCGATCCCGCGGACGCTGGCAGCAGACCGGCGATCAGCTTGAGCAGGGTGCTCTTGCCGCAACCGCTCGGACCCACCACCGAGACAAACTCGCCCTCACAGATGTCGAAGGCGAGCGGCTTGAGCGATTCGATCACGCCTTCGCGCGAGGCGTAGGACTTGGCCACGCCGCGCACGCTAATGAGGGCGCAGCGCGTCGGCGCGATCCCGCCGGGAAGTCCAGCGCTCACTGAAATACCGTCGTGCCAAGGCGTCCGATCACGCCCATGAGCCGCTCATGCGCCGTTCACGGAAGGTAATCGAGCACGACCCAATCCTGTGGCTTGCCCTTGGTCGCCGGATCGAGCCCGCCGTATTGCGCGAGCAGATCCAGCGAATCGCCGACGTTGGCCATGGTCGCGCGCATCGGTCGCTGATTCGCCGTCTCCTTGGTGTGGTAGAGCGCTGTAGTCTGCTTGAGTCCGATGATCAGCGTGTCGCGCACGCCGGCTTTGGGATTGGCCTTGAGCATTGCATCGACCGCGGCCTCGGGGTTCTTTTCGGCGTCTTCCAGTGCACGAGTGGTTGCGCGCAGGAAACGCTTGACCATGTCGGGCTTGGTTTTGAGCGTCTCGCTGTTGACGATGATACCGGAGCTGATCATGTTGACGCCGTAGTCCGCGAAGCGGATGGGATAGATGGGCTTGCCGGTCGCATCCTGCAGCTTGATCGCCTGATCCATCACGTACCCGAGCAGGAGGTCGGCTTGCCCAGTCATCACCGCATTGAGCTTGGTCTGGGCGTCACCGGCGACGGTCTTGAAGTCGGTCTCGTTGATGCCGGTCTTTTTCAGGAACAGCGGCCAGATCTGCGACATCGAATCGCCGGGCGTGACCGCGACAGTCTTGCCGGCGATGTCCTTCGGCGTGCGGATGTTCTTGTCGGCGAAGCCCATCACCGACATCGGCGAAAGCTGCAGCACCACGCCGACGGCCCTGACCGGAGCGCCTTTGGCAGCGGCCTTGATCATGGTGGGCACGTCGACGTAGCCGAAGGTCGCCGTGTTGGCCGCGACTGCCTGCACCGTCACGCCCGAGCCACGACCCTCCTGGATGTCGAGGTCGATGCCCTCCTGCTCGTAGTAGCCGCGCTCCTTGCCGATGAAAAACGGCGCGTGCTCGCTGTAGAGGTACCAGTTGAGCATCAGGACGACCTTGTCCTTGGGCTGGGCGTGCGCAATGCCGGTGCTGCATGCAAGCGCGACGCACGCCAGCGCGAGATATTTCAGCGACTTCATTGATGCCTCCTTGCGGGATTGAACGACGTATCAGGCAGTGACGGCCATCACATCGGCGCGATGCGACTGGTGCCACGGAATCATGAGCTTTTCTACGAGGTCGACCAGCGCGAACAGGATGACCCCCATCATCGACAGCACGAAGAGCGCCGCGAACATCAGCGGCAGGTCGAAGTTACCGTTGGCGATCTGCAGCACGTAGCCGATACCGGAGTTGGAGCCCACGAACTCGCCCACCACGGCGCCAACGACCGCGAGGGTGGCCGAGACCTTGAGGCCGCTGAAGATGCTGGGCAGGGCGTGCGGCAGGCTGAACTTGATGAACATCTGCCAGCGGGTGGCGCGCATCGAGCGCGCGAGGTCGATCATGTCGGGCTCGACCGACTTGAAGCCCATAACGGTGGCCACCACCACCGGGAAAAAGCCCAGCAGGAACGCCGAAATGACCTTCGGAAAAATCCCGAAACCGAACCAGACCACGAACAGCGGCGCGATCGCGATCTTGGGAACGCTTTGCGAGAAGACCAGCAGCGGGTAGACATAGCTCTCCACCAGCCGCGAGTAGGCGATGAGCATCGCCACCGGGATGCCGAACAGAATCGACATGCCGAAGCCGCCGAGCGTCGCGTATCCCGTCACCAGGCTCTCGCGCAGCAGGCGCGGCCACTCCGCGACCATCATTTTGGCTACGTCCCACGGCGCCGGAATAAGGTAAGGCGGGATCCGGAAGATGCGGATAACGATGTCCCACAGCACGAACACGGCGACGATCAGGATCAGTGGACGCGAGTACTCGGAATCGAGCAGGCGGCGTGCGCCGCGAGAGACTTGGCGGGTCATGAAGGTATCCTCCGCGAGGCGCAGTGGCCTCGAGCTTCCGTTTTATTAACTATCTGGTTATAAGGCTAACGGGCGTCGCCGACCCTGTCAACGTGTACGCCGCGCTGAGGCAGGAGGCGCAAGGAATCCGAGGACCATCTGACACATGTGCGTCACGCGCGCCTTGCGCTCCTTCGGACTGAAAAGATCGCGCGCGAACACCGTCGACAGCGTGTGCCGGTTGGACAGGTAGAAATACGCCAGCGCGGCGATCGATATGTAGAGCTGCAGCGGGTCGACTCCCTTGCGGAACGAGCCGGCGCGCTGCCCGCGTCGCAGCAGCTCTGCGAGCGTCTCGATCAGCGGTGAGTTCATCTCGCGGATGCGCGACGATTTCCTGAGGTGCTTTGCCCGGTGCAGGTTCTCGCTGTTGAGCAGCGTGAGGAATTCGGGATGCGCGATGTAGTAAGCCCAGGTCAGTTCGATGAGCCGGCGTACGCCGTCTTCGGGCGTCGCGTCAAGCAGGTTCAGCTTCTGCTCCGCGCTGCGGATATCGGCGTAGGTCTGTTCGAGGACCGCCTGGAACAATCCTTCCTTGTCGCCGAAGTAGTAGTACAGCATGCGCTTGTTCGAGCCGGCACGCTCCGCGATGCGATCGACGCGCGCGCCGCCCAGCCCGTGTCGTGCGAACTCGGCCGTCGCGGCTGCCAGGATCGACGCGCGCGTGCGCTCGGGATCGCGCACCGGACGCATCGAGGCGCGGACGGGTCGCCTGGCTGCCGGCCGTTCCAGCGAACTCGTCTGCGGCGTAGTCATCGCCCGGATGTTAACCACATGGTTAGCTCGCAGCAAGGCGCGTTTTCGATGACCGCTGCCGGTCCGTGGCCTGGGCCGCACGAACTCGTCATAATGACCGGATCGACTAACCTACCCTCGCGAGGGAGCCATGTCAGTGCGCATCGTCGACGTACGCGAAGTCACCAAGCCGATCGCCTCGCCGATTCGCAATGCGTACATCGATTTTTCCAAGATGACGACCAGCCTGGTCGCGGTCGTCACCGACGTCGTGCGCGATGGGCGGACCGTCGTCGGCTACGGCTTCAATTCCAACGGACGCTACGGTCAGGGCGGCCTGATCCGCGAGCGCTTCGCGCCGCGCCTGCTCGAAGCCGACCCGGGCGGCCTGCTCGACCGCGCCGGGACCAACCTCGATCCGGATCGCGTGTGGGCCGCGATGATGGCCAACGAGAAGCCGGGCGGCCACGGCGAACGCTCGGTGGCGGTCGGCACGCTGGACATGGCGGTATGGGACGCCGTCGCCAAGATCGCCAATCAGCCGCTGTTCCGCCTGCTCGCGAAGCGGCACGGACTGACCGCGAATCCGCGCGTCTTCGTGTACGCCGCGGGGGGCTACTACTATCCGGGCAAGGATCTGGGTGCCTTGCGCGCCGAGATGCGCGGCTACCTCGATCGTGGATACGCCGTGGTCAAGATGAAAATCGGCGGCGCGTCCCTCGACGAAGACCGCGCGCGCATCGAAGCCGTGCTCGCCGAGATCGGCCCCGACGCACGGCTCGCCGTCGACGCCAATGGCCGCTTCGATCTGGAAACCGCGGTGGCCTACGCGAAGATGCTGCGCGACTACCCGCTGTTCTGGTACGAGGAAGCGGGCGACCCGCTCGACTTCCAGTTGCAGGCGGCGTTGGCCGAGTTCTACCCCGGACCGATGGCGACCGGCGAAAACCTGTTCAGCCACCAGGACGCGCGCAACCTCCTTCGCTACGGCGGCATGCGGCCCGATCGCGACTGGCTGCAGTTCGACTGCGCGCTCTCGTACGGGTTGTGCGAATACCAGCGCACGCTCGCGGTGCTTAGAACGCATGGCTGGTCACCCGCGCGCTGCGTGCCGCACGGCGGCCACCAGATGTCGCTCAACATCGCGGCCGGGCTCGGACTGGGCGGCAATGAGAGTTATCCCGATCTGTTCCAGCCGTACGGCGGATTTCCGGACGGTGTGCGCGTCGAACAAAGCTACATCACCATGCCCGACTTGCCCGGCATCGGCTTCGAAGGCAAGAGCGACCTCTATCGCGAGATGCGCGCGCTCAGCGCGTGACGCGCTCGGGCGGCGGCGTGCCGCGCGCTTGGATCGCGTGGTCTGGCGGTCTAGCGATGCTCGCCCACGCGCACGATCTTGAGCGCGTTGGTACCGCCCGACTTGCCCATCGGCTCGCCGATGGTGAGCACGATCAGATCGCCCTTGGCCACCTGACCCTTGTCCAGCAGCAGATCCTCGGCCGCCTGCAGCACGGCGTCGCGGTCGGTGCTCTGCTCGAGGAACAGCGGCTGCACGTTGCGGTACAGCGCCATGCGCCGCTGCGAGGAGAGCACCGGCGTGAGCGCATAGATGGGGCATCCGCAGTTGTGTCGGGACATCCACAACGCCGTCGATCCGGATTGCGTCAGCGAGGCGATCGCCTTCACCTGCAGATGGAACGCCGTGAACAGCGTGGCCATCGCGATCGACTGGTCGATGCGGGTGAAAGTGCGATCCAGAAAATCGCGGTCGAGCGCGACGGGATCGGACTTCTCCGCCTCGACGCAGATCTGGCTCATGGTTTCAATCGTCTCGACCGGGAAGCGACCGGCGGCCGTCTCCGCCGAGAGCATCACCGCATCGGTGCCGTCGAGCACCGCGTTGGCGACGTCGGAGACTTCCGCGCGGGTGGGCACCGGATTGTTGATCATCGACTCCATCATCTGCGTCGCCGTTATCGTGAGCTTGTTGCGCTCGCGCGCCATGCGGATCATGCGCTTCTGCAATCCCGGCACCGCGGCATTGCCGACCTCGACGGCGAGATCGCCGCGCGCGACCATGATGCCGTCGGATGCGTCGATGATCTCGGCCAGCGCGGTGATCGCCTCAGCGCGCTCGATCTTGGCGATGAGCAGCGCGTCGCCCCCTGCGGCGCGCAGCAGTTGTCGCGCCATGTACATGTCTTCCTTGTTCTTGGGAAACGACACCGCGAGGTAGTCAGCCTGGATCGCCACCGCGGTCTTCATGTCCTCCATGTCCTTGGCCGTCAGCGCCGGCGCGGTGAGCCCTCCTCCCTGTCGGTTGATGCCCTTGTTGTTCGACAGCACGCCGCCTGCCTCGACGTATGTGGTGATCGCGCTTCCCGCGACCGATTCGACGCGCAGCCGGATGAGGCCATCGTCGAGCAACAGGATCGCTCCGGGTCCGACGTCCTGCGGCAGCTCCTTGTAGTCGAGGCCGGCGCGCTGGTCGTTGCCGAGCGCGCACTCGGCGTCGAGGATGAAGGTCGATCCTGTCTTGAGCACCGCCTTGCCGCCCTCGAACTTGCCCACCCGAATCTTCGGTCCCTGCAGATCGGCCATGATAGCGACCTCGCGTCGAAGCGCGCGTGCGGCATCGCGGACCATGAGCGCGCGCGCCTGGTGATCGGCGGCGACCCCGTGCGAAAAATTCAGGCGCACGACGTCGACCCCGGCAGCGAGCATGCGTGTGAGCACATCCGGAGAATTGCTCGCCGGTCCGAGCGTGGCGACGATCTTCGTTGCGCGCTGCATGGTGACTCCTGTGTGCTTCGGTAGGACTGCGCGCTCAGCCATCGGCGCGGCTTTCGAGCACGCCGACCGCGGGCAGCGTCTTGCCCTCGAGGAATTCGAGGAATGCGCCACCCGCGGTGGAAATGTAATCGATGCGATCGGCGACTCCGAACTTGTTGATCGCGGCGACGGTGTCGCCGCCGCCCGCGATCGAATAAGCCGCCGAGTCGGCGACTGCGTTCGCGAGCTCGCGCGTCCCGCCGGCGAAGGCATCGAACTCGAACACGCCGACCGGGCCATTCCACACGATGGTCCCGGCGCGCGAGATCAATGCGCGCAGTGCGAGCACCGATTGCGGACCGATGTCCAGGATCATGTCCTCGGGGCCGACCTCGGCGGTGGACTTGAGCGTCGCGGGCGCCGTTGCCGAGAACTCGGACGCCACGACGACGTCGACCGGGATCGGTATCCTGCCCGGGAAGTGATCGAGGATGGCCCTCGCCTCGCTCACCAGCGCGGGCTCGGCCAGCGAGCGGCCGATGCGTCCGCCCGTGGCGAGAATGAAGGTGTTGGCAATGCCTCCGCCGACAATCAGCGTGTCGACCTTGGGGGCGAGGTTGGTCAGCAACGAAAGCTTGGTCGACACCTTCGATCCGGCGACAATCGCCACCAGCGGTCGCGCCGGATGTGCCAGCGCGCTGCCCAGCGCATCGAGTTCAGCGGCGAGCAGCGGTCCCGCGCACGCAACGCGCGCGAAGCGCGCGATCGCGTGCGTGGTTGCCTCGGCGCGGTGCGCGGTGCCGAAAGCGTCGTTGACGTAGACGTCACACAGCGCGGCCATACGGCGGGCCAGCGCTTCGTCATCTTTTTTCTCGCCGGCGTTGAAGCGGCAGTTCTCCAGCAGCACCAGATCGCCGGGGCGCAGCGCGGTCCGCCACGCGACGCCGTCGATCCAGTCGCGCACCAGCGGCACGTCACGGCCAAGCAGCTCACCCAGGCGCTTCGCTACCGGCGCAAGCGAATCGGCGGCGCTGAACGCGCCTTCGGTCGGGCGGCCGAGATGCGAGGTCACCATGACCGCGGCGCCGCGCGCGAGTGCATCGCGGATTCCAGGCACCGAAGCGCGAATGCGCGTGTCGTCGGTAATGGCGCCGCTGGCGTCCTGCGGAACGTTGAGATCGGCGCGGATGAATACGCGCTTGTCGCGGACGTCGACCTCGGCGAGTCGTTTGAATCTCATTGCATCCCCGAGAGGTGGATCGCCATCATGTGCGCCTCATCGTACGGCTCGACGAAGGCGAGCCAGTCGCGAAACGCGGCAATGTTGTCAAGCGCGACCGGCCGGTAACGGTGCTGTCGGGATTCACGGCTCGACTTTGGGTGCGGCGCGCGCGCCTCGATTGCGCAGCGCATTGAGCTCGTCGAGCGTTCTGCTCGCGGTCGTGATGAAGACGAACGGCAGCACGGCGTGGACCATCGCCGCCAGCGCGCCGCCGAGCATGCGCAGGCCGAACGCGAACGCAAAGCGCAGGTGCTCGAGGTAGGTCTCGCCCACGGCAGATGGATGCGCGGTGAACGGATTCATGACGTCGTCGGTCAGCGGGCGGCCATCAAAGCGATCGTGGTATCGAGCATCCGGTTCGAAAATCCCCATTCGTTGTCGTACCAGCTCGACACTTTGACCAACCGGCCGGCCACCTTGGTCAGCGTCGCGTCGAAAGTCGACGACGCCGGGTCGTGGTTGAAATCGACCGACACCAACGGTGCGGTGTTGTAATTGAGCACTTCCGCGAGCGGACCGCTCTCGGCGGCCGCCTTCATGATCGCGTTCACTTCCTCGACCGTGGTATCGCGCGCTGCGATGAACGAGAGGTCGACCACCGAGACATTGATGGTCGGGACGCGGATGGCATAGCCGTCGAGCTTGCCGTTGAGCTCGGGAAGCACCAGACCGACCGCCGCGGCGGCGCCGGTCTTGGTGGGGATCATGCTCATCGTCGCCGAGCGCGCGCGGCGCAAGTCCTCGTGATAGACGTCGGTGAGCACCTGATCGTTGGTGTAGGCATGAACGGTGGTCATGAGGCCGGAAACGACCCCGATCTTGTCATGCAGCGGCTTCACCAGCGGCGCGAGACAGTTGGTCGTGCACGACGCGTTGGAGATGACCGTGTGCGAGGACTTGAGCGTGTGGTGGTTGACGCCGTAGACGATGGTCGCGTCGACGTCCTTGCCGCCCGGCGCGGAGATGATCACTTTCTTGGCGCCGCCCTTCAAATGCGCGGACGCTTTTTCCTTGGTCGTGAAAAGCCCCGTGCATTCGAGCACGACATCGACGCCGAGCGCCGCCCAGGGCAGCTCGGCTGGATTGCGCTGCGCGAAGACCTTGATGCGGTCGCCATTGACCACCATCGCATCGCCGTCGACCTCGATCTTCCCGGGGAATTTGCCGTGCACCGTGTCATATCGCGTCAGATGCGCATTGGTCTCGGGGCTGCCCAGGTCATTGATGGCGACGATCGCCAGATCGTGCTTTTTTCCGCCTTCGTAGTGTCCGCGCAGGATGTTGCGTCCGATGCGGCCGTAACCGTTGATGGCGACTTTGATGGTCATGCGTTGTCTCCGGAATGGTCGCGGCGTTGCCGGCCGCGGGCGGGAACGGATGGAACGGGCCGCATCTCGCGCAGCCTCAAAGGACCGACTTCACCGCGGCGACCACATGCTCGACGGTGAACCCGAAGTGCTTGAACAGTACCCCAGCCGGCGCGGATTCGCCGAAGCGATCGATGCCGACGACCGCCCCATGGCGATCGTCCACAGCGCCCACGTATCTGCGCCAGAAATCGGTGACGCCGGCCTCGACAGCGACGCGCGGAACGCCCGGCGGGAGCACGCTCGCTCGCCACGCCGGATCCTGGCGATCGAAGACGCTGGTGCACGGCATCGAGACGACGCGCGAGGCGATGCCGGCGTCGGCGAGCGACTTCTGCGCGCCCATCGCCAGCGCGACCTCCGATCCGGTCGCGATGATCACGCACTTCGCACCTGGGGCGTCGGACAGCACGTAGCCGCCGCGCCGGATCGCGGCGACCTGCGCGGCGCTGCGCGCGTTGAAGGGAACATTTTGTCGCGTGAACAGCAGGCACGTCGGCCCGTCGCGGCGCTCGATCGCCGCAAGCCAGGCAGCGGCGCTCTCGACGCTGTCGCATGGACGCCAGACGTCCATGTGCGGAATCAGACGCAGCGCCGACGCATGCTCGACGGATTGGTGCGTCGGCCCGTCTTCGCCGAGGCCGATCGAGTCGTGCGTGTACACGGAGATCGAGCGCAGCTTCATCAGTGCCGCCATGCGCAACGCATTGCGAGCATAGTCGGAAAACGTCAGGAAGGTGCCCACGTAGGGAATGAACCCGCCGTGCAGCGCGAGGCCGTTGGCGATCGCGCTCATCGCGAATTCACGAACGCCGAAGTTGATGTAGTTTCCCGGCGCGCTTGCGCTGACCGCTTTGCTGCCCGACCAGTTGGTGAACACCGAGCCGGTGAGATCGGCCGATCCGCCGATGAGCTCGGGCAAGACCGGAGCGAGCGCTTCGATCGCCTGCTGCGAAGCCTTGCGCGTGGCGATGCTCTCGGCCTTCGCGGCCTGCTGCGCCAGCAGCGCGTCGGCGCGCGCGGCGAACGCTGACGGCAGCTCGCCGCGCATGCGCCGCTCGAATTCATCGGCAAGCTGGGAGTGCGCCGCGCGATACGCCGCGAAGCGCGCGCTCCACGCGCGCTCGACCGCGGCGCCCGGCGCCAGCGCGTTCCAGCCGGCGTACGCCGCCGCGGGAATCGTGAACGCAGGCTCGGTCCACCCCAGTGCCTCACGCGTGAGCGCGACTTCCTTCTCGCCCAGCGCCTGGCCGTGTGCGAGGTCGGTACCCGCGCGGTTGGGCGAGCCTTTCCCGATGACGGTCTTGCAGCAAATCAGCGTCGGCCGTCCGGCGCTGTCGTGCGCACGATCGATCGCAGCATCGACGGCGTCGACGTCGTGGCCGTCGACGCCAGCGATCACCTGCCAGCCATACGCCTCGAAACGGCGCGGCGTGTTGTCGGTAAACCAGCCCTTCACCTGGCCGTCGATGGAAATCCCGTTGTCGTCGTAGAAAACGACCAGCTTGGAAAGTCCGAGCGT
>DASXBS010000223.1:0-3679 GCA_036491555.1 Casimicrobiaceae bacterium
CCGGAGCGCCAGCCCGTGGTCGTGATCGACCCCGGCCATGGCGGTTACGACTCCGGCACCGAGGCCGGCGCGCCGCTGCTGGAGAAGGACCTGGCGTTGCAAATCGCGCTGCGGCTCCAGGGCGAGCTCGAGCGTCGCGGCGTCCACGCAATACTCACTCGCACGGGTGACTATTTCGTTACGCTCGCCGACCGCACGGCGTTTGCCAACAAGGCCGGTGCCGACTTGTTCATCTCGATTCATCTCAACTCGAGTCCCGCCGCCGCAACGACTGGAATCGAGACGTATTATCTGAATAACACGACAGATCGGGCGACGATGCGGCTCGCGGCGATGGAGAACGCAAGCGGAGGCGCCTATGGCACCGCGACGGGGGGCGACCTAAACTACATTCTGAGCGATATGCGCCAGCAGTATAAGGCCAACGAGTCGGTTGCGCTCGCCTCGATGATCGAGGCGCAGACCGCAGCCGACCTCAACGCGTCATTGGGAGCGCAGGTGAGTGCGCTCGGAGCGATGCGTGGGCCGTTCTACGTGCTGGTGGGCGCGCAGATGCCAGCGGTGCTGGTCGAGTGCGGCTTTCTCTCCAATCGGGACGAGGCGGCGCGTCTCGCTTCCGCGCAGTACCAGCAGGTGTTGGCGCAGGGTATCGCCGAAGCAGTGGTCCACTATTTTAACGCCGATGCCGCAGTGGGCAATCTGTGAGCGAAGCGCCGGTTTCAATGGCGAGCGAGGGCACGCTCGTCGCGCTGTCTGCGGTCGCGCGCGACGAAGATTCGCTCTACACGGAGTTCCAAAGCGGCGGGCGGCCCGGACCGGCCACGCGCGTCTGGCTCAACGCGGTGCGCGAGGAGCTCGCGCGACGCCATTTCTCCGGCGCGGGCGGGATGGAGATCGTGCGCGAGTATACCGGATGCATCGACCGGCTGGTGCGCGCGCTCTATCGCTACGCCGATTACCATCATTCGCGCCGCTTCTCACGCTTGAACCAGCGCCTGGCGGTGATCGCGCGCGGCGGCTACGGCCGCCGCGAGCTCAATCCGCAGTCCGACATCGACCTCCTGTTCCTGCACGACTACAAACCCGGCCCTTACGCCGAGGTCGTGACCGAAATAATTCTGCACGCGCTATGGGACGCGGGACTCACGGTCGGCCAGGCGGTGCGCAACGTGCGCGAATCCGTGCGCGCGGCTAACGACGATCTAAAGGAGAAGACCGCGATCCTCGACATCCGTTTTCTCGCGGGTGAAGAGAAGCTGTGGGCGGCGCTCGACCAGACGCTGATCGACGAGGTTCTCAACCGCAACCAGCAGAAGTTCTTCCAGGCCAAGCTCGAGGAAAGCCGCGACCGCCATCGCCACTACGGCGATTCGATCTATCTGCTCGAGCCGCAACTAAAGGAGGGCGAGGGCGGCTTGCGCGATCTGCACACGGCACTGTGGCTGGCCAAGGTCAAGTACAAGGTGCACTCGCTGCCCGAGCTGGTGCAAAAGGCGATCATCAGCGAGGCCGAGCTCGAGGAAGTACTGCGCGCGCAGGATTTTTTTTACCGCGTGCGCAATTCGCTGCACTTTCTAAGTGGGCGCCATTTCGATCAGCTCACGTTCGAGTACCAGGAGCGGATTGCTCCGCTGCTGGGTTTTACCGATACCACCACCGCCGACGCCTCGGGCAGCGCGTCTTCCGCGCTGATGCGCTTTTACTACGCGCAGGCCGCGGCCATCCATCGCTTCTCCGAGGGGCTCATCGCGCGCGTCACCGAGGATCCTGCCGTCGGGCGCTTCATGCGGCGCACCGGCGGACGCCAGATTCGTCCCGGAGTGCTGATCCAGGGCCGCCTGCTCGCCATTGCCGAAAAGGAATTCTTCACCCGCGCGCCGATCAATCTGCTGACCATTTTCGCCGATTGCCAGGCGCACGGCGTGGAGCTTTCGGGCAGCGCCTATCAGCAGGTGCGCGACAGCCTGGGGCTTATCGACGACGCTTTTCGATGCGACCCGCGGACCGGGATGGCGCTGATGGGAATCCTGTCGGGGCGCCAGCGCGTGGCCGAGACGCTGGAGGCGATGCATCGCGCGGGCGTGCTGGGCGCGGTGATTCCCGAGTTCGGCAATCTGTACGCGCGCGTGCTGCACGACCTCTACCACATCTACACGGTCGACCGGCACTCGCTGGCCGCGGTGCGCGAGCTCGAACGGCTGCGCGCGGGCGAGTTCAAGGACAGCAATCCGCTGCTGACCGAAGTCGCGCGCGAGGTCACCGCGCTGCCGTTCATTTTTCTCGCCCTGGTCCTGCACGATATCGGCAAGGGCCATGGCCACGACCATCACGAACGCGGCGCGTTGCTTACGGCCGAGGTCTCGCGGCGCCTGGGACTCGATGGCGAGGAGACCGACCTGGTAGTGTTCCTGGTGCGGAACCATCTGATGATGTCGCAGGTGGCGCAGAAGGGCGACGTCGACGACGTGCGCACGGTCGAGGAGTTCGCGCGCGCGGTCGGCTCGATCGACCGGCTGAAGGCGCTCTACCTGATGACCTTCGCCGACATGCGCGCGGTGGCGCCCAACGTTTACAACAACTGGCGCGACATGCTGCTGAGCGACCTCTACATGCGCACGCTCAAGATTCTGGAGCAGGGCGATCGCGAAGCGGTCGATCCGGAGCGGCGGCTCGCCCTGGTCAAAGCGGCAGTGCGCGAGCGGCTTGCCCCTCTGGGCGCGGCGCCTGAAGAGGTCGCGGCGTTTCTCGACCTGATGCCTGATCGCTACTTCCTCACGGTCCCCGAAGACGACATCCCGACTCACTTCGAGCTGATGGGCGCGCTGGGCGGGCAGGCGCTGGTCTGCCGCCATCGCCATTTTCCCGAGCTCGAGTTCAGCGAATTTATCGTGGCCACACGCGATCAGCCGGGATTGTTTTCAAAGATTGCCGGCGTGCTTACCGCCAACAATCTCAACATCCTCTCCGCGCGCATCACGACCCGCGCCGACGACGTCGCGCTTGACGTCTTTCGCGTCTCGCACGGCGCCGGGGGGATGGCGATGGAAGAGGAGCGTTGGCTCCGCGTCGAGCGCGACCTCGAAGCCGTGCTGGCCGGCCAGCGCGACCTCGAGGCGATGGTGGCCGAGGCGCAGCGCTCGCGCGTGGCCGGGCGCAAATTCGTGCGCCGAGTGGCGACCGAAATTACGGTGGACAACCGCAGCTCCGAGCAATACACGCTGGTAGACGTCTTCACCCAGGATCGGGTCGGCTTGTTGTTCGCGATCACGCATACGCTGTTCAAGCTCGGGATGGTGATCCATCTCGCGCGCATTTCGACCAACGCCGACCAGGCGCTCGACGTTTTCTACATCAGCGATGCGAGCGGCGGAAAAGTCGTCGAGCTCGATGCGATGCGGCGGCTGCGCGCGGCGCTGGTTGAGCGGCTCGACGATGTCCCGGCTCAGAACGGAGCGGCGTGAAACCCAGGCTCAGCCCAAAATCTGCGTCGCGCGCGGATGCTCCCGCTGCGGCGCGGGGCTGGGATCAGGACAGAGATCGGGACTGGGACCAGATCATCGAGCGCCATCTCGACCGCCTGCGAGTCGAGCGCGGTCTGGGCAACAATTCGGTGCAGGCCTACGCGCGCGATCTTCGCGAGTTTCAGCAGCACTGCCGCGACCATCAAGTCGAGCCCGAG